>JBJOND010000004.1:0-69059 GCA_046052065.1 Bacteroidota bacterium | reverse complement strand
AGCAATATGTTTTTTTTATCGCTCATGAATACAGCATTTTTTTAGGAAGTAGTGCATAAGCAAACACTGGGTAAGTAAAATAGATTAATGGGGCATACAAGGTAGGTATTGTACTAACCGACCATAAAAGTAGCGAACAAACAGTTGCTGATAGCAGAAATTTCTCTGCCATTTTTAATTTAGAATATTTAGCTCCTATTGTCAAAATGAAAACCACATAAGCACCAACACCAATAAATCCAGTTAAAAACAATAATCTAACATAGTCAGAGTGCATACCTGCACCAATCATATTATCAGTCTCAGGGAAGTTAGCTGTGGTGATTCCAATAAAGTGATTCGTCATTGGCATCTGCTCCCATATTTCAAAATAACGTTCCCATCTACTCATACGGCCATTGAATGCATAATTTGTTTCACTTTCACCCTCAATAACTCGTATTTCTTTACCAATCAATGGTTCAATTTGCGAATTATAAAGACTCTCTGCAAAGAAGGCTGAAATAATTGTTAAGAGCACTACTACGAAAATAAATCCTCTTGCATTTTTTAAGTTGTGAATCATCAGTAAAACGAAAACAACAAATACTACAGTCCACGTAGATACATGCTTAATTCTTGATAAGGCATAAACAACAAATATGAGTACTGCAGCTACATGAATACCATTGATTTTTAATTTCGATTTAACATAAAGATTAGTTAAAAACCAATAACTGATGATAATAAAAAACAATACAATGTACACCGCATAATTCATAATATCTGCATAAGCACCACGAATACGTGAACCGCCACCACGGCCAGTACTGATATATTCTATTGCAATTGGGTTGAAAATAGATTCATATACCAACATCCCAAGAGGAAAAATACAAGCAATTAAACATGAAAATAAGATTCCATCGAGATCTTTTTTTGATTGAATAAAAGCTCTTGCATAAAAATAAAGTAGGACAGGTGTGGTGTATTTTACTAAATCGCCGAGAGCGTTAATTGAAAATTGACTAACAAAGAAGTAAATACAATTGAAAAAAAGAAATATGGCAAAAACTTTTAAAAAGAAGTCTTGAGGTGCATTGTTGTAATTTAAAAATTTCTTAGATGTAAAACTCATTAAAATTAAAACAGGCGTAAGTACCCCAACAATGTAAAGTGGACTGGCTAATACAGAGGTTTGTTTTAATTCGTAAAAGTTATCGATTAGTGGTCGAATGATAATTAGGATTACAAACCATTTTCGAGTAATTTCTAATGATCGATACCACTGGATCCATGCTTTAAAATTCATAATTCAACTTAATTAACTACATAGCTATCAGAAGTGCTATACTGTAGTTTATCAGGGTATAATATTAATGAATCTTTACTTATTTTTCTCTATCGATTGAATGGCTTTTAAAAAACCTTTTGCACAAATCATTACATTAGCATTATTCCGAATAAATGAAGAAGCATGAGCCCCCATTTCCTTTGCTTTTTCAGGGTTTTCGATAATAAAATTAATTTTTTCAATAATATCTGCCTTGTCCTGATAATCTACTATGTATCCATTATCGCCATTTACAATTAAATCTTCACTCGCTCCAGCATTAACCGATGATAGGCAAGGTACCCCAGCCGCCATAGCCTCATTCAATACGAGTCCCCAAATATCAAAGTCCGTTTGAAACAACAACGCTTTTGCCTTGGCAAAGTAGGGTGGGAGTTCTTCTTTCTGCTTAAATCCATGAAACTTTATCTGATCTAATAATTGATATTCTTTCACCTTTGATTCTAAAGCATTCTTACTTTCCCCATCACCTAAAATGTCGATGCAGAAATCATTACGTTGAGTTTTTAGAATTTTTGCAATCTCAATGAGAAGCCCAACATTTTTTCTCGGTACTAAATATCCAAGATAAATAAAGTGATGAATCCCATCATCAACCAAAATAGCTCTTTGCTTTTCAGTTTCCTTTTCAAAGAAACTTGTATCGACAGTATTGGTGGCAATAAAAACCTTTTCTTCGGATGCGCCCATACTCATTAAGTATGTTTTTGCTTTTGTCCCATATGCAACAAATGCAGATGCAAAATAGGTTAAAAATCTCCTTTGTAAAGTTCTGATGAAACTATCTTTTCTGCCTTTTTTAGCTATTGAACCATTCCAGATAATGTATGGTACTCGATTAAATAACGAGTATGAAAATACTTTTACTGTTGCACTCGAAAATCCGGAAACGATGATAGAGTCCGGTTTTTCATTTTTCAATTGCTCAAAAAGTCCTTTGTAGGTAAAGTAGGAGTTTTCACTATTGTTGCCAACAGTGATGGCTTCATTATTTAAGTAACAATAATCAAAATGAAAATCATTTTCGTTTAGTTGAAAGAGTCTTCTTTTGTAAGTTTTTGTAGCAAAAATTATTTTTAGATGAGTATTTTCATTTTTTAATTGCTTCGATAACTCGTTAAACAACGGAACACGGTAGGGGTTAGGAATATTGGTAATTAATACAACCTTCTTCATTACATCCATTTTTTAAACCATTGCATGATAAAATAAATCGTCCAGAGATTATTGGTATAATCTTTCTTTCCATTTTTCATGGCATTAATTTGCGTTCTTAATCCCGACTCGCTAAAGAAGCCCGCATTTTTACAAAAGCTACTTAAATCATTTTCAATATTTCGGATGATGATATCTTGTGACCACTCTCTTAATGGTACACAAAAGCCCATTTTTTTACGGTAAAGGATATCGTTTGGGAGAGTACCCTCTAACGATTTTTTTAAAATGTACTTGGGTATTTTGTTTTTAGATTTTAATGAATACGGAATCGATAGCGCGTAGTCTACAAATTCGTAATCTAAAAAGGGATTTCTTATTTCTATGCTATGAGCCATGCCAATTCGGTCCATGCGATAGAGGTATTTAGCAGGAATTAAATACTTGTAGCCGAGGTAACACATCCAGTCTTTATCACTTAACCAAATATGCTGGTCGCGAATTTTTTCAAATGCGGTTAAATGTTTTTTAATTACCGAATACGAATCCAACGAGCCATTATGACTTAAAAATTCAGCAGATAGAATTTGCTTTTTGGTACTTTCTTTAAATGCTTTTGCTCCGCCCCAAAATAATTCTTGTCCGTTAGCTGCGCGGTAAATTATTTCTTTAATCCCTGTTTTGTTATCATCATAACCTATGCTATTGGAAGCAAGTTTTAATAAACTCTTAGGAATATTATTTAGTAGATTGTAATAAGGGTAAATTTGCTCATATTTTTGCCAGCTATTATAGCCTGCCAGCAATTCATCCGCACCATCACCAGTTTGTACAACAATCGTATTATGCTTTCTTGCTAATTCAGAAATGAAATATACAGGAATGCAAGTTGCATCAGCCATTGGTTCATCAAAAATTGAAACAATAGAAGGTAAAAAGTTTTCAATATCTTCTTTCCCAACTATTTTTTCGTAATGATCGGTGTTGAATTGTTTAGATATCTTCTGCGCATAAATGCGTTCGTCATAATCTGGTTGTCCTTCAAATCCTACAGAAAATGTTTTGATTGTTCCCTCAGTTCTTGCTCTCATCATCGCTACCACGGCACTCGAATCTACACCGCCGCTTAAGAATGCGCCAACTGGTACATCAGATACCATTCTTAAGTCAACAGACTTGTTTAATTTTTCAAACAAGGTATGTTCAATCGTTTGTTCGGAGGTATGGGTTAAATTTTGATAGTTTATATCGTAGAAAGAACTCTTTTCTACAATTCCATTTGCACTAACGGTCATGTATTCACCCGCACCAAGCTTTTTAATTCCTTTGAAAAATGTGGATGGTGAATCAATATGATTGAAAGTTAAAAAATGATAAAGCGCCTCTTCGTCAAGTTCTTTTTTTATCCAAGGTAATTCAAGTAATGCTTTAATTTCAGATGAAAAGGAGAATACACCTCCCATAGTAGAGTAGTAGAGAGGTTTCTTTCCGGCTCTGTCTCTTGCTAATTTCAATACATTATTTTTATTATCGAAATAGGCAAATGCAAACATTCCATTTAGTTTATGCAATGCAGTATGTCCTTCTTTCTGATAAAGGTGTAATAAAACTTCTGTATCACTGTCCGATTTAAAAGTATAATCGGAGATATCCTTTTTTATAGTTTGATAATTATAAATTTCACCATTGAAAACAATGCAGTTTCCTCGCTCATCAAACATTGGCTGATGACCTGCATCCGACAAATCAATAATGCTTAGTCGTAAATGACCAAGTGCAAGGCCTTTATCTGTATTGATATAAGTCCCCTGATCATCCGGACCTCGGTGCTGAATTCGTTGATTCATTTTTACGAGGTGTTCACTTGCCTCTACTGGCAAGTTATTTCCAAGCATCATAAATCCGTTAATTCCACACATGTTATAAAGATAAGTAAACTTGTTTAATGCCAGCTTCCATTTGTTCTATTGAGAATTTCTTCGCGAAAGCTCTGCGATTATTAATCAGGTTGATTTCATTCACGTTGATTGTTTTATTGATAAGTGATTCAATAAAAAAGGTTAGTTCATTAGTAGTATTAAAAACCATTTCAGGTTCACATTGACTTACTAATTCTGCTAATCCACCACCATCGTTAAAAACAGCAACTGCACAACCATGCGAATAAGCCTCAATGGCTACCAGTCCGAAAGCCTCATTCGAAGAAGGGGCAATCAACAAATCCCATTGATTGTAATATGTAGATAAGTCGTTTTTGAAACCTAATAGTTGAATAGTATCGTTTAAATTAGTAGCAGTAATTTGTTGTAAGATTTTATTCTTCAAGGGACCATCACCAACTAGTTCTACTTTAATGGTTGATTTATCTTTGATGGCTGCAATTGTTTCAAGAAGTCGGTCAATTCGTTTTACCTCTACTAGTCGGCCTACAAATCCAATTCGAATTATATCCGAAATTTGTTTTTCATTTGGAAGCGAAGAAGGTAAGTCGACACCGTTATAAACCACACTTAACGATTTTTTTGTCAGTTGATATCTTTCTATAGCGGTACCTTTCGAAAAGTTGGAGTTAAATGTTATGTGATGCGTGAATTTATTTAAGAAATAGTACTGTAGCTTTTTAGAGATCAGCTCTGCTAATCCTTGCTTTCTTTCGAAAGCAAAGTTACCATGTTCAGTATAAACAATTTTCTTTTTTGATTGAATAGCAGCTAATGCAATAATGGGATTAAATGAATGAAGGTGGAGTATGTCAAACTTTGCAAATAAATTGACACACATATTTAATTTTGAAAAATTGTTATTCCCTTTTTTGAAGTCTCCACTTATAATTTCTATGTTTTTCTCTTTCGCTTTTTCAATTAAAGGGCCTTCTGATTTTGCAGCGAAAATGGTTGGTTCTACATTACCATTCTTTTGTTGTGCTATAGCTAAATTAAGCACAACACTTTCTATCCCACCAATATTCGACGACCAAATGATATGTAAAACCTTCATCTTATTTTTTTGATACCGTAATATAACCTATTGGTCCGTAGCTGAATTTTTTAAGTATTGATTTGAAAATAGGTAATGGTCGTATGGCCATGTAAAGTAATTGAGGAATCATTACGGTAATAAACAGCAATGGATTATACCACTGGCGCAAGAAATTAATACGTGTTGCCTTGGCTAATATATTCCAGAGGCGCAAGATTGGTTTAACAAGAAGTGTAATTCCTGCACCAACTACATCACTTACAGGATAAACAACTAAATCGTTAAATCCTCCTTTTTCAATTGTGTATTTTAAACCGTACTGTGTGAAACGATAATTATCCCATTCACCATCAGCAATAGGGACAAGGTAGGGTGTTGTAAGAATTAAGGTCCCGCCTTTTTTTAATAAACGATAACATTCATTAATTAATTCGGATGGTTCTTTCATATCCTGCATTACTTCTGTACACAAAATACAATCTATACTTTCATCAGGCAACGGTACATCAGTGGCAGAGCAATAAATGTCGATAGCTTTTTGCGGAAAAGGCATATCCGCCATTTCTGCACCAATTGATTTGTCGAAATAGTTTTTATAAATAGAATAGTAGGGGCGTGGACCACATCCTAAATCAAGAAGAGTCGCTTCATTAAATGGATTATTCTTAAAATAGTCTTTTAAGAAATCGTATCTCCAATTATTTTCAATTAATGCACCAGGGTTTTTAAATTCCATTGTTAAACTAATTTTGACATTAAACTGGTAGTAAGTAATCCAAGTTTTGGAAAATGTAGTTGATTATACATTTTCATTTCTTTGAAGAACTGAATTCGCTTTTCTAAGATACTATTTTCAGCAATATCCGTACTGGGTATTGAAAACTCAAACTTGTTTAACTTGTTCAGTAACTTCAGTACTTTTTTTTGCCCTATTGGCGCAACAACGGAGGGTAAAAGTATTCCACTTCGTGTATATTTTATAACTGTGGCTTCTTTTAAAGCAATGTTCTTAGAAAAATTTCTTTTAACAAATATTGGCAAATAAATTTTGTTTGAATCAAATATGGATTGGATAAATTCAGAGTAAGCTTTGTAAAATGCTTTAAACCATTTTATCAATTCTTCATCTCTTGGTTGTTGCAAATGCCAGTTAGTAATCCATTCTGTTGCTTGCGTAATAAACTTATGTATTGGTGTATTAGTTAAGTGCAGATAATTTAGATCGTAGATAATTCCTTTGGTATGTTGTAATAAATCTCTTAATTTAATAATTCCATATTCGTTTTGTAAAGTCAAGTCGATATAATTCGTAAACAAAAACTCTAATGCAGTTTGTTTTTTAAGTATGGTTAATTCAGTTTCATTAACATAAATTTCTTCTCCTAAAGGTTCTTCTCCAACTAATAATTTCTGATTATCCCACATAGCAAATGCTTTATTCTGAAACCAATGCTGCTCTGATAAGGCCATGATGCCATGCGTAAATAATGATTGTTCTTTAGCACTTAAATCTGATATGATATCACCACTAAAAGAGCTCCCATTTTTAAATACAATCAGTAGGTCGATATCTGAAATGCCAGGCTGATTAACACCACCAAAAGTACAAATGCACTTAACTTCAGCATTGTTCTTCAACGAATCAACAACATGATCATACAAATCAAAATAATCTTCTTTTTGATAACCAGTTAAAGGATAGTTGATAATCTGCATATTAAAAATGAAGTTTTCCAATTTTAAATCCTGTGAACTTAGCATCTACTAAAGTATAATTGCCTATGGTACTAATGGTATGTACTCCAACAATATTTTTATTTTTGAAATCTTCTGGTGCAATTACTTCAACTCTTTTTTCTGAATAGGTTGTTTCAGTTAGTTCAGTTATTTCATTCAATACTATTTTATTTCCGTAAGTTAATCCGCTGTTTTGTGATGGTCGAATTATTTTATCTCCTGATTTTATAAAACTACCAGCAGGTCGTGCACTTACAATAGATGTGATAATAGGGTTGAGTGGATGCGGTGTCCAATCTCCTGTAAGTTCATCTGCATAAAAAAGGTTTAACTGATGATCCGACATTTTATGTTTTGATGTTGTGCAAAACAGCCAGTATTTATTATTGTGCTTCAATATGGAATTATCTACACCAGGAAAATCATCAATCATGGTCTTAACCAATATCATTTCTTGTTTATCGTCATTCCATTTATACAAATCAATAGAATTGGTTTGATGTACTTCAGGAATAATGTAAATCTCATTTTTATCTTCAAATACAAAAGGATAGCTGAAATGAAAGTTTGCTTTTAACTTAAAAACAACTTTATGTGTTATTCTATCTGCAACTTCAATATGTCCTTTTCTAGTTATTGAATTAAATTTTTCATAGATAATATAATCACCATTGCTCGTTGTGAATCCAAATGGGTCAGCGATAAAGTCTCGTTTGTTTTCTGTATAAATCCACTTTGGTTGCTTTAAAAGTGTTTTATTCTTTATTACTTCTGAAATAGTACTATCAATAATACCTGTTTTCCAATAGTGGTAGGTAAAATATGTTTTCAGATAGTGCTTTATTTTGTTTAGAAAAATTGCAAAGTTGTATTGTCTTGTTGGTATCGATTTAGGATGGTTATCTTGCCAGATTATTTGATTGGTATTTTTGTATCGCTTGATAGATTCAACCAATAATGCAGGTATTTTATCACTAATAAACTTAAATGAACGATTATAGGAATGATGAATGATTAAATAATGATGTTCATGAATTTGAATAGATTGTTTGCCTGCGTATGATTTTATTGTGTTGATTAAGAAACTCTCGCTATTATTAATTATACCTTGATAAAGTTCACGAGAAACACCTGCTCTTAAATTAGAAATAATTGGGATTTGAATTAAGTTGTCAAGATCATACTCTTTTTTAAAAAACGTATGGGTGGTGAAATTAATTACATAATCATACACTTTCGCTTTTGGAAAGTTTTTTCGTAAATCATGGTTCCACTGAATACTATCAATGCTGCAATTAAAATCAGATAATAGTTGTTTTCTGCATCTCTCTACGATTGATTGCATAAACCCTTTATCGACTATAAATGCTATTTTAATCATCCTTTACTGTTTAGTAATTCAATCAGTCTTAACTTGATTGATTTCATCGTATCAATATCTTTTATTGAGGTCTTTTGTGTTTTTTTAAAGGAGGCAATGGTACGTTGATTAATTGACGACTCGTTCAATTTTTCCTGTTTCCAATTTAGCCTGATTTGTTCTAATTGATTTATTGTTTGAACATCTTGCTTGTTGAAGATGTCTTTAATCATTTCAAAACTATCTTTTTTAGAAATGTATTTCTGGTTTTTAAATTGCAAATATGAACAGGGGTATAGTAATAATTCGCTGAGCATATTTTTAAAGTAGTATTGGTTGTCCCATTTCTCTTCATTGTTTAATTTATGAAGAATACTTTTTTTAAGTTTAATAAATGGACCAGTGTAACAGTTTCTGTTTTCTTGCGGTTTACTCTGAGCTGGCCCACCGTATATTAACAATGCTTCTTTTAGTAGATTGAAAATTAGTTCATCATTTTTGTTTGCCAATTCATTTGTTCCAATAACTAAAATTCCGTGATGCTGTAAACTATCTTGTAGATGTGAATATAAATTGATTTTTTTGATTAGTCGTCGCAGCTGAAAGATTTGCTTGTTGCTATTTAATTTATGCTCGTCGTAGATTAAAATCCCATCAAAATCGCTGTATGAGTTTGTATCATTGCTTGCTATGCTTCCAAAAACATAACAACTAAAAACACCTTCCAAATTTGAATTTTGACAAATGTCTTTTATTTGATTAACACAGTAATTATTAGATTTAATCTGATTTAAACTAATTAAATCATTTGAGATATGATTTGATGCTGTGTCATTAGTTAAATCGTTGAAGTAAATAGAAATATTTTCGGGTAAAATAAGGCTAGCTAATTTACCTACTTTAGTGTTATAACCATAACTCAAATATTTTGAAAGTTTATTCATTGCTTTCTAAAAAATTAATGATGCTTGAGACTCTGATCTTGAAAGTGTTTTGTTTAACATCAAACCTTGCTTGATTAGCAATGGCCGTCGACTTTTCTTTATCTTCAATCGCTATTTTTATTGTCTTGGCTAATTCAGTTTCGTTTTCTGGTGCTGTAAAATAGCAGTTATGTTCATTTAATATATCTTGTGTTGCAGGGTAGTTGGGAGTTATAATCGGATTGCCCGTTAACATATATTCACAAATTTTGTTTGGGAAGTTATAGCTTACATCGTGTCCTTGTTTTGTATAGTAGGAAACAAGAACATCTGCAGCAAACTGATAATACTTGATTTTTTGATAGTCGTTAATGTAACCTGTGAATTTTGCATTGCTAATCCCTTTTTCATTGCACCATCCTTTCCAATAATCTACTGCGATTGGTTTTCCTCCAGTGAAAATAAATGTATAGTCTGGTAGTTTTTTAGCAGCCTTAAGTATATATTCTATTTCTAGATTGTAATCAATTGCAAGTTTACCGGTATAAACAACAACTGGTTTTTTAGAATCAATTTTAAGAATAGTTCTTGCCGCTATTTTCTCCATATAATCATCCGCCTGATTTTGCGTAATTGGATTCGAAGAAATGATTGTTCTGTTTATTGGATAGTTAGTTGATTTATTAATCGAGTTGATAATTGATGAATTAGTTCCAATGATATTATCACATAGTCCATAAGCCCAACGGAATAGTTTTTTCTTGCTAAAGTCATGAGCCCAATAGGTGAATTTCAATTTTTTTCTGTTAAAAGCTTTTGTTATTAAGAACGGAAATAGAATGGCAATACTTCTTGAAATAACTACATAATTACATTTTTTATCTCTTGTAAGTTTTCTTATCTGAAGATAATTTAGAATGATAATTTTAAATAAGTTTATTTTGCCGCTTACATCTGACTTAAAATCAGTTTTTAAATAATGAATATTTAGTTTATCTGATACACCATAGATTTGGGGGACTTCCTCTTTTGAAATATTGTCTTCTCGCTTAACGAAAGGAACAACTAGATGAATGACTCTGCCATTCTGCAAAAATCCATCACAAAAACGAACATCGCTTACCTGGTTTGTTCTAGGTCGAAGAATGTCGTAAGGTGATATGTAGATGTAAACTGTATTCACTTATTTTTTAATTATAGCAGCTCCACCTTTATTAAACTGAAGTGCTTTTAAATTATTAGTAGCTACATATTCTGAAAATGCTACATTTTTATGCACATCATCGCTTAATAAGAGTCCTCCGTTTACAATAAATGGATATGAGGTTTCAAATTCATATTTCATGTGTTCGTAACTGTGATCGCTATCATGAAAAAAGATATCGAGATCTTTTATTTCGTTTAGTATTTCAGGCAGTAAAACTTTAGCATCACCTAAATTAAGCTTCCAACGATCTTTTAATGTATCAGGGACAAGCCATCCAGTGGTTGGTTGTTCTTTAAAATTATAATCGCTATTTGTATCGTTGTTAGGAAGGTCGATGCTATACAAGACACCTTTATTGTTTTTGTTAAGCGCATTCAAAATAATCCATGAAGAGTAACCGTGTGCAACACCTGTTTCTATAACTGTATTGGGTTTAGTAACTCTTATGCAGCAATAAATCCATTTTCCAAATGTGGTATTTAAATTATTGCCAACTATGGTTTGATGTATGTTTTTATTAGGGGCTATTAAATCGTTATTCTTAAGTTCTTTCAATGCGTTTTTCCAAGGTGTTAAATCTGCATTTGGGCCCCATAAATGTTTTACGCTGTCCAATATAACAGCATCATGCATTGCAGACTTATTTCCGAGTTTAAATTTTATAGCAGCTATTGGGTTTTTTAATGCTGCTAACATCGTACTTGCGTTTTTAATAGTCATATTGAATTAAGTTGTGGAAAGCGATAAGTTGATTTCCGAATTAATCTTTTTATTGGTGTAATATACGAAATAGGCAGTTGTAGTTAAGTTAGCGGCTAATAATCCTATTGCAACCCCATTGGCTCCAAATTGAGGTGTTAATGTCCAAGCTAATATCAGGTCAATTATGATTGCAATAACATAACTTTTTAAACGAAGGTAGGTAAGGCCTAATCCCTGAATCATTGGTAAGCACCAAAAAAACAAAGATCCTTGCGCAGCTCCAATGAAATGAATAAAGAATGTACTTGCCGCAGCCCGAAATTCTTCTCCATAAATCAACGTGATAATATGTCCTTTAAAGATAAAAACAAATGCTAAGAAAAAAGTAACAGGTATTAAAGCAAGCTTAGTTATTTTGTTAATCATGAGTTTTAATTCCGAGAATTTTTTCTGAGAAACAAGATGCGCAAATTGTGGATATACCGAAGTTACTAATGGATCTGTAACTGCTAAAATTGCATAGGCTAATTTTTTTGAAACGATATACAATCCAACTGCTGCATGACTACCCCAAATATTCAGCAATAAAACATCACCTTGGTTTAATAGTGTTTTCAAGGTGTTTCCAAATGAATGTCCAAAAATAAAATGTTTGATTTCAGTATAATGACTTTCAATGGCATTAACAGGGGTTTTAAAATAGGGTAATAAATCTTTTCTTAATTCTATTAGCACGGATAAATTACAAATTACTGAGTTCAATAATTTGGTTGCAAGTACAGTATAGAAGAAATAATCAAGATTGTTTGGGAAATAATAGATTGAGAATGTTATTGCAGTAAACTCTACTGTATCCATTACCATTTGAACAATTGAATTCACTTTAAATCGGTAATAAATTTTCAATATCGCTCTGCCTATATTATCCAAAAAGCAAATACCATTTACTATTGCATACAGTATGATGAATTTTTGTAATCCTTCAATATCAAAAAAGTGTGGATATAAAAAGTGTGTGATTATAGCAATAACTATTACCGATAACAATGCCGAAAGCATGCTATAGGTAACACCTCTTTTTAGTAGGCTAACAACTTTTTCTGGCGACTTATGGGAAATAAATTGAGCTCCGAATTTTATAATTCCTAAAGGAACGTTCAATTTAATTACTTCTTGTATTGTTAGAACGAAAGCAATTATCACTGAGTAGATCCCTAGCATTTCGGCACCTAAACCGCGAGCAATAACAATTGAACGCAGGAACGCGAGCAATACACCATATGCATTAGATACAAATACCCACGAACTGTTTTTGAAAAGTGTTTGTGTTTCTCCGTCTAAAACAGATTTTAGTTTAGCACGAATTTGTTTCATTGTCTACTTTGTAAAGTTAGGCTTTGGAACTCTTTCGTTTAAAAAGCTTTTTAATAGTAGATTTTAAATTTCTCTTTTCCTTATCTTCTTCGTAATACCCGTAACCATACCCGTAGCCATATCCGTAACCATAACCATAACCATAACCATAGCCATAAGTGCTGCTGGAAGATTTAATTGCATTAAGTACAATGCATACATTCTTCAGTTTGCCTTCGTTGTATAGTTTGTTAATAAAGCCCAAGTGTTGCTTTCTAGTTACACGCTGACGAACTAAATAAATATTTACATCCACATATTTCGATAATACCATGGCATCGGTAATTAATCCAATTGGCGGAGTATCTAAAATAATGTAGTCGTAGTTTGCTTTCAGATAAACAAATAACTCATCCATCTTAGGTGATATGATTAATTCAGATGGGTTAGGAGGCTTAGGCCCTGACAAGATAATATCCAGATTAGGAATTGTACCCGAGTTTTGAATAATTTCTTTTTCAGAATTTAATCCAATCAAATAGTTACTTAAACCAATTTCAGAAACGAAGTCAAAGCCAATTGTAATTTTCGGCTTACGTAAGTCGCAACCTACAAGAATTGTTTTACGTCCCGACATTGCCATCATGCAAGCAAGGTTTACGGATGTAAAACTTTTTCCTTCCGAAGAAATAGACGATGTTACTAGAATAGTCGCTTTTTGATTTCCTTGATTGAAGTATTGTAAGTTGGTACGGATGGTTCTGAATGCTTCAGAGATATGGGAATTAGGTTTTTCAGTTACGACCAAACTTGATTTCGATGCGCTTAATCCTATCATGCCAATTACCGGAATATTCGTTCTTGCATCCAAGTCGTTACGGTCGATAATACGATCATTAAAAGCTGTTCTGATGTAGATGAATAATGCAGGTAGAATTAATCCGAATAAAACAGCAATAGTATAGCTTAAACTCTTTATTGGCTTGAGTGGTTTTATGAATGTTCTTGCGTTATCAATCACACGATTATCGGCAGTTGTTGAGGCCAATAAAATTGCTGTTTCTGCTTTTTTCTGTAGTAAGTAAGAATAAAGTTGTTCTTTAATGTTGGATCCTCTTAACATTCCTTGCAACTCGCGCTGAGCAGTAGGTAACCTTCTTAATTTATCTTCAACTTCACTTCTTTGAGTTTTAGATTCATTAAGCGAGGCGGTGATTCCACTTTTTAACGATTTAATATTTTCTGATAATGCTGCTTTGGTGGTTGCAATCTCTGTATTCAAACTTACCATCAAAGGGTTATCTTCTTTGGATAGGTTGGACTGAGATTTTTTCTTATTCTCTAGTTCATTAAGCTTAAGAACCAAACTTTGTAAAAGCGGGTCGTTAACTAAAATACTTCCTGGTGATATATTTCCAGTTAAATTTTTGCTATCTGTTTTTACATAATCTCCTAGATAGTCTAAGAAACTGCTCTGTACTGCCAATTGTGAAATTTGACCATTGAAGTTTTTTACACTTTCTAAATAGGCATTTGCTTCAATTGATAAATCAGTAATTCCTCTAGATACTCTGAATTTTTCTACGTTAACTTCATTCTCATTTATTTCTCCCGTTAATGCGCCTAATTGTTGCTCAATGAAATTAAGTGTGTTTACCGCGTATTCATTCTTTACTTCAATTCCTTTCATAACATAAAGCTCGCAAAGCTTATTTAAGAAAGCTTCATTCTTTGATGGCGTGGCTCCTTGAATAGAAATCTGAAGCATCGATGCTTGCTTACTGATAGGTTCAGCTTTTAAGGCAGTTTGATAAATATCGGTTAGCATGTTTTTGTCAGCTAAACGAATGATAAATTTTCGCTTCGAAAAGTTTTTCGAATCGTAAGGTTGTCGGCTAAAATCTGAAGTCTTATCAATTGAAAATATTCCTAAATCATTGCTGATTTTTCGATTGAACAGGTAGTATCCAATATGCTCTACATTTCCTTTTTGATAAGAGAGTTTGTATTTGTTACTACTTAATATTTCAAGATTAATAGTAGCATTGTAGGCCAGACTATATAATGTGTCTTCTTTTAGATCAAATGGTTTTAATGCAAAAACTTCTGATGTTTTTAAATCTCCAATTAAATAATAGCTTTTATATAATTGTAAGTCTTCAATTGTTTTTGAAATAAGCATTCTTGAACGTATGATGCCGATTTCATTTTCAATTCCACCTTCATTGTTAAAAGCACCTAGTTGAGTTAATAGATCACTACTGTTAACATTCTTCTTTTCATCTTTAATTAATACAGTGCAAGAAGAAAAATAGACTTTGTCTGCGTACCAATTATAAAAGTAAGCAGAAACTAAAGCAATACTTAATGTGTAGATGTAAAGGTACCAGTAGCGTAAAAAATACTTATTAATTATTTGCGAAATATTAATGGTGTTTTCGCCTTCATTCTGTTGTTCGTTATTGGGGTTGTTTATTTTGTAATCGTGCACGTTTGGATTCTCCTGGTTCATCGTAATGGTTGATTTTGTATTTAATAATGTTATCTGCGAAATAACACAAATGCGCCTAACGTTGCTAAGCTAATAAGTAAAGGAGCTACTCTATAGAAGTTGTCTGACTGAGATACTTTTCCTTTCACTGGAGGAATGTATAAAATATCATTTGAATGCAAGTAGTAATATGGCGAATAAAACAAATCTCTTCTGGTTAAGTCAATAGGGATGTAAATCTTTTCTCCTTTTACTTCGCGAATAAGCATTACATCTTTTCTATTTCCATAAATAGATAAGTCGCCAGCTAATCCAATTGCCTCGGGTAATGTGAGTTTTTCATTGGTAACTGTATAAACTCCAGGGTTCGTAACCTCCCCAAGTAAAGTTACTTTGAAGTTTTCAAAGTAAATTCTTACGCTTGGCTGTTGCAAGTATTTTTCCAATTGCTTTTGGATATAGTCCTTTGCTTGGATTGTCGATAAGCCTACTAATTTAATTTTTCCAACCAATGGCATATCAATATTTCCTTCGGCATCCACTAAATAGCCAACATTGGGTCGAGTAGAGTAGCTGTCTCCAACTGTTGGTCCTTCTGATTTGTTAAACACGTTAAAGAATGCTGTAGCCTCCGGATTTAAACTGCTAACATAAATGGATAAAATATCGTAAGGTTGTATTACTGTGACATAATGTTCTTCAATAAATTTTTGTTTGCTTACTACCGCGGTGTCCTTAGATTGCTGAAAATAAGTCACCTCCAATACATTTCTACAAGACCCTAAAAGAAATAATAAGGTCAATGCAATAAAAGATTGTTGAATCTTTATCATAAATCTGTTTCGTTTGTTAAAGGCTATTCTCATTAGTGTTGAAGTGCTACAGCAAATTTTCTACGATGTTACACAAAATCTTAACATCTTCGTGTAAACTTTAAGTTCAAAAAAATGTTATTTTAATCTGACGAATCTCATTTGCGTAGGTTAGTCGTAACTATTATTTTAGCAAAGTTAATAAGACTATTTAAATCGATGGACATAAATGTTAAAACGGATGATTTATCCGAAATGGAAAATGCATTCAACGATAGTATTCAAGCCGGTAAAGTAATCGAGCCCAAAGATTGGATGCCTGAGAAGTATCGTAAACAATTGTTAAGAATGATGTCGCAACATGCTCATTCAGAAGTTGTTGGAATGCTGCCTGAAGGGAATTGGATAACGCGAGCACCTTCTTTAGCACGAAAAGCAATCCTAATCGCAAAGGTTCAAGATGAGGCCGGTCATGGTTTATACATTTACAGTGCTGCTGAAACATTAGGCATGGATCGCTCCGAAATGATTGATCAGTTATTGGCAGGGAAAGCAAAATATTCTTCCATTTTCAATTATCCAACTTTAACTTGGGCCGATATCGGTGCAATTGGTTGGTTAGTAGATGGTGCCGCAATCGTAAATCAAACGGTATTGGCCAAGTGTTCTTACGGACCATATTCTCGCGCGATGTTACGTATTTGCAGAGAAGAGAATTTTCATAACAAACAAGGTTATCAGATTTTAGCCTATCTGATGAGAGGTACTCAAGAGCAAAAGGAAATGGCTCAGGATGCTATGAACCGTTGGTGGTGGCCATCTCTAATGATGTTTGGTCCGTCTGATAAGGAGTCGCCAAACAGTGCCGATCTTATGAAATGGAAGGTGAAGTTGTATACTAACGACGATTTACGTCAGCGATTCATCGATAGAACAGTTGAACAGGCTAAGGCTATTGGACTAACTGTTCCTGATGATAAATTGAAGTGGAATGAAGAAACTCGCCATTATGATTTTGGTGAAATTAACTGGGATGAATTTTTTCAGGTAATTAATGGTAATGGTCCTTGTAATAAGTTGCGTTTGAAGCAACGTAATGATGCGCATTCCAACGGACAATGGGTGCGCGATGCTGCTAAAGCATATGCTGAAAAGAAAAAAGTGAATTAATAAATTAAGTTTCAATAAAATGGATTCCAATCATCAATGGCCTACGTGGGAAGTATTCACTCAAAAAAAACAAGGTGCTGCTCATGAGCATGCAGGTAGCGTTCACGCTCCTGATGGGGAAATTGCACTTTTAAATGCAAGAGATGTATATAGCAGAAGACAAGAAGGCATTAATATTTGGGTAGTTCCAAGTGCTGCAATCATTGCTTCCTCTCCAGAAGATTCGGGTTCATTCTTCGATCCTGCAAATGATAAAATGTATCGCTCTCCTAACTTTTTTAAGACAGCTGACGGTTTAAAACAAATATGATGACGGATTTAAATAAAGCATTGGTTGAATTTTGTCTTCGTATTGCCGATAATTCATTGATTCATGCGCAACGAATTTCTGAATGGACAGGCCATGGACCAATTCTCGAAGAAGATATTGCAATGAGTAATGTAGCGCTAGATCTTATTGGGCAGGCACGTGGTTTTTATACCTATGCCGCACAACTAGAAGGTAATGGGAAAACAGAAGATGTTTACGCATTTCACAGAGGAGAAAGAGAGTTTAGAAATAAATTAATGGTAGAGCAACCTGACAATAAAGATTTCGGATTTACGATGATGAAATTGTTTTTAAATGGTTGTTTCGATTACCTAATGTTTCGCGATTTAATGAAGAGTACTGATGAAACAATTTCAGGACTTGCAGCTAAATCGATAAAAGAAGTAACGTATCATGTACGTCATTCAGGTGAATGGGTTGTTCGTCTTGGAGATGGTACTGCTGAAAGTCATCAGCGTATTCAAAATTCATTGAACGAATTATGGTCGTTTACTAATGAACTTTTCGAGCAAGATAGCATCGATACATTATTAATCAGTAATGGAATTACATTCGATAAAGAGAATGTTCGTGATGAATGGACAAAAATGGTAACCGAAATTTTCGCTAAAGCTACTTTGTCTATTCCTGAAAACACCAACTATTTTGCTTCTGGCGGATTGAAAGGTGTGCATTCAGAACATTTTGGGTTTTTACTGGCTGAAATGCAATACTTGCCTCGAATGTATCCCGATGCAGTATGGTAACACTTGATGTTCGTGAAATCTGGGACTTGCTGAACTCCATTCCTGATCCCGAAGTTCCAGCAATCAGTATTGTTGAATTAGGTGTAGTACGCGATGTTCGTTTAACTTATTCTAATGTTCAAGTGGATATTACTCCGACTTATTCTGGTTGTCCAGCTTTGAAAAATATGGAAGAGCAAATCAGAGCTAAACTTTTATTGGTCGGCTTAACTCCATTAATTAAAACGATTTACAAACCAGCTTGGACAACCGACTGGATGTCGGACGAAACAAAGGAGAAGTTACGTGCCTATGGTATCGCTCCACCTGAGAAGATTTCTTTCGAAAATTTACATCCTTTTGCCAATAACGATAAAGGACCTGTCGCATGTCCTTTTTGTAGTTCAACCAATACTTCTCTTACTAGCCGATTTGGTTCTACAGCCTGTAAAGCTTTGCACTTTTGTAATGCATGTTGTCAGCCGTTTGAGCAGTTCAAATGTCACTGATACTTCATTCACAATTATCACATAACGAAAGCCTTTTTTAGTTTTCTTTGTAGTAAGAATTATTAAGATGAGTTTAATTACTGCTACGATTGAAAATGGGGTAGGCCGCATCAAGCTTAACCGTCCAGAAAAGTTTAATAGTTTTAATCGCGAAATGGCTTTGCAAATGCAAGCCGCACTTGATACTTTTTCGTCTGATAATAGTGTTCGCTGTATCTTGATTGAAGCGGAAGGAAAAGCATTTTGTGCAGGTCAGGATTTAGCTGAAGCAATTGCTCCAGATGGTCCAGGAATTCAGAAAATAGTTGATGAGCATTATAATCCAATTATCATTAAAATCCGTGAAGCACTAAAGCCTGTTGTTGCAGTTGTGCATGGTGTAGCTGCTGGTGCAGGAGCAAATATCGCGTTAGCATGTGATATCATACTTGCGGGTGAGTCTGCATCATTTATTCAGGCCTTTAGTAAAATCGGATTAATTCCGGATAGCGGCGGGACGTTTTTTCTACCAAGATTGATAGGTTCTCAACGTGCAGCAGGATTAATGATGCTTGCAGATAAAGTTGGAGGAAAAGAAGCAGCAGAGATGGGAATGGTTTATAAGTGTTTTGAAGATGCTTCGCTTAAAGCGGAAGTAGAAAAAATTTGTAATCAGCTGGCGAATATGCCTACTAAAGGTATCGCTTTAACGAAAATGCTTTTGAATCAATCTGCAACATCCGATTTAAAGCAACAACTTAAGTTAGAAGAAGTATATCAGGCGCAAGCGGGACAAACTTACGATCATAAAGAAGGAGTTAACGCCTTTCTTGAAAAACGATTGCCTGTGTTTAAAGGAGAATAATATGTTATCAGAAAAATCAATTGTTGGTGTTATAGGTGCTGGCGCTATGGGTAGTGGAATTGCACAAGTGGCTGCCGCTGCCGGTCATCAGGTTTTTTTATTTGATGCGAAAGAAGGATCTGCTAGTAATGCTTTGAAAAAAACAGAAGCTTCATTAGCTAAACTTGTGGAGAAAGGAAAAATTTCGTCAGATGATATGACGGCTTTGTGTAAACGCATTACCGTTATAGATGCGTTAAATGGATTTTCTTCCGCTGATTTAATTATTGAAGCAGTAGTTGAAATTCTAGAAGTAAAAAAAGAAATTTTCTCTGCTATAGAAAAAGTAGTCAACCCTAATTGTATTCTTGCCTCTAATACTTCTTCATTATCTGTTACATCTGTTGCTGCAGCTTGTAATCATCCAGAACGTGTAATCGGATTGCATTTTTTTAATCCAGCTCCATTAATGCCTTTGGTAGAAGTTATTCCAGCGCTTCAAACGAAAGATGGTTTAGCCGAAGATTGTAAATCATTAATGCAGGCTTGGAAAAAAGTTCCTGTTATTGCTAAAGATACTCCAGGGTTTATTGTAAATCGTGTTGCTCGTCCTTATTATGGTGAATCGCTAAAGATTGTTGAAGAAGGAATTGCTGATATGGCGACTGTTGATGCTGCTATGCGAGAGAAAGGAGGATTTAAAATGGGGCCATTTGAATTGATGGATTTAATTGGGAATGATATCAATTACACCGTGACTGAAACTGTATGGAAACAGTTTTATTTCGATGCTCGTTTTCGTCCTTCATTAATTCAAAAGAAGATGGTTGAGTCAGGAAGACTCGGAAGAAAAACAGGAATGGGGTATTACGATTACAGTGAAAATGCTGTTAAGCCAGAAGTAAAATCAGATGATGACTTATCAAGTGAAATTGTAATTCGTGTTTTAGCAATGCTCATCAATGAAGCAGCTGATGCACTTTATTATCAAATTGCTACAGCAGAAGACATCGATTTATCTATGACGAAAGGGGTGAACTATCCCAAGGGATTACTCAAGTGGGCAGATGAAATAGGAGTAGAGAAAGTGTTATCGATTTTGGATTCGCTTTATGTAGAATATCACGATGATCGTTATCGCGCATCTGTACTTTTGCGTCAGATGGCAAGAGCAAACAAATCGTTTTTTAATTAAATCGAAGCATTTATGGATACCAATCAAGCGAATAAAATTGTTGCCAAAATGTACGACCAAGATTGGTTTAGTCAGTGGCTAGGTATTGAAGTGCTTGAAGTAACTCCTGGTTTTTGTAAGTTGAAAATGAAAATCAGAAAAGAAATGCTCAATGGATTTGGTATTGCTCACGGTGGAATAACCTATTCGCTTGCAGATAGTGCCTTAGCATTCGCCTCCAATTCGCATGGTCGCCAGAGTGTCTCCGTTGAAACATCGATATCGCATACAGTCTCTTTGAAAGAAGACGATGTGATTTATGCTATTTCAGAAGAAAAAAGTTTAACTAATAAAATTGGAATTTATTCGATTACTGTAACGAATGCACAAGGACAAACAGTTGCCTTATTCAAGGGTGTCGTTTACAGAACATCGAAGGAGTGGTTCCCTCAAGAAAAATAAAATGATTAAGAACGCATACATTGTTAATGGTGTTAGAACACCTATCGGTAATTTTGGTGGAACATTATCGCCTGTTCGCGCAGATGATTTAGCTGCTTTAGTATTAAGAAAGCTTGCTGAAAAAAATAATAGTGTTGATTTTTCAGCTGTAGGCGATGTGATTATGGGGTGCGCTAATCAGGCTGGTGAAGACAATCGAAACATTGCACGTATGGCCACTTTACTTGCAGGATTACCAGTATCTATTCCTGGGGAAACAGTCAATCGTTTGTGTGCATCAGGATTATCAGCTATTGCTTCTGCGGGACGTTCGTTAATGTTAGGCGAAGCCGACTTAATGATTGCAGGTGGTGTTGAACATATGACACGTGGACCATGGGTGATTTCTAAAACTTCAACTCCCTATGGACGTGATGCGCAAATGTTTGATTCGAGTTTTGGATGGAGATTTATTAATCCGTTAATGAAAGAAAAATTTGGTGTGGATGCAATGGGCGAAACAGCAGAAAATCTTGCTGTACGTGATAGTATTTCTCGTGAGGATCAAGATCAGTTTGCTTTATGGTCACAACAGAAAGCAACTGCTGCTCAAAAGGCAGGTAAATTCGAAAATGAAATAGTAGCAGTTGAAATTCCTCAACGTAAAGGAGATCCAATATTGTTTACTGCAGATGAGTTTATAAAACCATCAACATCAATAGAAGGGTTGACTAAGTTAAAACCAAGTTTTCGTAAAGACGGTACCGTTACTGCTGGAAATGCAAGTGGATTGAATGATGGTGCTGCTGCCGTTTTATTAGCTTCCGAAGAAGGTTTGAAGAAAAATAATCTTAAAGCTTTAAGTCGAATTGTATCAATAGGTATTGCTGGTATTGAGCCACATATTATGGGTATTGGTCCTGTAGAAGCTGCGAATAAAGCACTCAAAAATGCAGGACTTACCTGGGATGATATGGATATTATAGAGCTGAACGAGGCCTTTGCTGCTCAAAGTTTAGCATGTATTCGTAGTTGGGGAATAGCTGATAATGATAGTCGTATTAATCCGAACGGAGGTGCGATAGCGTTAGGACATCCATTAGGAATGAGTGGAGCAAGAATTGCATTATCTGCATCGCATCAATTAGCAGAAGGGAATAAAAAATACGCAATGGTAACAATGTGTATTGGTGTAGGGCAGGGGTATGCAATGATTCTGGAGCGTGCATAAAAAAAGAGCACCCTTTTGAGGTGCCCTGATTTCAAATTAAACAGCTATCTTTTTATAAATTCGAGAGGAATTAACTCTCGTTTATCTTCATGTATTGGCAGACTAAAGAAGAACGTAGTTCCTTTTCCAACTTCGCTGCTGAGCCAGATGTTTCCTCCATGTGCTTCTACAATTCGCTTTGCAATGGTTAATCCAAGTCCTGTGCTTTTTTCACCGTTCGTACTCGAAACACTTGTTCTTGCAAAAGGTAGAAATACTCTGTGAATATCATTCGATGGAATTCCTTGGCCCTGATCTTTTACTGAAATAATTACATCGTGATCTTTTGGTGAAACATTGATTTCTACATGCGTATTTCCAAATGAGAATTTAATGGCATTTGAAATTAAATTATTTAGTACTTGTTGTAGATGAATTTTATCAAACGCTACTTGCGGAATATTATCTGCAATGTTGTAATCAAGTACGATTGATTTTGCATTGGCAGTTCGGATATTGTCATTAATTGATTTTTGAATGATGCCTGCAATCGAATCGCTTTTTAAATTAAGATTCATTCTGCCAGATTCGATTTTAGAAACGTCTAATAAGTTACTTAATAATTCAAGCATATCTCTTCCCGAATCATGCATCATCTTAAGCATTTCTTTCATCTCAAGTGATAAAGTATCTCCTAGTTCATCTTCAATAATATTTACGAGCGAAATAATATTGCCAATTGGATTTCTTAAATCATGCGAAGCAACGCCAAGGAAATAGTTTTTCTCCTGATTTAATTTTGCAAGCTCAGCATTTTTAATTTCAAGTTCGCGTTGTTGGTCGTGTAATTTTAATAAGGTATTTACTTTAGCTTGCGTGATATCTACATCAAGCGGTTTGAATAAATAATCTATACAACCTTCTTGATATCCTTTTAGCATGTATTTCTTTTCTTTACTGATTGCAGTCACAAAGAGAATCGGTGTTTTCTTGGTCCTGTTTGTTTGCTTTAGCATATGAGCAACTTCGAATCCATCCATCACTGGCATTTGCACATCAAGTAATATTAATGCTAAATCTTCGCTAAATGCGATTTTTAAGGCTTCTTCTCCTGATGAAGCTTTTAATATTATCCTATTTCCAGTCGCGAGTATATTTTCAAGCGAGTACAGATTTTCAGGGCGATCGTCAACAAGTAAAATTTTATGCATTGGTTTGAATATTTGATGCAGTAAAAATACCCTTGCCTGAAAGCACGAATTTTAAAATATGATTGGATTCTTACATTGTGATGTTTTGAAGCAATTTGGTGGTTTGAAAAATGTAAGATTTAAAAAGAAGTTGCAAAGAAATTGTAGTTGCTTTTGTTTATTTCACTCTTATATTGGAATTATTATGCACTAAAAATTACTGTAAGGTTTCTAGTGATATAATCAAAAATATCAATCAGGCTTATGCAATAAAATTAAAATGGATAACCAATTCCGAAGTTAAAGGTAACATCTGATAGGTTATTAGCGCCTGCTATCCACCGACTACCAACTGGTTTAGCTGGATCTTTCATTTTTACCGCTGCATCTAATCGGAAAATAAAGAAAGTAAAATCGCTTCGAATACCAATTCCTGAGCCGATAGCTATTTCGTCTCCGATTGTTTTTATTCTGACACCAGATCCTTGCTTGTCTTCAGCATCATTTAACAACCATATATTACCAAAATCAGTAAAAACAGCTCCTTTTAAAAATTTGTATAGGTTAAATCGATATTCAACATTGCCAGTGATTTTAAATTCACCAAATTGCTGGAATAAATCGGTTGTTACAGTTGAACCAGGCCCGAGTGATCTAGTTCTCCATGCTCTGATATCGTTTGGTCCTCCAGCATAAAACGCTTTTTCAAAAGGGACGATGTTTGAATTTCCATAAGCATATCCAACACCTGAAACTAATCGCGTTGCCAACGAAGATGTTTTATTGAAGTTGAAATAATATCTGAAATCAAAATCGGGTCGTATATATTGCGCATATCGTACATTGCCTATCAAGCGACTATTTGATTCTGAAACTTTATAAGTGCTGTTAGGTAATAATGATAGTGTGTTTCCAGCAAACTCAATATTGAATCGGAAGAATGTGAAATTACCAGCCTTGCCAACAATCTGGTTATTGTATAAATAACTAAACCTTCCGTTTATAATCAACTGATCAGTATAGGAATTGATTAAGTTGATATTATTAAAAGATAATAACTGTTCGTTGAATACAGAATCTAAATCTACTTTCAAGTAATTAATCTCTGCAGGATAAAAATAAAAACGATTGTATTTTGAAGTGCGCTTAGTATAGTAGTAAGAAAGATTTGCTATTCGTCTGAAATATTCTGGACGGCTTTGTACGTTATAACCAATCGAAACAGAGGTAATCGGATTACTTACTTTTCTTGAGTTTTTAATTGTGAAAGGCCAAAGTGCTCTTGGAAAACTTAAGCTTAATTCAGGTCCAAATTCAAAGGTGTTGAATAGACCGAATTTATAAGATTGGGTTTCTTCTGTTGTTAGTGCTCGCTGTATTTCTAATCCACCTCTGATTCTAAATTCCAATAATTCTGCTCCTCGAAAAACATTCTTGTTACGATACACGAAACTCCCTGATATTCCTAAGTTACCACCACTATTGGTGCCTTCAGATTCGAACTTGTACGACTGTCGAAATTGTGGTGACAGCATAATCTTACATTGATACTGATTTCTTCCGAGGCTATCAAGACCATCTACTTGTTCGTATTTAATATTTACAAATCGGAATACACCAAGATCTGCTAAACGCTGGTAGGTTAAGTCGATATTCTCTTGCGAGTAAAGTGAATTCGGTTGGATGTAGATGTGATCGGTCAGGCGATTGAACTTGTAGAGAAAGATGGTATCTCGATTAGGATAGAATACGTAATCGTGAAAAACAGAACTATCAGTAATAGCTACACGATTTATATCGATAGGTTCATAATCCATATCAACACTGATGCTTTTATTTACTCCTAAAAGATGTTTGGGTGTGATATTGTTTTTTAGTTGCTCTTCTGTTGGATTAGGATTTGAAATCAGCATGGTCACCTCTGCCTGATTCGATTTAAATCCAGTGTCGACAACAAATCGTATGTATTGTGAGTTGAATGCGGCAAACCCCTTGTTTCGTAATAGTGCTGTGATGCGGTCTCTTTCTTTCTGTAATGTACTCGCTGAGTAGTTATCGCCTTTATGAATAAACGTAAGTGAATCCATTTGCATAACAACTTGGCTCACTAACGAATCTTGTATGTCATATTTAAGTTTTAAAAAAGTGTAAGGAGTATTTCCTTGCAAGTTATAAAATACAAATGCTTTTTTCTTCCAGTACTCAACAGAGTCAGTTACCACCGCATTGAAAAATCCATTGTTCTGAAGTAAGGTAAGTAATTGCTCACTCGACTTACGGACTTTTGACGTATCAACTAATATAGGTTCTTCGCCAACAGTGGTTTTTAACCAATTATTGAACTTCGATTCTTTAGCGCCATACGCAAAATTGTAAACGCTTAAGTGAAAGCGTATGAACCCGAAAATTTTTCTGTTGGGCTTTTGCTTTATAACGGCATTAAAATTTTCTTTTAATTCGGGTCTGTCCGTTTTAATTGTATTTTTACAAAGCAAGTGTTTTCCATCAGGAACACTTTTAGTGGCTGAGCATCCCGAAAGGAATACAATCGATAAAAAAGATAAAATGACAACTAAGCGAATATTGTCTTTATGGCTTTTCATTTTCAGCTGTAAAAATACAATATTAAACGAATATTAAATTTCAATGGCTTCTAAATCAACGATTAGTTTTTTA
The DNA here is from genome assembly GCA_046052065.1 of Bacteroidota bacterium. Classification (GTDB taxonomy): domain Bacteria; phylum Bacteroidota; class Bacteroidia; order AKYH767-A; family OLB10; genus CAINEC01. The sequence continues at coordinate 42,758 of JBJOND010000004.1, read as the reverse complement.
CGTTCTCTTCAACAAAAGAAATTCAGAAATGAAGAAGGATTATTCATTGTAGAAGGACCTAAAATGGTGTCCGAAGTATTGAAGTCTGATTTTAAAGTCAGTCAACTTTATGCAACCAGTAGCTGGGTACCTGATCAGCATACATCGTTGCCGCTAGAGATTATCACAGAGGCAGAAATGGAAAGGGTAAGCGGACTTCAAACCCCGAATAAAGTGCTTGCTGTGGTAGAGATGCCTGCTTTAGAAGGACCTGTTAATCAACTATCACAGGGATTACATCTGTTATTAGATCAAATTCAAGATCCCGGGAACCTTGGGACAATTATTCGTATTGCTGATTGGTTTGGAGTTACTTCTGTCATTTGTTCGCCCGATACGGCTGATGTATTTAATCCTAAAGTAATACAAGCTTCGATGGGAAGCGTATTTAATGTGAAGATTCATTATAGCTCTTTAGCCGACGTTTTACTAAAAAATGCCGATGGAAATAAATGGCCTGTTTATGCTACTCTTTTATCAGGTGAGAATATTTACAATTCAGAAATGGATAACTCTTGTTTTGTGATTTTAGGAAACGAAAGCCGTGGAGTAAATCCTGTGCTTAATGCATTTATCACTCAAGGGGTTCATATACCTCGCCCTGCTAATAAATCAAGTAAGGCCGAGTCGTTGAATGTGGCGGTTGCTGCTGGAATTGTTTGCAGCGAATACTGTAGAAAAAATAACCCCTGAGAGTTACTTCAGGGGTCTTGGTTAACTGCTTGTTGATGTCAGTTTAATCGTGATGGTACTACCATTTTAAACTCAGGAATTTTAACAAAAAAGAGTTTGTTGTCTGTTACTCTTTCCATGAGATAGGTTCCGTACATTTTTCCTATTTCGGTATTTAGATTACAGCCAGAAACATATCGATATGTCTCACCTTGTGCAATGAATGGTTGCTCGCCAACAACACCTTCGCCTTCTACTTCTCTGTGAGTATTATCAGATCCGATGATGTGCCAATGGCGTTTTTTTAGTTGCACCATGTAATCACTATCGTTGGTTATGCTAATGCGGTAAGCAAAAACAAATTGACTGAATCCTGGAGTGCTATGTGTTGGTTGATAAAACGTCTCTACACTTACTTTTATCCCTGCTGTAACTTCTGTAAATATATTCATGTTGGATGAATGGCTTTTTAGGTTTTTCAAAAATATAGCGGAATTGAATTACTCATTTCAAAATTTGACAAAGCGCATTAAAATGGAGGTTAATGACCTTTACGATGGGTGAAAATTAATTCTCAATTAGTGCATATCCTGAAAGTCGGTCATAACGACTCCCAATATCTCTCGAGTAGAAAAAAAGCTGGTAATTGTTTCTGGTTTCGAAATGTGAGCCTTCAATTAAAAGAGGTGAGGGGATGCCCAACGATTTCTCATTCACAAAATATAAGTAATTGTAGTAGCCTTGTTTAACCAATAAGGTTTTGTTATAACAGCCATCATCTTCGTTGTAGTTCATGGCAAAAGCAGGACTAAATTCCCAATTGGATAATTGTCCGAATAGATAAACTTCAGCACTATCAAACTTTTCCATTACAGGCAAATTGAAATTCACATACACATAATCTGCTTCCAGTGCATCGTTTTGTCCTTCATAAACCTTGATTAAAAAACGACCATTAACATCGTCAGCAATTGCATATCGTTGCGTGTTTTTTTTCTCTTCCTTTTTCAAATACACACTCGTTAATTTATTCAACGAATCGATTTGAATGCGTTCAATGTATTGAGTTAGAAATTTTACACTTCGAACATCAAAATTCCTAAATTCATTTCCGCCCCAAAAGGTATTCTCTAAGTCGTAGTTGTAATCCCATTCTTTATCCACAATAAATACGGGCTTTAAGTCAGTTATCGCACTTTTGAAATTATTGTTTTGTACAATAATCAATTTGCTGTCGTCGTATGGATTGTTAATTTTTGTAGTACCAATATTCACTTTCACATCTATTTCCTGATGGGTATTTCTGATTTCGATGTCATTGGCCCTTTGGATTTTTGCATTTAGTGTAGCGGTATTTTCGGTAATCCAAAACCGTTGGGTTAAATAAATTTTTTCGGGATTGGCATTGTCAAAAACAACTAAAAGGTAATTGCCTGAAATAATAGGCTGGATGTTTTCATTCGGAATAGTAAGTTCGTAATGAAAATAATTCTGATTAGTATTAAAAGAATTCTTGAAATTAGCTAGATGGTCGAAGTTAAATCCATTGATATAGTCACTTTCGGTAAGTATACTTCTTTTTCCATCACGATCGAAATGAATAAATGTAAAACTCAAATCTTTCGGCTCCTCACTTAAATCATCAAATTGAAATTTTAGTTTTTCATTCGAGTTTAATGCTAAAACGGGTTCACTTAAATTATTATTTAGTTTTGAAAAGATGATAGTCTTGAAGGATTCATCAAAAATTTTATTTTCAAATAACAATGAATCAGACGTGATTACTTGCCCACATAAATTAGTACACAGAAGAAAACTTAAAAGCAGTGTTGAAATTAATCTTCTGAAAGCAGTTGCTCGTAGATGGATTCCCATTCAGATGTTAATGATTTTACTTCGTTTTCAACCAATCCGGTTTTTGCTTGCAATTCTTTAACAGAGTTAGTGTTTTTTAAAACATCGGGCTGACTCATTTGTAAATTCAGCTCTTCGATTTTTTTCTTTAAGGAATTGATTTGCTCTTCAATTTTCTTAGCCTTTTGCTCAAGCTTTTGTTTTTCTTTTTTGTTGGATGTAGCAACAGGCTGCTCTTCTTTTACTTCTTTCTTTTCTAATTTAATCGAAGCATTTTTACTTTTCTCGTTTTCCTTTTCTTTGACCTTTTTTAATTCCATATACTGATCGAATTCAACATAGGTTCCAGGATATTCTTTCAGCAAATGGTCTTCAATATACCAGATTTTGTTGGCAATACGAGATAAGAAATATCGATCATGAGATACTACAACGTAGGAGCCTTCATAACGGTTAAGGACATCCACCAAAACGTTCACACTTTGCATGTCGAGGTGATTGGTAGGCTCATCAAGCAATAAGAAATTCGCTTTTGCAAGAATTGTTTTTGCTAATGCAACACGTGCACGTTCTCCTCCTGATAATACTTTGATTTTTTTAAATACTTCGTCACCCTTTAATAAAAAGGCGCCAAGTAATGATCTTAAATAAGTATCTGATTCTTCTGGTGCGAAAATTTGTAACTCTTCGAGTGCAGAAGATTCTTTATTTAACGACTCTAACTGATGCTGCGCGTAAAATGAAGTAACAACGTTATAGCCTGGTTCGGATTTTCCTTCAAATTGTTCAGAACCAAATAACATTCTTAGTAAAGTCGATTTTCCTTTTCCGTTCGCACCAACAAAAGCGATTTTATCTCCTCGCGTGACTTCGGCTTGCGCATGATGAAATATTACTTGGTTGCCGTAACGTTTATCTTCTATTTCAAGTTTCTGTAAAACTCTGCCTGGGTTTTTATCTACTGCAAATCGGACTCTGATGGCAGCTGATGGGCCTTCAACAGCTTCAACTCTTTCTAATTTTTCAAGTGCTTTCATTCTTGATTGAGCCGCACTTGCTTTAGATGCTTTGGCTTTAAATCGTTCAATAAATCGCTCTTGTTCTTTAATGTATTTTTCCTGGTTTTTAAACTGATTAGCTTGCAATTCTTGCCTTTCAGCTTTTTCTTCGAGGTAGTTAGTATAATCACCTGTGTAGATGGTGATTTTTTGATGCTCAATTTCTACAATTCGATTAACAATTTTATCTAGGAAATATCTATCATGAGATACAATTACTACTGTTCCTTCATACTGCATTAAGTATTCTTCTAGCCATTGAATTGAGGGTAAGTCGAGGTGATTGGTAGGCTCATCCAGCAGAAGCAAATTAGGCTTTCTCAATAACGTCTTTGCCAGCATCACGCGCATTCTCCAACCTCCTGAGAATTCTTTTAGAGGTCGTGATAAATCAGCAGTAGAAAATCCTAGCCCTTCTAAAATTGATTCTGCTTTGTGTTGTAAAGAATATCCATCTAAATTATCATACTCTACTTGTGCTTTGTGTAGGCGATCTAGAATGCCATCGGAATAGTCATGTTCCAATTCTTTCAAACATTCTTCAATTTCAAGATGAAGTTCGTTTGCTCTTTCAAACGCTTCCATTGCAACATCTAAAATTGATTTTTCTGATAGGTAACTTAATAAATCCTGGTTTAGAAAACCAAGTACAAGGTCATTCCTTTTTGAGATAGTTCCTCCTGATGGACTATACTCACCACTTATAACTCGTAGTAGGGTAGATTTACCTGTACCGTTTGCGCCGATAAGTCCAATTTTTTCATTGGGTTTAATATGCCAATTTAAATCGCTGTATAAAACGCGTGAACCAAATTCGAATAAAATATTTTGAAGTACTAACACCTTGCTATAATGAGATTAATTTTCCTTGTCCTAATTCTTTTTTTAATATCGAAGTTGGATTCCCCTGATAATAAATATTTCCAACTCCGTATATGTTCGCCTCGATTAGTTGTTGAGCATTTACTAAAAAATCATTGGTGCCTTTATTAGTAACGAAAACGTAATCGGAGTGCAAATTTACACAATCTAGCTTGCCATAGCCTACGCCGTACAAATAAAAGTTGGTTACAGCGCCAATTGCTTTGATATCTGCTGGTCCACTATTGATATTCAAGTGTGCTTCTGAACCTTTTAACTTGAAATTAAATTTCCCTGTACTGCTATAGCTGTCAAAATAAAATTCATTGCAATCTAAGCTATCTTCAAAATAAATATCACCTGTCGCATCTTGGGCTAGTAGATTAGTTAAGTTGGGCGTCCATACTTCTACAATAATCTTAGGATTGAATTTTCTAACCCAATTACAGTTGTTTTTATTCTTGATTTTTAAAATACCATTATCGTTTTCGGTAGTTATTTCTGAGATTAAATTTTCGCCAGCGGTGATTTTTATTTTAGAATTACTGTCGATGTGAATGACAAGATCAATATTATTATAAAGTTCTATTTTTTGAATAGCATTGGTTAATCTGAATTCAGATGTAATTGCGCCTGTGCCTTTTGCACAGTCGCATACTTTCTCACAGCTTGTAAATGACAATAATGCAAGCAGGAAAATTAATAATCGATTTCTATAGGTGGTAGCCAATTCCATATTGAAAATAGTCTGCTCGCGCATAATGTGATTTTAAATTAAAACAAACGAACCAGTGTTCGTTTATATGGTATCTAAACGATAGTGTATTGTAGATGCTAGCGTCAATTTTATTCGGATTGAATAAGTAATATCCTGTTTGTAAAATTCCGGTGCATTTTCCTACTCTTAATCCGTATCCAACATGTATTCCTCCTCTCAAAAAGCCATCGACTCCGTCAGTTATAATCGAATCTTGTAATAGAAATGCCTTGTGCGATTTATCAAGAAAGGCGTCTGCGCCAATAGTGAATATGGATTTATTTTTTATTGGCCATAAATAATCAGCCGTTATAATTCCAATACCATATTTCGAACTATTAGGAGGGTAAATTTGCTTGATACCGCCAGCAAGTAATATTTCAAATGCTTCAGTTCTTTCAATATTCAAAGTGTCCTTTTTTAATTGATTCAAATCACTTAGATGATAGACTAATCCAATATTTAACATTGCAAGGTTAATCCCCATATTTGGCACGTTGCTTCCTCCATTACTATAATGAGTTAGGTTTATACCACTTTTAAATTCAGATTTCTTGCTAAGCTTGATTTGATATTCAATTCCAGTTGTAATAGTCGCGTTTATTTTGGAACCAACTAACAGGTTTTTGTAGTTATCGTTTATGTCGAATGGTTTGGATACATATCCAACTCCTAATCCTAAATGTGTTTTAAAATAGCTTGTTTTAAATTTGAATAACTTCAATTTAATCAGGCCAAATAATCCTTGAGCACTTCCTAACTCCTGCGGATTTCCGAGATTAAAATACTGATATCCGAAGCCAATCTCAGGAAAATTATAAAGTTCTTCCCATCCACCTTTTTTTTCTGTCGATTTGGTAAAGTTTACTTCAGCGCTGCGACAATGCTTTTGTAAAACATGTACCACCGAAGGACGATGAGCTACAATAAATCCGTTTCCCAATTTAGCAGTGGCAGACCAATTTTTTAACGATTGACCAAAACTGAAAAAGGATATTAGGAGCAGGGATAAAAACAATAAAAATCGTTTCATAGAATCAGCTAACGAAATTACAACTATTCAGTTAATTATTACCTTTGCCCAATGCATACAGTGGAAGATAAAAAGGCGGCTTTTGAAAGGTTGTTAACTATTATGGACGACCTCCGTTCGCAGTGCCCATGGGATAAGAAGCAGACTATGCAAACGCTACGTCACCTTACAATTGAGGAAGTTTATGAATTGACGGATGCAATCATGGAGAATGATATTCAGGAGGTAAAAAAAGAGCTAGGCGATATTATCTTGCATATGGTGTTTTATGCTAAAATTGCATCTGAAACAAATGAGTTTGATATTGCAGATGTGCTTAATAGTATCTGTGAAAAGTTAATTCATCGTCACCCGCATATTTATGGCGACGTTAAAGTACATGATGCTACAGAAGTGAGTCAGAATTGGGAGAAGCTAAAGTTGAAAGAAGGAAATAAGTCAGTTTTAGGTGGAGTTCCAACATCATTACCTGCATTAATTAAATCGATGCGTATTCAGGAAAAGGCGCGTGCTGTTGGTTTTGACTGGGAAAAGGAAGAGCAGGTTTTTGAGAAAGTAGAAGAAGAATTGCGTGAATTTAAAATTGAAGTGGAGAATGGTGAACAACAAAAGGCAGAAGATGAGTTTGGTGACTTATTGTTCGCACTAGTAAATTACGCACGATTTAAAAATATCAATCCAGAGGAAGCTTTGGAAAGAACCAATAGAAAATTCATCCGACGATTTCAGTTTATGGAGGAGAAGATTAAAGAAAACAATCTTTCCTTTGATCATTTATCATTAAATGAAATGGATGTATTCTGGAACGAGGCAAAACAAAAAGGACTTTAGTTTTGTTGACTAATCAATTAATTTAATCAAATTAAAAAACATAAATCAAATGCAATTAACAGTAGGATCAAAATTACCGGAATTCAAAATGTTTGATTCCGACAAACAGGAAATTACAAATGAAACAATCAGCGGAAAAGCGACATTGTTTTTGTTCTTTCCAGCGGCTTTTACAGGCGTATGTACAAAAGAACTTTGTTCAGTTAGAGACGACATTGCGCGTTATAACAACGCATCTGTAAATGTGATTGGTGTTTCAACAGATACACTTTTTACATTAGCAAAGTACAAAGAAGAGCAAGCACTTAACTTTACGCTTGCATCTGATTACAATAAAACAGTATGTGCAGATTTCGGATCTCAATACGATGATTTTGTCCTAGGGATGAAAGGAACTGCAAAACGTTCAGCATTTTTAGCAGATAAAGATGGTGTTATTCAGTATGCTGAAGTATTAGAAAGCGCAGGTGATATTCCTAATTTCGAGGCAATCGCAAAAGCTATCGAAGCACTTTAAAAAAATAATTTGATAAAAGTAGAGGAGGGGTAACCCTCCTTTTTTATTGTTTTTTATATTTGAGAAAACTTTCAAATATGAAAAAAATAATTACGCTCGTATTTTGCTTAACATTTTCAGGTTATTCATTTAGTCAAATAACTATTGGCACTGGTGATTTTGCTGCTGCTGGCGACACTGTTCGATTAAGTGTAACTAATACAGTTCCTGCAAATACATCCTTGGCAACTAATGGTGCTAATGCTTTATGGGATTACAGTGGATTAGTTCCCAATAGTCAGGAAGTCGATACTTCTTTAGCAGTAACCTCAACAGGTATAACTTACGCCATATTTTTTGCAAATCTACCCTTCAATTCTAACAGAGCGAACATAGCAGCGAAAGGTGCTAATTTAGCAGGTGGTGGCGGCGCCGTTCCAATTACCGATGTGTATAATTATTTTTATAACTCTAATAGTAATTACAAGCAAGTAGGATTTGGGGCTAATATTTCTGGGGTTACTACTCCTATACCATATGGTAATAAAGATATTATTTACTCTTTCCCATGTAATTTTGGAAACATAGATTCCTCCGATTCAGATTATTCGATCTCAATACCTAGTCAAGGTTCTGCTGTTGGTCAACAGCGCCGAGTGAATAATGTTGACGGTTGGGGTACATTAATTACACCTTTTGGCACGTTCAATACGTTGCGCGTGGTTTCTGAATTAACTGGAGAAGATTCGGTCTTTATAAGTTCAGTTGGATTGGGATTATCATTTCCGAGAGCAATAACAAGAGAATACAAATGGCTTACGACTAATGGAAAAGTACCGGTTTTGCAAATTAATGTGACCGTCAACGGACCAAATGAAACGGTAACATCAATTCGTTACAAGGATATTTATCGTGATTTAACGGTTGGCTTAACTAATAATCCTCAACCTATTGATGCACGAATATTTCCAAATCCATCAAATGGAGAAAATGTAACGATGGAGTTGAGTAATTTTAAAAATGGACAATGTGAAATAGGGGTTTATGCGATTAATGGAACCTTTTTGAAAAGCATTTCTAAAAATGCAGTTCAGGGAAGAATAGCATTGGATGAGTTAAATGATATGGCTGACGGCTATTATACCATTACTGTACGAGGTGAATTAGGAACTGCGTCACTGAATTGGCTGAAAAACTAAAAGTACTTTTGTGGTACCTGCAAACTTAATATATTTGCAATCCCTAATAAAGTTATGGCCAGGTGGCGAAATTGGTAGACGCACCACTTTGAGGGGGTGGCGCTGCGAGGCGTACGAGTTCGAATCTCGTTCTGGTCACGATTAACATCATCAATTTTGTGTTCCATTCTTTGGAATAATATTTGCCAACGGCGCGCGACTAAAAAAATAGCACTATGAAAAACATCAAAGCTCAATTAGGAGTATTAGCAGTTGTCTTACTTACTTCATGCTCTCCTAAAATTCCATTTACACAAGCTGTCAGAGAAAAATACAAATTGACTAATCAAGAATTATCGAAATTGCAGTTTTATATTTCCGATGAAGTGACTTTGAAAAATGGAACACCAACAGAAGTAGACAAAGCCGTAGAAGATGGGAAGCTAATTATTAAGACAAGCAAAAGTGATGAGTTGGTAGTTATAAAATCTAAAACTCCTGGTACTGTTGATGAAACAGTTGATTTGACAACGGTGAAAGTAGCATTTGAAGACGGAATGAATAAAGGAATTGTATTCATGAGTAAAGGAGATAAAAATGGCTATTATCGTTTGGCTGCTATTCAAGATGGAGGCAGATACAAAATCAGTTATAATAATCAGGAATATTATTTATACTCAGGTGGCGGTGCTGTACTGCTCTTCAAAAAGAAATCATTAAAAGATATTCAGCAGACAGAGAAAGTTGCCAAAGGAAAAAGAGTTAATTAAAATCTAAGATCAAGGGTGTTGCAAAGCACCCTTTTTTTATTCGTAATTGTATTTTTCTTTCTCTAGTTTTTTATCAATTGCAGCTGCCGACTTTGTATAGGCATGCCACATCACAGTTAAGAGAATTATACCTGTACCAATATAAAAACTATAGCCAACAGCTTCGTTCTCATGAAAAAGAAAGATTGCTAAAATGATACTGTAAACGGGTTCGAGATTAAGTGATAAATTCATTGTAAATGCATCTAGCTTTTTTATCGCATGCATCGATAAGGTAAACGGAACTGTTGTGCAAAGGACAGCCAAGATGATTAAATAAATCCAATCGATATTAGAAGGTATAACAAGTCCAGTATGATTAATTCCGAACCACAATGGCAATGCAAATGTTAGTAGTATAAATCCGAAGAATAACTCGTAAAAGGTGATTGTAGCAGGGGCTATTTTTTCTGAAACGTTTTTATTTAATACCGTAAAAAATGCTCCTAAGAATGCGCTTATTATCGAAAGTAAAATCCCTTTCCAATACAATTGATGTATACTAAAAATGATTCCTATTCCTGCAATGACTCCAAGCCCTAATACTATTTCGATTTTATTAACTTTTACTTTGTTGATGATAGGATTTATTAAGGCCGTGAATAATGCAATCGAAGAAAAGCAGCTTATCGCAATAGAAACATTTGAAGCTTTAATTGCTCCGTAAAATGTGATCCAATGTAGGGTGATTAAAAAACTGATTCCTACAAGACGAATAAATTCTTGTTTGCTGATTTTTAATGATGATTTGGATATCAAGACAAATAGTAGGGTAGAAATACTACTAATGCCCATTCTGTACCAAACAAGTAGGCCTTCATCTAGCAAAATTAATTTGCCAAGTATTGCAGTAAAGCCCCAAAGCAAAATAGCAAGGTGTAATTGCAGATAGGCCTTTCTCATTCTTAAAACTTCAGCAGTTGCTCGTAAAGTTCTTTTACTGGAAGTCCCATTACATTGTAATAAGATCCTTGAATATATTCAATTCCAATCATGCCAATCCATTCCTGAATTCCATAAGCTCCTGCTTTGTCGAGAGGCTTAAATTGATGAGTATAGTATTCAATTTCTTCCGGTCGAAGTGGTTTGAAGCATACTTCTGTTCTTACAAAAAACGATTCTGCTTTTTTATCAGACATAATAGCAACACCTGTTATCACTTGATGTTTTTTACCCGATAATAAATTTAACATTTCGGCTGCCTCTTCTAACGACGATGGCTTACCGATTACTTTATCTCCAAGTGCTACTATAGTATCTGCTGTGATTACAATTGCGCCTTCCTTAGTTTCATTTTTAAAGGCCATCCCTTTTTTTCGTGCAAGAAACATCACTAAGTCCTCGGGACGCATTGGCATGCTAACGTTTTCGTCAACATCTTTTACAATTACTTCGAAGTCGATTCCCAATTCTGAGAATAATTGTTTTCTGCGTGGAGAATTAGAGCCTAGGATTACTTTTAATCCATTGAATTTTTCTGATAGTGGATTCATTTTTAAATAAATTGAGAACAATAAAATACAAGAATGGAAAATATACCTGCAGCCATAATTAGTTTGGCCATTTGGGAGCAATAGGTGAATGATGGTTTTTCGTCCGCTTTAATCAATAAGTAAGTTAAATAAGCAACGGGAATTGTGATGAATACGAGCAGATAACTAAATACAACATAAAATCCGTTTTGGAGATTTCCTTGAGCTAGGTAATTTGCTGTTTCGTACCAAGAGTATTGAGCAAACAATAACAAGCAAAATAAAAATCCTGATAACACAACCACAATCCACTTAGTAGGTGTGCTGCCAAGCATAATAGGAAGTGTTTTGCAACCTACAACAGAGTCGCCCTTCATATCTTCAATATCTTTAATAATTTCTCTGATTAGCGTGAACGATGCTGCGAATACTGCATACCCTGTTATAAAAACCTTTATATCATTGTTAGCTAATGCTGCAGGTTCAATAATCAACAGCACAATCATGCTCATACCCGTCAAAATACTTATTACAATGTTACCTAACAGTGCTACGCATTTATAAGTGTTTGAATAAAAATAAAGTAGTCCAGCAGTAAATACATTAATGAATCCAATCAATCTTATATCGTATAGCATCGTAAGAATGAAGCCTATGATTACTCCTAGAAAGGTAACAAGCGTATATAAATTATTTGCTGTTTTTTCATGAATGTAAACACCAACAATTCGTTTTTCCTTTTTATTGATGCTATCACTTGCTACATCTTCAATATCGTTAATGATATAACCTCCTGCTGCAATCAATACGGTAGATAATGAAATAAGAAAGAAATGAAAGTGATTTACTGAAATGGTCATTTCGGATGCCTCCAATCGTGGAAGTATATAGAAATAACGCAGGGCGTATTGAACAATAAATAGCATTAATAAATTAGGCCATCGGACTAATTTTAAAAAATGCATCAATGTAAAATTATTCGAAGTGACCATGTAATCTTAGTGTTTGTTCAATAACGTCTCTCACAGCTCCTTTGCCACCACAATAATCCGATATGTAAACGGAAATATTCTTTATTTGATGAACTGCATCATTCGGACAAGTAGCAACGCCACATTTTTGCATTACCTCTAAATCTGGAATATCATCACCCATGTATAATACATCTTCGTAAGTAAGGTTATGCTTAACTAATAACAACGATAGCTGATCTAACTTGTCTTTGCAGTTTAAATATACTTCTTCTATTCCTAAATTCTTCAAACGTTGTTTAACACCTTCTGCGTTGCTACCACTAATAACAAAAATGGGATAGTTCTTTAAAAATGCTTGTCGCAGAGCATAGCCATCTTTAATATTCATATTGCGAAGCATAGTGCCATCTTGTAAAATGTGTAATTGACCATCTGTTAAGACGCCATCAATATCAAAAACAAAACACTTTACTTTTTGTAATCGCTCTTTAAAATTCATACTTCAAAGATATTTATTTTGGTTAAAGATTCACAAAATATTGATATGCTGTTTGAATAAATGATTTCCCTTGTAAAACGCTCGTGCTATCGGGCTGACCATCTATTATCGTTACCGATTTATTGCTATAATTCAGTTTGAAGGTTGCCTGGTTATTCTTCCATACAAATCCATCATCGTAATTCATGTAACAGAAATCGTTTCTTCTAAGATTAAGCAAGTTGTTACTGAAAGGCAAGTCAATATCGAGACTTAAAATGCTCTTAATCGTTGCAGCGTAATCCTGCTGATTGCCAATATTGCTAATTCTTTTGTTTTTAAATGTAGCATTTAATCCTGGCCCAACAATTAAAAATGGAATTCTGAATGCTGCAGGCGAACTATAATCGTTGTTACGTGGAAGTATATGTCCGTGGTCAGCCACTAAAATAAAAATAGTGTTGTTGTACCATTTTTCATTTTTTACTTTTTCGAAGAATTTCTTCAAACAATAATCGGTATAATAAGCTGCATTTTTAAATTTAACAGATTCACTATTGCCTTCAAATTTTGGTCGAATAGGAATTGCAAATGGCTCGTGTGTACTTTGAGTTAAGATAGCTGAATAAAACGGAGGCGAAAGTGAGTTGATGGTAGCAATCGATTTTTCAAATAACACTTCATCGTAAACTCCCCACTTGCTTGTCCATTGTTCTATTGGAAATGATTCTTTGCCTTGTATTACATCAAACTTTGCTTGCGTTAAATACGATTTCATATTCGCAAATTCAACTTCGCCACCATAGTTGAAGGAGGTTTGGTAACCTTTGTTTTTTATCGTATGTGTTATAAAAGGAAGGTGTGCGGACTTATCAGAATATTTAATTACACTCAAATTAGGCATTGCTGGAAATCCTGAAAATAAAGAAGGAAACATTAAGTCAGTACGTTTACCTGCTGCATAAATATTGTCAAATAACAAACCTTCTTTTTCTAAAGAATTAAAAAATGGAGTCGTTCCTTTTTCTCCTCCCATCGATTCAATAACATCAGCTGTCCAGCTTTCTAAAATGATGGTAACAATATTGGGTTTTTTAATCGATATTATTTGAATTATACTTTCATTTGGTATTGAGTATAATTGCCAAGTATTTTTTTTTGCTTCATTATCATCGATAAAATGATAGGCATTGCTATTGATGTTTTGCGATTTGTAAATACTGTTAATCAAATACCAAAACGGATTGACTGTTGCCAGGTTGGTATTCTCATTTTTCGAAAACATACAAACGCTTTCGTTGATAGGTATTTGTTGAAAACCGCCTCGAATACTAATAGGCAATACAACTAACCATAATAGAATTAAATGCTTTTTATAATGCAGTGATTGTTCAAAGTTTGCTTTGATTTTTCTTTTATAAATAGAAATAATTCCAATGCTTAATCCTGCTACTAATACTATAAAAAGAATTAGCTGCAAACTGTTGAGAGAGGCTATTGCTTCTTTAGGGCTACTCAGAAAAGATAGTGCTCGTGCATTGATGATGGTGCCCCATGCAAAATAAATAATCAGATTTGAAAACAAAATGATTGCTACGATAGGTAAAACCAAAACAATAATTGCGTTTTTTATTTTTTGAAGAAATGATGAATTGGAGTATTGATAAATAATCCAGATTAAAATAGGTAATGCCGCTATATAACTGATGGCTGCTATATCAAGGCGCAGTGCATAAATAAATAAGTAAGGAAATTCAATTATATCGATTGATTTATCTTTCAGAAAGACAAGTGCCACAAACAATAATCGAAATAAAATAAATGTCAGTTCGAGGAACAGAATTAGTCGAACAGGATAGGAGTTGAAAATATTTTTAATCGTTAATCTGTTCATGAAAACAATCCTTCGTTAATTTCTTCTTGTGGTTTGTTGCAAAATCCTTTGAATTCGCAAGTGTATGGATAATTACAATGTTCGCCAGTCGTGATGTTTGGAATACTTGGAAAAGCTAACGTTGTTTTTAGCTCCTTTATTTTTTCTTCTGTACTTATTAACTGCTCTTTGCAAAAAGTTGTCACATCTTCAAACTGAAATAAATCTGTAGGTACATCTTCCATTTTCATTTCAATTACTTCAGTTCTTGGGTAATTCAAGCAGGATAAATGAAACTCTTTAATAGGTAGTCCGCTTCCCTTTATCACATAGTATTGCAGTGCTGCGTCAATACGATTGGTGTCTGAAATTTTCTGACTTGATTTGATTTCGTAAATCTTCCATTCATCACCATCTTTCAAAATAATATCAGCCATAACAAGAACATTGTTATACTCAAATGTTGCTTCATAGAGTATTGTATGTCCTTGTTCAATTAGTTTTTTCGTTTCTTCTAAAAGCACATCACGACTTCTAGAAATCAAACTGACATCAAGCCCTCCAACAAAAAGCTGTTGAGCCATCGAACCAACAAGATGTCCACCTTCAAATTTTTTTCGTTGCTCCTCTGAAAGAGGGTCTTTTTCTTTTTTGTAATACTTGTCGAGGTAAATATACTTATGACATTGATGCCCTTTCAAAAAAGTTGATTTAGTTAGTAAGGCCATTATATCGTTTATACAATTGAATTGTTTGAACTGCTTCTTTTACATCATGCACTCTTAAGATGTTGGCTCCATTCATTAAGCTAATCATGTTTAATGCGGTTGTACCGTTTAATGATTCTGCTGCTGTGATGCCAAGCGATTTATAAATCATCGATTTTCTGGATAGTCCAGCTAGTATAGGTAAACGAAGATTTTTGAAAATGTTTAAGTTTTTTAAAAGTATAAAATTCTGCTCAATATTCTTAGCGAATCCAAATCCGGGATCGAGAATGATATCCTTAACTCCAAGATTTTGCAATGCAATTATTTTACTTTGAAAATATTGATATATTTCGAGCGTCAGATTGTCGTAGGTCACTAGGTCTTTCATGTTTTCAGGACTTCCTTTCATATGCATCAGAATATAAGGAACTTTTAATTCAGCAACCGTATCAAACATTTTATCATCGAGTGTTCCCCCAGATATATCATTTATAATACTTGCACCTGCATAGACAGCTTCTTTAGCTACAGTAGAATTGTAAGTATCGATTGATATAACAGCATCTGGAAATTGTTTAATCGCACTCTTGATAAAGGGTACTGTTCGCGATATTTCTTCATCAGTAGTAAGAGTTGCTGCCCCTGGCCGTGATGATGCACCACCTATATCAATAATCATTGCACCTTCATCTAACATTTGCTCAAACCGTTTGATAAAGGCCAATTCTTCATTAAATTTGCCACCGTCATAGAAGGAGTCGGGAGTAGTATTCAGAATGCCCATCGCTATTGGATGCTCTAAACTGATAAGTTTGTTTCCACAATTAATGCTGTTAGCAAGATTCCCCTTCATGTGATTTGTATTAACTACTGATTATTGATATTTGTATAGAATTAAAGAATTATGTCTGAATTAACATCCCTGCAATACGACAAAGCTATTTCTCGCTGTAAAGATATTTATATTGCTAAAATGAAGGACTATGGAAGTGCCTGGAGAATTTTGCGCCCTACTTCATTAACGGATCAGATTCAAATCAAAGCCAACAGAATCCGAAGCATCGAGCAGAAAGGAGAACAAAAAGTAATGGAGGGTGTTGATAGTGAGTTTATCGGAATTATTAATTATTCGTTAATGGCTTTAATTCAAATTGAGCTTGGTACTGATGATACAACAGAACTAGAATATCAGAAAGCTGTTGGTTTGTACGATTCCAAAATTACTGAAGTAAAGGACTTAATGTTGAATAAGAATCACGATTATGGTGAGGCTTGGAGAGAAATGCGTGTAAGTTCTATGACTGATTTAATTCTGATGAAATTAAAGCGTATTAAGCAAATAGAGGATAATCACGGTGCAACATTAATGAGTGAAGGTGTTGATGCCAACTATCAGGATATAATTAACTACGCCGTTTTTGCATTGATTAAACTGGATGAATCAAAATAAGCTAAAATTTTATACTTATGAATAAGCAAAACATTTCTCTTGGAATTCGATTTTTAATTTTTGTATTATTTGTTTTTTCTGCTGTTGCGAAGATGTTTCCTATCTGGGCATTTGAAAAGCAATTAGTAGACCTTGGATTGATGTCGTGGTGCATGGCACCTTATTTTTCGAGAGCTTTAATCGCTTTAGAACTTGCCTTAGGAATCATGATTATTCAGCCGCATTATTTAAAGCGTATTGTTATTCCTGCTACCATCGGATTGTTGGTTGCGTTTTGTGCCCACCTTATCATCGAAATGGTTAGGCATGGTGCAATGAATGGGAACTGTGGTTGTTTTGGGCAGTTATTGCCTATGACACCGTTAGAAGCATTCATTAAAAATGTGGTGACAATTATTTTATTAATGTTCGTTTATAAAAACACTTCAGAAGATAATAAATCAAAAAATCGCTTTAGTGTTTTGCTTATAATTTGGTTGTTTTCAACGTTATTAATGTATGTAGTATTTCCCTTTTGTCCTTGCGCAAAAGCAACAACTAATCCGTTGCCACAAGTGGAAGTAGAAGAAGCAATGGATGACGCATCTTCAATTACTGAAACAGGAAAAGATGTGTTAGGTGCTTTGCCAAATGATACAGGTAAAACAGTAATCGATACAACTAAAAAAGATTCTGTGGTAGTGGATGCAGGTCCTGCAAAGGTAAAGTCACGTTTTAGCGATTATGCTGTTTTTGGCGATAAAAAAGTTAACATCGACAATGGAAAGAAAATCGTTTGCTTCTTTGCTGCTGGATGCGATCATTGTCAGAATGCAGCTAAGACTTTAGTTAAGTTGTCTAAGAATCCTGGATTTCCTAAAGTGTATATCTTCTTCATGGATGAAGAAACATTTAAAATTCCTGAGTTTTTCCAATATGCAGGTGCGCAGTTGCCTTATCGTGTATTAGACATTCCAACTTTTTGGACAGTGTTAGGTGATGGAGGTTCTACGCCAGGTGTATTCTATATGTGGAATGGAAATATTGTGAAGAACTGGGTTGGGACGGCTGAAAAAGAATTTAAGGAGAAAGAATTACTTCAAGTGTTAAATAAGAAATAGCACTTCGTGATTAAATTAATTCTAAAGAGAACTACGAGTGGCCTCCTGATAATATTCGGAGTAGTAACCGTAGTTTTCTTTTTGTTTAATATTCTCCCTGCAGATCCAGGTCGTTTGATGTTAGGTCAACGTTCGGATGTCGCTTCACTCGAAGCAATTAATAAACAATTGGGTTTAGATTTACCTGTATCCAAGCGATACTTGCTTTACTTGAATGATATTTCTCCCGTTTCACTTAATAACTTAAATGATTCCACAAGTAGGGTATATGCCAGCCTAGAGAAGTATGGTGAGTTTGTAAAAGTATTGCCATTAGGACAAAAATCCTTAATCCTAAAAAAGCCTTATCTGAATCGTTCTTATCAATCGCAGGAACTTGTTAGTGTAATCTTGATGGATGCATTGCCAGGAACTATTGTGTTATCTGTTGTAGCATTGTTTTTAGCTGCCTGCATTGGAATTATTTTAGGAGTTTGGTCAGCAACTCGATACCAGCAATGGCCAGACTATTTAAATTTAATGATTAGCATTCTTGGAATGTCAGTGCCCTCATTTTTTGCAGGGATATTAATTGCGTGGTTTTTTGGATTTGTATTGAGTGATTGGACAGGATTAAGTATGACAGGAAGCATGTATGAAATCGATCCTTTTAGTGGAGAGATTTTAAATCTGAAAAACATCATCTTACCTGCACTTACGTTAGGAATTCGTCCGCTTGCAGTTATTGTTCAGCTTACAAGAAGTTCAATGCTAGATGCAATTAGTACAGACTATGTACGAACTGCTAAAGCAAAGGGATTGTCCTACCAAACTGTTTTATATAAACATGCTTTACGCAATGCATTGAATCCCGTTATTACTGCTATCTCCGGATGGTTCGGATCGTTGCTCGCAGGTGCAGTTTTTATTGAATATATTTTCGGCTGGAAGGGGGTAGGCAAAGTGACTGTTGATGCATTAGAACACTATGATTTTCCTGTAGTAATGGGAGCCGTAATTATGGTTTCTGTTTTCTTTGTTTTGATAAATTGGATGGTCGATTTACTCTATGCTTTTTTAGATCCGCGTGTTAGGGTGGAGTAGTTTAAGTTTTTAACATCAAATTAACGCATAACTCGTTTTTGACTATTGATTTTTCATAGCAGAATGGGTTAATATTGTGATTCGAAATTTTAACTAAGAAATTTATGGATATTCGTGAGATTAACGAAAGAATTCAACAAGAGAGTGCATTCATCGAGTTGTTGAATTTAGAGTTAGGTAAAGTAATCGTAGGGCAAAAATACATGCTCGATCGCCTTTTAATTGGGTTACTTTCTAATGGACATTTACTATTGGAAGGGGTTCCAGGTCTTGCAAAAACGTTAGCTATTAAATCGCTTTCTTCTGCGATACATGCAAAGTTTAGTCGTTTGCAATTTACTCCTGATTTGTTACCGGCCGATTTAGTAGGGACCATGATTTATAATCAGAAGCAAGAGCAGTTTACGGTTCGTAAAGGACCTTTGTTTGCAAACTTTATTTTGGCCGATGAAATTAATCGTGCTCCAGCTAAAGTGCAAAGTGCGTTATTGGAGGCAATGCAAGAGCGACAAGTTACCATTGGTGATGAAACGTTTAAATTGCCAGAACCATTTTTAGTATTGGCAACACAAAATCCGATTGAGCAAGAAGGAACTTACCCTTTGCCAGAAGCGCAGTTAGATCGTTTTATGTTGAAAGTGGTAATTAAATATCCTACAAAAGAAGAAGAGAAATTAATCATTCGTCAGAATATCGCTCAGGAGTTTCCTAAAATCAATCCGATTATTGAGGCAGAAACAATTGTGAAAGCCCGCAGTGCAGTTCGTGATGTGTATATGGATGAAAAGATTGAGAAGTATATTCTGGATATTGTTTTCGCAACGCGTTTCCCGAAGGAAAGCAATTTGAGAAAGCTTGAAAGTATGATTAGCTACGGAGGTTCTCCTCGTGCAAGTATAAACTTAGCATTAGCAGCAAAGGCATATGCATTTATTAAGCGCAGAGGGTATGTGATTCCAGAAGATGTTCGTGCAATCTGTCATGATGTAATGCGTCACCGTATCGGATTAACCTACGAAGCCGAAGCAGAAAACATCTCTACTGATGATGTTATCAATGAAGTATTAAATATTGTTGAAGTTCCTTAGTCAATTTATCAATGGATTCAGCTGAGCTTTTAAAACGCGTTCGTAAAATCGAAATTAAAACCAAAGGGTTGTCCTCTCAGATTTTTTCTGGAGAATATCACTCTGCGTTTAAAGGTCGTGGTATGGCGTTTAGCGAAGTGCGCGAATATGTTGAAGGTGATGATGTGCGAAACATTGATTGGAATGTAACAGCTCGCTTCGGAAATCCCTATGTAAAAGTGTTTGAAGAAGAACGTGAGCTTACTGTAATGTTATTAGTGGATGTGAGTGAATCAGGAATGTTTGGTAGTACTGCCATGCTCAAGCGTGAATTGATAACGGAGTTAACGGCAACAATTGCATTCTCTGCAATTCAGAATAATGATAAGGCAGGAGTTATATTCTTCTCTGATAAAATTGAATTATACATTCCTCCCAAAAAAGGCAAGTCACATATTTTAAGAATTATTCGCGAGCTGATTAACTTCAAACCTGCATCAAAAGGAACAGATATTAGTCTTGCACTAAAGTATCTTAATAACATGATTAAAAAGCGTTGTATTGCTTTTGTGATTTCGGATTTTATGGATTCAGGATTTGATGATGCAATTAAAGTATCTTCTAAAAAGCACGACCTTGCAGCACTTCGTATTGTTGATCCGCGAGAGGAAGAAATGCCCGATGTTGGTTTGGTGCGATTTAAAGATGCAGAAACCGGTTTTGTTTCGGTGATGGATACTTCAGATGCAAACGTTAGAAATAATTATCGTTTGTACTTTCAGCAATCTGCACGATTAACCAGTGAGTTATTAAATAAGTCAGGTGTTGACAATGTGGCTATTCGTACCGATCAATCGTATGTAAAACCATTAATGAATTTATTTAAGCAGCGATGAAGCACCATATAAAAAAGTTCTTCTTGATTGTTTGCATGATGTTCTGCTGTTATGGGACCTATGCGCAAGGTGTAGTTGCTACTGCAAAATTGGATACGAATATTGTTGTAGTGGGTCAGCCTTTTACACTTGAACTTTCAATCACTCAACCTAAAGATGTAAAAATTGACTGGCCTTATATTTCAGATAGCATCGGGTTGTTAGAAGTGGTTAAGAATGAAGGACTGGATACTATTCCTGTTGAAGATAATACGATGCTAATGCGAACGCAGAAAGTAACGATGATGGCTTTTGATACAGGGTTCTTTGTTATTCCTGGTTTTACAATCGACTATAAAGTCAGAAATACAAATGCAAAAGTGTATACTGATCCGTTATCGTTGAAAGTTTTTTTAATGCTAGTTGATACTACTAAGGCGATTAAAGATATTCATCCAATTCAAGATGTACCTTATGATTGGATGTTAATTGGATTGATAGCATTAGGCGTATTAGTATTAGCTGTGATTGTTTGGTTAGTGATACGTTATCTAAAGAAAGCAAAGCAACGCGATGATGCGGCTAAAGTTATTGAGGTGCCAAGGCAATCAGCTTATGAAATTGCCATAATTAGTTTCGAGCGATTAAAGAAAGAAGAAATATGGCAGCAGGGTGATGTAAAGAAATATTATTCTGAGTTAACAGAAATTGTTCGTGCCTATATTCAAAACCGCTGGTTGATTCCTGCCTTGGAATTTACCTCTGATGAAATTTTAGAACATGCATTTATCAAACAAATAGATGCAGCAGAAAATGAAAAGCTTGTTTACCTATTACGTCTAGCCGATTTAGTAAAATTCGCTAAAGCCATTCCGCATGTTTCCGAACATGAATTAAGTTTTGCTAACGCAATTCAGTTTGTTGAGGCGACAACTCCTGCAACTGAAAAAGAAATGCTTAATCAAAAAGGAGGGGAGGCATGACCTGGTTTCAAGAGCATTTCTATCAGTTTAAAAATCCTGAATGGTTCTGGTTTTTATTGATAGTTCCAATTTTGGCATTTTACTTTTGGAAATTTAAACGTTTTAAAGCACCAACTATTCAAATCAGTAGTACGGATTCATTCTCTAGAATTCCTCCTTCCTGGAAAAGTAGAATTATTAATGTGCCTTTGTTTTGTAGACTATTGGCAGTTGTGTTTTTAATAATTGCTTTGGCTCGCCCGCAATCAACTTCAAGCTCTTCAAACGTTACTACCGAAGGGATTTCAATTGTAATTGCATTGGATATTTCTGCGAGTATGTTAGCTGAAGATTTTAAACCTAATCGTATTGAATCAGCAAAAAAAGTAGCGCAGCAATTTATCGATGGACGCCCAAATGATTTAATTGGATTAGTAATTTTTTCTGGAGAAAGCTTTACGCAATGTCCAATTACTTCTGATCATTCTGTTCTTCGTAATGTATTAAAAGATGTTCAACCTGGAATGCTCATTGATGGAACAGCAATAGGAGAAGGGTTGTCTACTGCTATTAGTCGTGTGAAGGATGCTAAGACAAAAAGCAAAGTCGTTGTACTAATTACAGATGGTGTAAATAATTCAGGAGCTATTCCTCCATCAACAGCAGGTGAAATTGCTAAAGCGTTTGATGTGCGAGTGTATTCAATTGGTGTTGGGACAAAAGGTATGGCACCTTATCCATTTAAAACGCCATTTGGTATTCAGTATCAAAACATGGAAGTGCAAATTGATGAAGCCTTATTAAGTCAGGTAGCGCAGAATACTGACGGGAAATATTTCAGAGCGACAGGTAATAAAGCACTCGAAAATGTTTTTCGTGAAATAGATCGTCTTGAAAAATCAAAAATAGAAGTTACAGAGTTTAATCGTTATACCGAAGAATATTTGCCATTTGCCTTAATTGCATTTGCTTTAATCTTCTGTGAATTGATGCTTCGTTATACCATCTTGAAAAGTTTGCCATAGCCATGTTTCGATTTCAAAACCCTGAGATGATTTACCTTTTCGTTACGGCACTGCTGTTAGTAGTGTTGTTTTGGCTATTCATTCGCTGGAAGAAAAAAGCGTTGCTGTGTTTTGGTAAAATGGAAATCATCAATCAACTATTTCCAGAGGTTAGCCAAACACGACCAACATTGAAATTCTGGATTAGATGGATAGCGTTTATTTGTTTGATAATTGGTTTATGCGGACCCTTAATTGGTTCCAAACTCGAAGAAGTAAAGCGTAAAGGGTCTGATATTATTATTTGTTTGGATGTTTCAAATAGTATGCTTGCTGAAGACTTAATGCCTAATCGTTTAGAGCGTGCTAAGCAAGCCATTAGTCGTTTGGTAGATAAATTAGAAGGAGATCGTATAGGAGTAATTGTATTTGCCGGCGATGCTTATACGCAGTTGCCAATTACAACAGATTATGCAGCAGCCAAATTGTTTTTATCACAAATCACTACTGATATCGTTCCTAAACAAGGTACAGCGATTGGTGCAGCAATTGACCTTGCATCAACATCCTTCACCGATACAATCAAAAAGAACAGCGCCATAGTTATTATTACCGATGGAGAAAATCACGAAGATGATGCAATTGATGCAGCTAAAACAGCGAGTGAACAAGGAATAAAAGTATTTACCATTGGAATGGGGTCGGAGCAAGGTACGCCAATTCCAGTTTATAGTAATGGGGCTAAGGTGGGATATCGTCAAGATCGCTCAGGACAAACTATCATGACCAAATTAAACAGTGTGATGCTCGAAGATATTGCTGAAGCAGGTAAGGGTAAGTTTATTCATGCTACCAATAGCGACGATGGATTGTCGATTGTGTTAAAAGAATTAAGTGCTTTGGATAAAAAAGAATTCAAAGCAAAAATGTATACAAGTTTTGAAAACCAATTTCAGTTTTTCCTTGCTATTGCTTTGTTATTATTTATTATTGATTTTATAATCGGTGAGAACAAAAGCAAAGTGGTTGCACGATGGAATTTATTTGGTGAAAATAAAAATCAGGACGTATGAGAATAATTTTAAGTTTGATTTTCGTTTCGATGCATTTGTTGGCGAATTCGCAAAATGCAAATTCTACTATACGCAGAGGGAATGATGCCTACAATAATAAAAAGTTCAAGGATGCTGAGATTGATTATAAATCGGCAGTAACCAAGGATGC
The DNA here is from genome assembly GCA_046052065.1 of Bacteroidota bacterium. Lineage (GTDB taxonomy): Bacteria > Bacteroidota > Bacteroidia > AKYH767-A > OLB10 > CAINEC01. The sequence continues at coordinate 18,898 of JBJOND010000004.1, read as the reverse complement.
TAAAAGTTTTGCTGGTAATTACAATTTAGGGAATGCTTATTATAAGCAAGAAAATTTGGAAGAAGCAGGCAAGCAGTACATGCAATCTGCAGGTACTACTAAAGATGCGGTTGAGCAATCAAAAGCCTATTACAACCTAGGTAATACGTATTTAAAGCAAGAAAAATATCAGGAGAGTGTCGATGCTTATAAAATGGCTTTACGTCAAAATCCTAAAGATGAAGATGCGCGTTATAACCTTGCTTATGCATTGACTAAATTAAAAGCTCAGCAGCAAAAGAATAATCAGCAGGATAAGAACAAGCAAAATAAAAATCAGCAGCAACAACAACAGCAACAACAGCAACAACAAAATAAAAATCAGGATCAGAAAAAAGATCAACAACAACAACAACAGCAACAACAACAACAAAAGCAACAGGCATCGAAACCGAAAATTTCTAAAGAAGAAGCTGAACGCATGTTGCAGGCTTTAAAGAATCAGGAACAAAAGCTTCAAAAGAAAAATCCTAAGAAGTTTGATGCGGCAGGGGGTAATCCTGAAAAGGACTGGTAATTACTCAAGAATTTTTAAAATACTAATAATAGCTAATTCTTCATTGCTATTATTATTTACCGTGTAATTGGCTCTTTCATAAAATACTTTTCGCGCGGTAAGAAGCTCATTAATATGCGATGATATTTCCTCTTTTGATTTCCCTTTGAATAAAGGTCTTTCAGCTGTATTATTTAACATGCGTTCAAGAAGGACTGATTCATCCACCTCAAGATAAATTGTTATCCCATTTCTAAGTAAGAAATCCATATTATCAGAATAACAAGGAGTTCCACCACCGCATGCAATAACTGTTTCTGTTAGAAAAATTGTATTAACCAATAACTGTCTTTCGGTTTTTCGAAATCCTTCTTCACCAAACTCATCAAACAACGCATTAATCGACTTTCCTTGCTGTTGAGTTATGGCTTCATCTAAGTCTATGAATTGATAGTTTAGTTTTTCTGCGATTATTTTTCCAAGCGTTGATTTTCCAGAGGTTGAAAATCCAATTAAGTAAATAACCGACGATTGCATGCTGCTTATTTCTTATAAAAACGCATTTTGTAATCAGCGTCTATACGGCCTTTCATAATATCATTCAAACGGCCTTTCAATAATTGCTTTTTAATCGGTGTCAGATGGTCTGTCATCAGAATACCTTCAATATGATCATATTCATGCTGGATAATTCTTGCACGCATACCTGTATACGATTCAGTATGCTCTACAAAGTTTTCATCCATATACCTTACCGTTATATTCGGATTTCTGTCTACATCTTCACGTATACCAGGAATGCTCAAGCAACCTTCAGAACACTTCCATTTTTTACCTTCTTCTTCTAGTATCTGAGCATTAATAAAAACTTTTCTAAATCCGTCTAATTCACGCTCATCATTTTCATAAGGTGTTGCATCCACTACAAAAAGGCGAATTGAAAGTCCTATTTGAGGTGCTGCCAGTCCAATACCATTACTGCGATGCATAGTATCAAACATATTTTGAATAATCTCGGTAAGCTTTGGATAATCGGCTGAAATAGGCTCTGCCACTTTTCTTAAAATCGGGTCTCCGTAGGCAACGATAGGGTAAATCATAAATGGGGTAATTAAGCTATTGTATTTAAATAATCCTGTAAAATAATCGTAGCACTTACTTTGTCAATCAACGACTTATCTTGTCGTTTCATTTTAGGTAGTCCCATTGTTAAAACACTTTTCTCTGCTATTTTAGAAGTAAAGCGTTCATCCATTCGTACTATTTTAATGGTAGGAATTTCTTTTTTTAATTTGTTTACAAACTGGTTGGTCAGGTGGGTAGTCTCCGACATTTCTCCGTTCAATCGACGAGGATCGCCAATTACAATACTTTCTACTTCTTCCTTTGCCAAATAGCCTTTTAGAAAGTCTACTAGCAAATGAGTCGCAATCGTATCCAACGGACCTGCTACAATTTTGAGGGGGTCTGTTACAGCCAATCCTGTTCTTTTGGTTCCATAATCAATGGCCATAATTCTTCCCATGTTGCAAAGGTAATAAGTTCTGTTCTTATTTATAACTTTGCGCCACTTTACTAATCAAGAGAAATGAAAGAATTACAAGCTATAATTGAGAATACATGGGATAACCGTGAACTGCTTCAGCAACAAGATACACAAGATGCAGTTAAAAGTGTGATTGCCCTTTTGAACGATGGAAAAATACGCGTGGCAGAACCTTTTCAGGATGGATGGCAGGTAAACGATTGGATTAAGAAAGCCGTTATCATGTATTTCCCAATCATGAAGATGGAAACAATGGAAGTAGGGCCTTTTGAATTTCACGATAAAATTCCTCTTAAAAATAATTATGCAGCTCTTGGAGTACGAGTTGTGCCTCATGCTATTGCCCGTTATGGAAGTTATTTATCGCCAGGTGTAATCATGATGCCTTCTTACGTGAACATTGGTGCTTATGTGGATGCAGGTACGATGGTCGACACGTGGGCGACCGTTGGTTCGTGTGCGCAGATAGGAAAGAATGTTCACCTTAGTGGTGGTGTGGGTATAGGCGGAGTGTTAGAGCCTGTTCAGGCAGCGCCGGTAATTATTGAAGATGGATGTTTCCTTGGATCACGATCGATAGTTGTTGAAGGGGTGCGTGTAGAGAAGGAAGCTGTACTTGGGGCCAATGTTGTGCTTACAATGTCAACAAAAATTATTGATGTCACAGGTGCATCACCAATCGAATACAAAGGTGTTGTTCCTTCTCGTTCAGTGGTTATCCCTGGTTCATATACAAAACAATTTCCTGCTGGCGAATATCAAGTGCCATGTGCACTGATTATTGGCAAACGCAAAGAAAGCACTGATCAGAAAACTTCTTTGAATGATGCATTGAGAGATTTTCAGGTTGCGGTTTAATGTTTAAAAACCTGTTGAACTTTAATAGTTTATTTTCAAATTAATTATTTAATCTGTTTCTATTTTTACACTTATGATGAAAGCAATGTTATTTATTGATGGTGGTTGGTTGTACCATGTGCGTCCTTATCTTTTGAGCTTGTGCGAAGGCACTGATTTCGAATTAGATTATCGCGCACTTCCAAAGCTTGTGAAAGAACAACTAGGACTCGCTGCTGATATGCAAGTTGATATGGTTCGCACCTATTACTTCGGAACAATTGCGATTAATAAACCTGGTCATGATAATTTGCGCGAGCGTCAGTTTTATGAAATGCTTGCAAAGCGATGTAATTACAATACGGAAATTTACGAGTACGATTTTAAAAATAAAGAAGTAGCAGCAAGAAGGGAAAATTGCCTAGAGGTTGGCCTTGCCACCACTGCATTGTCAATAGCTTATCAAAATTCATCATTTGATGTAGCATGTATTCTCGCTGGTGATATCGATTATCAACCACTTATTAAGCAGCTTCGTGCAATGGGTAAGCGTGTGGTCTTGGTAAATGTTAAAGGTAACAATGGATTTTATCCTGTTCATCCACGTTTGTTAGAAGAAAATAATCTTTTTGATTATGCGCCTATCCACCTCGATGACCATATCAATAAACTTCACTACCAACGTACTGAATCTATGCGTAAGTGCGATAGCTGCGGATGCGAAGAAGCAACGACTTTTACAAGCGATTGGTTCTATTGTAAGAATTGCAGAGAAGAGTATAAGCAACTTCGTTCAAAACAACAATTGGAAGGAGTGCAATAATAGTTAGTGAAATAAGTTTACATTTTAGTAGTTAATTAGTTAATACGCCTTAAATTGAGGATTGCCTATTGTATTTTGTTTTTTCTGATTTGTTCAGTTAAAACTATTGTTGCACAAAACATTAAATATACACCTGCTTATTATTCTGTTGATGGTGCCCGATGGGCAGATTCATTGTTAAACACAATGTCTATCGATGAAAAAGTGGGTCAGCTTTTTATGATTAATGTTTTTTCAAATCGCGAAGCATACTACGAGCGAGAAATTGCAGAGAAAGTGAACAAGTATAAATTGGGAGGTATCATTTTCTTTAAAGGTACTCCATTTCGTCAGGCTATACTTACAAACGACTTGCAAGCTAAATCGAGGATTCCACTAATGATTGGAATTGATGGGGAGTGGGGATTGCAAATGCGGTTAGACAGTACCGTTAGATACCCGCGACAAATGACTCTAGCGGCATCTGGTAGTCCAAATTTGGCTAATGTGATGGGCAAATCAATTGCTCAAAATTGTAAGCGATTAGGCATACATATAAATTTTGCTCCGGCTGTTGATATAAATACAAATCCTGCTAATCCTATTATTTGTAATCGTTCTTTTGGTGAGCGTCGCGAAGAGGTAACGCAATTTGGAATGGAATACATGTTAGGGATGCAATCAGAACATGTGTTAGCCTGCGCAAAGCATTTTCCAGGACATGGTAATACTAGCACTGATTCTCATTATGAATTACCAGTGGTCACGGCAGACTCTTTGCAATTGGATTCAGTAGAGCTTTATCCTTTTCGTCAGCTTATAAGAAAAGGTGTAGCCTCTGTAATGGTTGCTCACTTATATGTCCCTGCTCTTGATTCTACAGGAAAGAAAGCTTGTAGTCTATCGCCATTAGTAGTAGACAGCTTATTAAAAGGGAAAGAAGGATTTAATGGATTAGTCTTTACAGATGCCTTGAATATGAAGGGCGTTTCTGATTTTTTTGAACCCGGCGAATTGGAGTTAAAAGCGTTTCAGGCAGGTAATGATATTTTATTGTATTCGGATAATATCGAGAAGGGGATAGATAGAATTATTCACGCAGTGGAAGATAGTACTATTGCTGAAGTCGATTTAAATAACCGTGTTCGTAAAATTCTAATGGCAAAATATTGGGTCGGATTGAATAATTATTCACCCGTAGATCTCACTGATTTAACTGATGAATTAAACAATCCAAATTCTGAATATACTTCTTACTCCCTTTACGACAAATCGATTACACTTTTGAAAAATGATAATCACATTATTCCAATTCGTGTGCATGAGAATAAAAAAATTGCCTCAATTGTATTTAATGATTCTATCAATAATGTATTTCAAAGTGAATTATTGAAATATGCAAAAGTAGATTGTTATGCTTTTCAACGTAATGTTTCAGCACGTGATTTAGACAAGTTAATCGCAAGTTTAAAAAACTATGATCGTGTAATTGTAAGCGTGCATAACACCACTATTCATGCGCCTAAAAATTACAATTTATCATCAGATGTGCTGGAAGCAATAGAGAAGTTGAATAGTCAGCATAATACAATTTTATGTGTTTTCGGTAATGCCTATGTGTTATCTAAGTTAAAAAAGACAAGCCACGTTAAAGTGCTTATCGAAGGATTTGAAGATACTTATTACCCAGTTAAGTTAACTGCTCAAAAAATATTTGGTGCATCGTCGTTTACTGGACATCTTTCTGTTTCAATTGCTGATAATGTTTGTATAGGAGATGGAATTAAATCATCTACTAACGATGTTTACAGTTTTACTTATCCAGAAGCATTGAATGTAAGTTCATCTAAGTTTGATGCGGTTGATTCAATCATTAATAATGCAATACAAAATAAAATTACTCCTGGTTGTCAGATTTTATTTGCAGTAGGAAACAAAGTGGTGTTTGATAAATCGTATGGATATTTTACTTATGATAGTTTGCATGCAGTTTCTAATAGTGATTTATACGATATTGCTTCCATAACCAAGGTGGCATCAACTGGTTTATGCGCCATGCATTTGTATGAAAAAAACAAACTCGATCTCGATGCAAAAGCAAGTAAGTATCTATCGGATTTAAGAAATACTAATAAGAAAGATATTACTATTCGACAATTGATGATGCATGAAGCAGGTTTGCAGCCATTCATTGCTTTCTGGCGAAATACAGAGCGAGAATATGGACTTGATTCTTGCATCTACAAAAAAGAAAAGACAGAAGGTTTTTCAACTAAAGTGGCTGATAGCTTGTTTATAAGCGATAGTTACAAAGCAGAGATTTGGAAACAAATTATTGAATCAGAAGTAAAGACACCGGGCACAATGGTGTATTCTGATCTAAGCATGATTATTTTACAGAAAGTTATAGAACATATCAGCGGACAGCCAATTGATGAATATGTTGCGAATAATTTTTATAAGCCAATGGGATTATGGAAAATGCAGTTTAATCCATACGATAAAGCAGATATCAATACCATAGCACCAACTGAAGATGATAAAGTATTTCGCAAATGCGTAGTTCGCGGTACTGTGCACGATCCTACAGCAGCCATGATGGGTGGTGTAGCTGGCCATGCTGGACTTTTTTCTAATGCAGAATCATTAGCGATTATTTTTAAAATGTTAATGAGTGGTGGATCGTATGATGGAAAGCGTTACCTGAAAAAAGAAACAATCCAATTATTTACCACGAAAGCTGCACCCAATTCGAGTAGCCGTAGAGGATTGATTTTCGATAAATCAGAGATGAATAAAGAGAAATCGAGTCCAGCTGCAAGAAGTGCGTCAGAGTTTACATTCGGACATACAGGTTTTACAGGTACATGTGTATGGGCCGATCCAAAGAATGATTTCTTATTTGTTTTTTTATCGAACCGAGTATATCCTGATGCTGAAAATACCATGTTGGCAAAGAAGAATATCCGAACGGATATCATGGAGTTGTTTTACAAGGCATTTACAAAATAAGCTTAAACTTTTACAGCTTTTTGTTGTTAAACTTTTTCTCGCTTAAATACTTAACTTTGTTATATGAATATAGGCATTGTTTGTTATCCAACATTTGGTGGTAGTGGAGTAGTGGCTACCGAATTGGGGAAAGCTCTTGCAGAAAAAGGTCATCAGATTCATTTTATTACGTATAGCCAGCCTGTTCGTTTAGATGGATTTAAAGAGAATATTTTCTATCACGAAGTAACAGCAACTCCTTATGCACTTTTTGATTATATACCCTATGAGTCTGCCTTAACAAGTAAACTCGTTGATGTGGCGTTGCATGAAAAGCTAGACATTCTTCATGTACATTATGCTATCCCTCATGCATCGGTGGCTTATATGGCGCAGCAGATTTTAAAAACACACGGACTTTATCTTCCAATTGTTACTACACTTCATGGTACAGATATAACGCTTGTTGGGAAGGATTCCAGTTATGAGCCTGTAGTAACGTTTGCTATCAATCATTCCGATGGTGTAACTGCTGTTTCAGAAAGCTTGAAAAAAGATACTTATGCAAATTTTAAAATCACTAAAGAGATTGAGGTAATTCCCAACTTCATCGATTTAAAACGATTTGCTAAATCGCGAAAAGATCATTTTAGAAAAGCGATAACGCCTGATAATGAAAAACTCATTGTTCACACTTCTAACTTCCGAAAAGTAAAAAGAGTGCAAGATGTGGTTGACGTATTTGAACGTGTGCGTGCAAAGATTCCTGCCAAACTGATTATGATTGGTGATGGACCGGAGCGACATAAAATTGAAGAGCTAACTCGTGAAAAAGGATTTTATAATGAAGTTCGTTTTTTAGGAAAGCAAGAAATGGTAGAAGAGGTTTTATCGATTGCTGATTTGTTTGTGATGCCTTCTGAAACGGAAAGTTTTGGATTAGCAGCACTTGAAGCAATGGCGTGTCAGGTTCCTGTTATTTCATCGAACTCTGGTGGTATGCCAGAACTAAACATCAATGGTGTTACTGGTTTTATGAGTAATGTTGGTGATGTAGATGATATGGCTAAGAATGCACTTGCGATTTTAACGGATGATAAAAGGCTTGCTGAATTTCGTCAGGCTGCGTTGAAGCAAGCAAAGGCATTCGATATTCATCACATCATGCCGGTTTATGAAAATTACTATCAGCAAATTATTAATGCTTCGAAAAAGTAATTTTGCTTTTTTAATTATTATCCTTATCAGTTCGGGGGCTATTGCTCAACGAAAAAATAAATCAAATAGTAGTCTTGACACTAATTGTATTTATAATAACAATCCTATTTTAATCGATTTGGATATTGATCACGATGAGACAATTGAAGCAAATAATAAATCGTTTACAATTTTATCAATAGACTCACTGCGTTATGTTTGGTTGATGCAGTCAGCAATATATTGTTTAGATACTATAATTAATAATCAATTTGTAAATGAAATTTCCGACTCTCAGTTAGTTGTAAACGCAAAGGATATTCATTATCTGTATACCTCCAAATTTGAAAAAGATGATGACAAAATCATTAATAAAGATACTCAATTTGTTTATGGCGTATTGCCTACTTGCTGGGGAATGATTCCTGATTTAAATATTGTAGTTATAAGTTGTGTCGATTTAAATGATGCTTATGCTACTGCTAATTTAATTGATCTTAATTCAGGAAAAATAATTCCGGATTTATCTTCATGTGACAATGGAACAATTGAATATTTACCAAATAAATCAAATGACTACATCGTTAGTTATTCTAATTCGATTTTTGAAGAAGAAGCAGAAGTTTCAATAATTAAAATAGAAGACAAGTGTGAAAAATATTGCCTTAACTTATTTGCAATCGCTAATCTAAAAAGACAGCGAATCGAAAATCTTGCTTGGGTTTCTAAAAAGTCTTTTTGTTTTTCCTCTATAAAATTTTTTGATGGAATAGAACAAGAAAACTTTTACGAGATAATTCTTAAATAATTAACCACCCGCTTTTTTTGCCTGATAGCCATTTTGGATAAGTAAGGCTAGTACTTTTTCTCTGTGATCTCCTTGAATTAAAACTTCACCATCTTTGGCTGTTCCTCCAACACCACATTTGCTTTTTAGCATTTTTCCTAACGCTTCTAAATCATCATCGCTACCGATAAATCCTTTTACAGCTGTCACCATTTTTCCACCACCTTTTCTTTCCAACCAAATCTTCAACGATTGCTGTTGAGGTGGTAAGGTTTCCTGATTGTTATCTTCTTCCTGATATTGAAAATTCGGATTGGTTGAATACACTAATCCTGATTTGCCTTTATTCTTATTCGACATACAATTTAAAATTTAGCTTGAAGTCTTAAGTTTAGTAAGCGGGATGTTAAGTAATTCGGAATTCCATATTGACGACCTGTAACATCGGTAATCCATGTATAAGAAATGGTATTACTTACTTGCAATAAGTTGAATACTTCCAAACTTAAGGAGAGTGATTTTAATTTACTGATGACCTTTAAGCGACTTGTATTTGGTTTGTCTTCATCAATAAGAATTTTCGAAAACCCAATATCTACTCGTCGATAGGACGGAGCTCTTAAAATATCTTTATAACGATCGTTTCCCGGAGGGCCAAATGGTAATCCTGTTCCGAATACTAACGTCATGTGCATACGAACACTCGGTGATTTAGGAAGATAATCCTGGAAAAACAAACTAAATGTTACACGCTGATCCGTAGGACGCGGAATATTCCCTGGTGATACAAACTGACTATCAACAGGCGTGTTATTGAAAGTATATCCCGGTATAATTAAATCGCCTTCTGAATTATAATAATTGAAATATCCATCATCATTTAAATCTTCTGCTGTTTTTAAAAATGATAAAGATGCCCAGCTTTCAATTCCACTAACAAATTCTCCGTTTACTCTTAAGTCTAACCCTGTCGCGTATCCGTCAGCATTGTTTTTTGCCAGATAACGTAATCGCGTATTCTCCAATTTATACGGATTTAAGTTGCTCATTTTTTTGTAATAAGCTTCGGCAGTTAGTTTGAATTCTCTTCCCCATGATAAAAATTGGTAATCTCCACCTACAATAAAATGAATGGATTGCTGCGCCTTAACATCAGGATTGATTTTTCCATCCAACCCTCTTAGTTCTCTATAGAAAGGAGGTTGATAATACACTCCTGTAGCAGCTCTTAGTTTTAAATACTTATTGCTTTTAGGTCGGTATTCAATCGATGCTCTCGGACTAATATTTAATTCTTGATTAAAATCCCAATAGGTAGCACGAACACCAGCTAACAAAGTTAAAGTTCTACCTAATTGCCATGTGCTATTTAAAAAACTGCTAAAGCGATTAGAGTTTAAATTGATTTTATTTTTTACAACATTGTTCAATACAATCTGCTGTGTAAAATCAACGGAGTCGCCAGGATTGTCAGGTGGGTGGACAATGGAAAAATCGGCAGAGTCACGGTATTGCCATTCATCAAGATTGTCAACAATTTCTTCGTGTTGTGCTTTTACTCCCCACTTAAAATTATATTTCGATTGAACATAAGTTCCTTTATGTTCAAAGCTTGTTACACTTGCTTGTAACTCATTTCTTGCATGATCTAAAAAAGCGCCTATTCCACGATTAGAAGCTACATTTCCAAAATTGGAAGATCCAAGGTCTTTATCTAACTCATCAATGAAATATTCACCGAGAATATCAAAGTTCTCCTTTTCCTTCGTGATAAATCCTGCACCAATAAACTTTAAATTCAAACGGTCATTCACACGATGATTCAACGTTATTGCACTTTGAGAAGTAGAGTAGGCATTTTGCTCTTGACCTCCAAAATAAACGGTAAACTTCAAGGCTTCATTAATATTTCCAAATTCTGTTTCTCGTGAAGTTGGAATAACTCGATAGTCGTTGATGGATAAATTGCCTAGGAAGGATAAAGAGGTGCGCTCTGTAAACTGATAGTTGAATAAAGATTGTAAATCGGTGAAAGTAGGTCGGTATTCACCACGCGTATCTAAGTTGTTTAGCAAAAACTGGTTCGACTTCTGGCGGAAGCCTGAGAGCCAAGTAAATTTTTCATTTTTTGATATGCCTTCCAAATGAAATCCTGCTCCTAAAAAACTTACATAAGCTGTACCCGCAAAACTTTCTGGCTTGCGGTATTCGATATCTAGTACAGAAGAAAGCTTGTCGCTATAAGTCGCATTAAATCCACCAGAGCTAAAATTGATATTCGCAATTAAGTCAGAGTTGATAAAACTTAACCCTTCTTGTTGACCGCTTCGCGTAAGGAAAGGTCTGTAAATTTCAACATCATTTACATAAACGAGGTTTTCATCAAATGATCCACCACGAACTGAGTAAGTAGATGATAATTCATTGTTCGAAACAACTCCTGGAAATGTTTTTAATGTACCCTCAAAATTACCGCTGGCACTTGGCATAAGCTCTAGTGTTTTTGGTTGAATAGGAGTCATTAATAAATCTCTGCTTTTCTCGCCTGATATATTTACAGGTCCGAGCATCTTCACTGTCGATTGTAATTGAACATTAAGTTCTTTTATTTCTCCTGGAGTTAGTTTTATTGTAAATTTTTGAGGCGCATACCCTAAGAAACTATAAACAACAATTAGTTCTTTATAAGGTGTGATTTTTAATTCATAACGGCCACGGCTATCTGTAATTGTTCCGTTGGATTCACCTTGGATGGAAACGTTACATGCCTCAATTGGTTTGCGTAGGGAGTCGTTGACAATACCTTTTATAATACCATCTTGCCCCATAACATTCGTCGTTAAAAATGTCAGGCAGCTAATTAATATTACTTTGAAAAAAGATAATTGGCGAAGCATTCTTTTAATCATCAATCTTTGGTTCTTCTTTCTTCTTCAGACTTCCATCTTTCCAAGCTTTGATGAAGGCTGCCCATGCAATAGGGTTGAATAAGTTATTTTGAGGATATTGTCCGGCGCTGTATAGCTTAGATTGTCGTTGTTGCAATTGATATTGATAATTTATTGCACCATCATAGACTACAGTTTCCTGTATCGCTTTGATTTCAGCAAGCTGTAAATTCTTTTCAGCTCTCTTTAAATCATCATCTGGGATTTTAAGTTCTAAGAAAGCTCTTTTAAATTCTTCTTTTGAAGGCCAAGGATAAACAACAGCTTCTTTTAATAAAATGGTATCGCGATTCATAACCTGAATCAGTGAATAACGATCTTCTTTTAAAGTATCAGGAATGATAAATAAAATAGGCTTATAACCGATATAATGAAAGTCGATAGTGTCACCTTTTTTTGCAACAAAAGAAAAGAAGCCATAAAAATCTGTAATTGTGCCTCTGCCTGATTTATGAATTGTCACAGCCGCGTAAGGAATTGGCTGTAGAGAATCACTACTTACAACAACTCCCGAAAACTGAATAAGCGAATTTTTTTGTTCTGCCTTTTTTTGAGCTATTCCTAAGAGAGGGATGGCCATCAGAAAAAGTAAGTAAAAGGTGTATTTTTTCATTACAACGAAGGTATTCAAATTATCTCAATTACATAACGCTGAGATATGTCATTTATTGGGGTGATTTTAATTGCAGTTTAAAATTTATCAGGCCGTTACCTTTAAAATATTATTTTATCTAATCCGATAGTAGTGTAGATGCAACTTTTTAGTTTGTTAAAACACTAACTATTATTCGCGAGTTGCTTTGTAATAGTTCTTCTGAATTTCATTTTTTTTAACCTAAAACATACAACACCATGAGACAACTAAAAATTACCCAATCAATCACTAACAGGGAGAGTGCAAGTTTAGAAAAGTATCTTCATGACATCAGCAAGGAGAAAATGGTAACCCCTCAAGAAGAGGTGGAACTTGCTCAGAAAATAAGAAATGGAGATGCCGATGCACTTAATCGCTTGACGAGAGCTAATTTACGATTTGTCGTTTCTGTAGCAAAGCAATATCAAAATCAAGGGTTGGGGTTACCCGACTTAATTAATGAAGGCAATTTAGGTTTGATAAAGGCTGCACAACGATTTGATGAAACCAAAGGATTTAAGTTTATTTCCTATGCTGTTTGGTGGATTCGTCAGAGTATTTTACAATCAATAGCTGAGCAATCTCGATTAGTTCGTTTACCATTAAATCAAATCGGAACACTAAATAAAGTTCGTAAGTCGTTTTCAAAATTAGAACAGGATTTTCAACGTGAGCCAAGCGCGGAAGAACTAGCTGAAGTTTTAAATTATTCTACCAATCATATTACTGATGTAATGCGTGTTTCTGCAAGGCCAGTTTCTATTGATGCACCATTAGATAGTAGCGAGGACAGTAGTACACTCTTGGATATTTTAGAAAACGACACCGTAAATACTGATACGAGTATGATACAGGAGTCAATGTCAGAGGATATTAATAGATACTTAAGTGTACTATCAGCAAAGGAAGTTCAAATTGTTAAAATGTTTTTTGGTATTGGGCATACACATAATATGTCATTGGATGAGATAAGTCTGAATATTCATTTAACCCGCGAACGCGTTCGTCAGATTAAGGAGGGGGCACTTCGAAAATTAAAAAGCAATAGAAGTAATAAATTTTTAAAATCTTATTTATAAGATTACCAAGGGACGAAAGTCCCTTTTTTTATGGTTAGAATTATCTAATGAAAATTAGAATATTTATCCATCAATATATTAATATTGCAAAACTTACGTTAGGTATTAAATTCAAAATATGAAATCAATAATTTTATCCATCTCGCTAGCATTTTTAGCATTAACCGCCTCTGCACAAAACTTCAACGATTTAAAAAAGAAAGCAGAGAAAAAGATGACGTTGCCGCAAACACCTAAAGGATTTTCGGAGGAAGAAGCCGGTAAAGCGTTGAAAGAAGCATTAAGTAAAGGAGCTGTTAATGGCTCTGCAACTGTTTCTAAACTTGATGGCTACTTTGGTAATCCCAAAATCAAAATTCCTTTTCCACCTGATGCGAAGAAGATTGAAGATAAATTACGAAGCATTGGTTTAAGCAAAGAATGTGACGATGTGATTTTATCGGTTAATCGTGCTGCTGAAGATGCTGGTTCATCAGCAAAGGACATATTTGTTAAGGTTATTTCGGAAATGACAATTACTGATGCCATCAACATTGTGAAGGGTTCTGATAATGCAGGAACAGAATATTTGAAATCGAAATCGAGAGCGATGCTTGTAGAAAAATTTAAACCAATTATTAAAGCCTCATTAGATAAAGTAGGAGCTACCAAAAATTGGGAATTAGTAATTACAAAGTATAATAAGATTCCTTTAGTGGAGAAGGTTAATCCCGATTTAGTGCAATACGCGACTGAAAAAGCCATTGACGGGTTATTTGTAAAAGTGGCTGAAGAAGAACTCCAAATCAGAAAAGATCCTATTGCCCGCACGAGTGATTTGTTGAAGAAGGTCTTTGGTGGGTAATAGTATTTAGATTGCTATTTAGAAGTCCTAATTTTTTTAGGACTTTTCTTTTTTAAGCCATAACTGAAACATCGGTATTAATCTTATTTTTGAAAAAAAATATCAATGCGATTACTATTCCTAATGTTTGTTGGCTGTTTGATTTCTATTCATGGAAATGCTCAGTCGTCAAATTTAAATTACACCAAGCAGCCCTATTGGATTTCTATGATGGATGATTCAACTGCCAATTATTTCGAAGCTCAAAAGGCCTATGATTCATTTTGGAAAGGGAAAGTTATTCCGTTAGAAGAAGAAGAAACGATGGGGATGAAAGGAGCATCAGAAAAAGAGAAGAAAGAAAAATCAACCTGGCTTGAACGTTTTTTTGGTTTGGATAAAGAACATAAATATGAAAAGTATCGCTACGAATGCAAGCGTTTTGAGCATTGGAAATTAACAATGTTTCCTTTCGTGCAATCCGATGGTTCTATTTTGTATCCACATCAGCAATTACTTTTATGGAAGGAGGCAAGACCATGAGTGCGAAATTGAAAGTTGTTTTAGTATGGCTGTCATTAATTTCTGTTGGATATACGCATGCACAGATAGCAGGCAATTGGACGTGTACTGGACCAATAGCTTTTCCGAACAATGTTAGTGGACAAATAAACGGAATTGGGCGTTGCACACAAATAAAATTTCATCCTATTGATTCTTCTATTATGTATACAACCTCAGCTTCTGGTGGTTTGTACAAAAGCAATAATAACGGGACAACATGGAATATTGTAGGGACAGATGTATTGCCAAATGCGCAGTGTGCATCTGTTTGTATCGATTATACAAATGATAGCATTATTTACCTCGGAACAGGTGATCCAAATTATTATGGAACGAGCTATGGTGTTTATAAAACAGTGAATGCTGGCGCATCTTGGACGTTAGTTAATTCGTCAATTGGTAACAGAATGGCTATTGAATTATTGATGGATCCTAATGATCATCTCACATTGATTGCAGCAACCAATAACGGAATCTGGAAAACAACCGATGGTGGTCAGACTTGGTCATGCAAACGTGTAGGAGGTCAGTTTACGGATATGTGTTGGAAGGCTAATAGTGGAACGAACACTCTTTATGCTGTTACATTTGACAATCTATTCAAATCAGATGACAGAGGGGAAACATGGATTCAGCTTAACAATGGGTTAACTCCTCCTGGTTCAAATGGCGGTCAGGGTATACGCCTTGGCGTTAGTCCTGCCGATTCAAACATTGTTTATGTTGCCATGAACTGCGATGAAGGGACAATTTTCAAATCGACTGATGGTGGAAATTCTTTTATCACTGTTTACAATAATCCGAGTCAGAGTTTAACTGGTTACGATGCAAACGGTGGCGGACAAGGAAATTATAATTTTACTTTTTGTGCGGATCCTGATGATGCAAATACAATTTATATTTCTTCGCATGTTGTTTGGAAGTCGACCGATGGTGGTGTTAATTGGACGCAACTAACACAATGGTATGCTAATCTTCATACCGATATGCATCACATATTAGTTAGTCCTTATAATCACACTCAACTTTGGAATGCCAATGATGGAGGTGTTTGGTTGAGTACAAATGGAGGTTCATTCTGGACGCCAAAAAGTGATGGTATTAATGCTACTGAAATTTATCATGCCGCACAAAGTAAAACAAGAGAGGATTTAATCAGCATTGGAACACAAGATAACGGCGAGTTGTTTCATTCGTTAAATACCTGGAAGTGTAACCGTGGTGGCGATTGGGGTGCGCGATGTGATTTCGATTATACGCGTAATAATTATGTTTATTACCTAAGTGAAAATCAACGTAGGAGGTTAGTCCCTAATGGTGGTAGTGTTTCAATTAACTTACCTGTTAAATGCGACGGTAATACTCGTATTTCTTTTTGTCCTACTGATACTAATACAGCATATGCAGGTCGCGATACTTTATGTGTTTCATCTAATATTTACAATGGTTCAATAAGCTGGAGTGTTGTTGCGGCTTTGGGACATACTATTCGTGGAATCAAAGTGAATCCGTTAAAGTCGGATGTAGTTTATGTAATAACAGATAATGCAAGAGTTTATCGCATTGAAGATGCAAAGTCCGCGAATCCTACTATTTCAATTTTTACCTTGCCTTATGCTACTAATGTTGCTGCATCAATTGAGGTAGTTAAAAGTGATACGAATATTATCTACGTTACATGTAATTCGCGAATTTACCGTTCGCAAGATAGAGGACAAACATGGGTTAATTACACGAGTAATTATCCTGGGTTGAATATGATTAATGTTGTAAATGATTATTACAGTACTGATGAAGCAATTTATATTGCTAACGCAGCTGGTGTTTATTATCGAAATTCATCAATGAATAATTGGTTGAATTATTCTGGAGGGCTTCCGACAGTTGCTCAGATACGTGATTTGATGATTTATCAAGACGGAACAGGATTATCTAAATTAAGAGTTGCTTATTACGGAAAAGGAGTTTGGGAATCGCCTTTGAATAAGAATGACATGCCAATAGCGGATTTTATGTCGGATAAACAAACTATCTGTGAAAATCAGCAAGTACAATTTACGAATTTAAGTACAGGTGCAAATGCATTACAATGGTATTTTCAAGGAGGTAATCCTTCAACATCTAATTCCAATAATCCTACAGTTGTTTATTCGCAACCTGGCGATTATTTAGTTTCTCTATTGGTATCGGGTAATTCAAGTAATAATACGGTAGTTCGTCAGAGCTATATTCATGTTTCAGCTGTCCATGCTTTTTCTTTAGCTGAAGGCTTTGAAAATAATTTATCATATGATTGGAGTCTTTTTGATGATGGGGAAGATGGAATTGAATGGACCTTGACGGGTAACGCTGGTGCCTATGGGCAAAGTCAAAATTCAATTTACTTTGACAATTATAGTAATGATGTAAGTGGTAAATATGATGAAATATATACTCCTCGATTTAATACTTCTGGTTTGCAAAGTGCATTATTAAAATTTGATGTCGCTTATGCTCGTTACAGTGTGGACTATTATGATACATTGGCTGTATTGGTTTCGTCAGATTGTGGTGCAACTTATCAAGAAGTTTACGTTAAAGGATACTCTGATTTAGCAACATCGGGAGATACTGCTGCATTCTATATTCCAGGTTCAAATCAGTGGCGAACAGATTCTATCGATTTATCAGCATACTTGAATCAAGGTGAATTGCAAATTGTATTTCAAAATCGTGGTCATTACGGCAATTGTTTATACCTTGATAATATCACTTTGAAATCGACATCGGTAGTGTTGCCCACTGCATTATTTATAGGTTCTGATAAACAAGTATGCGAGGGTAAGAGCATAACCTATATCAATACATCTACAGGTGGATCATCTTCGCAGCAATGGTATTTTGGAGGTGGAGTCCCAGCTGCTTCGTCGGATGCTAATCCATCGGTAACTTATGCAAACGCTGGATTTTATCCTGTAACATTAGTCGTTGACAATGGTTATGGAATTGATTCTATAACTTATAGTTCATACATCGAAGTAGTTGCACCATCAAGCGGAAATTTAATTACGATGTATCCAGATTCACTAGTGTCCTTGCAAACAGGACTCGGCTATCAATGGTATATAAATGGGAGTATTATTCCAGGAGCAAATGCAAAATCATACATGTTTACACAGCCAGGTAATTATACCGTTGCTTTAATAGATAGCAATGGATGCGATAATATTTCTGGAATTGCCGCAGTCACTGTTAATGTAAATGAAATCAAATTGAAAGACGTTGTGATGACTGTTTACCCGAATCCAACAAATAATAAATCAGATATTAAATTACTTTCAACAATAAATGCTGTGGCTAGTTTGATTATAACTGATATCACCGGAAAAATTGTTTTACGCAAAGAGGTCTTGCTGCAAAATGGAGAACAAATAATCAGTATCGAATGTGGTGATTTTATTTCAGGTATTTATTTGATTAACCTGAAAGGAAGTCAATTCAACTATACAACTAAGTTGATGATTGCACATTAATGAATGACTTGTAATTTTCTGGTTGAATAAGTTCTACTTGCATCAACAAATCGAATCAGATAAAATCCTTCTGAAAGATTAGTTGTATTTATATTTCGTGAAGTTTCATTCTGCGTTTCGTATTGATCAATCAATTTCCCATTCGCGTCCATTATGTGAATTTGTTGTGTTGTAGTCGGGAATGCAACATGACAACTTTCATTTGATGGGTTAGGGTAGACAATATAGTTGGAAGTTGCTATAGTTTCATTCAAACCAACAACACCTTGAAGAGTGATATCATCGAGTGAGATTCCAGGAGCAGTTAAATTAATATCACTTTTAAACACAAACTTCAATTGAAGGATATTCGCACCTGTTAGGTTGCTAAACGAATAGCTACAGTTTTTCCATCCTCCAGAGTTGCCTGTCCATCCAACATTATTACCAAACATAGTTGTATTGTACCAATTGGTTCCATTAGGATCGTTGATAGTACCAAGTACTTCCCAATTGCTTCCATCGAGTGAATATTCGAGATAAGTTCCGTCGGCAGCATACTCCGTTGAATAGTTTAACCAGAAATCGATATTTATTTTTGAATAGTTAGAAATTACAAACAATGGCGAGTATAAATTTGCGTAAGCAACATTAAAGTAGGGTA
>JBJOND010000003.1:0-69677 GCA_046052065.1 Bacteroidota bacterium | reverse complement strand
GATTTGGGCTTGCGAAGGCTTACATAAAATAAAAATTAAAAACAAAATAGTTGTGTATTTCATAAAATAGTTTTTCGATTACTAATTCAAATATAATAATATTTGAATTATAAATACAATTTAATAAATTTGACTAACTAAAAAGTTGCACTAGATTATTGAACCGAACAAAATAATCTAAAAAAAGCAAGCTTATATTAATATCATGGAATACTGCGATAATATTAATTACAATTATGACTTGTATAGTTGCTTATCTGATTAAAGCAAAAAAGAATGGTGAATGGCCTTTTTGAAAATTCAAAAAACAGCATTAAAAAAATTAACTAAACCGTATTTTATTGTAAATAAAAAAAGCCCTAGTTACTGACTAGGACTAAGTATGCTTAAAGAATTATTTATTATTGTTTCAACATCTTTTTACTTTCTATTATTTTAACAGCTATAATCAAATTGTAAATTAAAGGCGAATAACTTAATAGATTTTATATTTAAACTATTGTTGAGTTAAAATGATTTTATAATTACTTATGCCTTTTGCTGTTTGAATCTGTAAAAAATACATTCCATTTAAATTATTAGATAGATTAATTTCAAAGGAAGAAGCTGTATTAACTTTAACTTTGTTCATCAATTGCCCTTGAATATTATATATCGAATAGTTGGTTATGGGTATGGGAGATTCCACGTTTAAAAAACCTTTTGATGGATTTGGGTATATACTTATTACCAAGGAATCTTTTATTGGATGATTTATTCCTGTCCATGTTTCATTGTAAAGTGAATCGGTGCTTAAACAAACATCGTCAATATAATAAAAGGCTTCACTGGGAAATGGAGAAGTAGCTAATGTATCTGTATTTGCATCATTAAAGAAATTACTTATACACAAGTATTGATAAGCAGAGTCAGCGATAAAGGAACCACTAATTTTTGTCCAGTTAAGTGTATCCGTTAAAATGCTATCGGAATATAATTTTGCAGTATTTATTAAAGGTGGCGGAGAACTAGAGTCAAATGGTACTGTATAAAAATTGACACCTAATTTATCACATGCCATAGAGGCAAAATTTACCTCAGCATTTACAGCAAAAAATGAAACATAATATTTTTGACCAATTATTAAAGAGCTTACGAGCTCTACTGCCATTGGTTCTCTATAGTTAGGCCCACTTGGTAAATTTGCGCGCCTAAAAAAAAGCGCCCCCGCATACGCATTTCCGGTATGCGCATATTGAAATCCGGGATTTGAATTAGGCAAACTAAAAGGAGTACAAGCATTAAAATAATCAGGTGAATTCCCGAAATTTAACCAATTTTTGCAAGCTTTCAAATGATTCCTTCCTGGAGGACAATAAACAGTATCCTCAAAACTAGGGTTGGGGACTAGGTTGATTTGGGCTTGCACTGCACCAAAAAACAAAACAACAAACAATAATGTAAACTTGTATTTCATACTTATAGTTTATATAATTCACTATAAAAATAACAAATTACACTTATAAGCACTTATTTTTATGCGCTTTAATTAAAATTTTTATCATCGAAAAAAGAAAAAGAAAAAAGCAGCTGCATCTACTCGTCTAACATCCTCAAAATAACCAATTGTAGAACGAGAGCTATTTGTTACTCTACCCTCTTCAATATATCCGATTGTTGAACGCGAGCTATTCATCACACGATCATCATCGATATAACCAATTGTAGAACGAGAACTATTCATTACACGATCATCATCGATATAACCAATCGTTGAGCGCGAACTATTCATCACACGACCATTTTCAATATATCCAACAGTAGAACGAGAAGCATTCATCACTCTTCCATTCTCAATATACCCAATCGTTGATCGCGATGAGTTCATGAGTCGTTGCGCGAAGGAAGAACTAGAAAGCAATACAAATAGAAATATAGAAATTATACTTTTCATAAATCTCAAAATAATTAATTATCAAATTATCAAATCAAAATCACTTTCCTTTCAAAATCTTCCTAAAATTCCCCACCTCGTTATAATATAAACTGGATGTAATGTTAGTTAATACAGCAGATGTAGATGAACCTTTGTAGTATTGCTCCAAGCCATAATCATAGACTACTTTTAAATAGTAGATTTGATCTTTAGCAGTATTAATAATCGTTCTTGAAATTGTACGGTTAGATTCTTTAATACTCTCTTCGGAAATTCCTTCAGGGATGATTTGTGATTTAAAGTCGACTTTAAACTGCGAAACGTCTGTATTGTTTTTCTTTGGTGCTAGAGGTGCTGGAGGTGCTGGTGGCGTTACAGTTTGTTGCTTATTTGCATTTGCTTCCTGTTGTGCTTTTAAACGTTCAGCATCGGCCTTGCGTTTTGCTTCTGCAAGCTCTGCTTGTCGTTGTGCATCTGCTTCCGCAAGCTTACGAGCTTCTTCTTCCTGAATGCGTCTTACATTATCCAATGAATCCTTTTGAATTTTGATTCGCTCTTCTCGTGCTAATGCTTCTATTCTCTTTTTCTCTTGCACCGCAGCTAATGAATCCTGACGCATTTTTTCTTTTGCCATCACCAACGAATCGGCTACAAATTTATCGCGTGCGAGTTTAGCAAACTCTGCCTTTCTTGCTACTTCTTTTGCTGTAGCTAGTGAGTCGGCAACTGCTTTTTCGCGCGCTGCTTTTGCAATTGCATCTAAACGTGCTTTCTCTTTTGTAGCCGCTAACGCATCCGCTTCTTCTTTCGCTTTTACTTTTGCGAGGGAGTCCGCAGTAGCTTTTGCCTGCGCTTGTTGTTCTAATGCTAATAAGCGAGCTTGTTCTTTTACTTGTGTTATTGAGTCGGCAACTGCTTTTTCACGTTCGGCTTTTGCAATAGCATCTAATCGTGCTTTTTCTTTTGCTGCTGCTAATGCATCCGCTTCTTCTTTTGCTTTTACTTTTGCGAGGGAGTCGGCAGTGGCTTTTGCCTGGACTTGTTGCTCTAATGCCAATAAACGTGCTTGTTCTTTTGCTTTAGCTGTTGAGTCGGCAACAAACTTCTCACGTTCTGCTTTCGCGATTGCTGCTAACTGCTCTTGCTTTATTCTAACATTCTCGAGCGAATCTTTTCTTGCTTTTTCTTGTGCTAGTTGCAACTGACGCAACTTTTCATTTTCACGTGCGACAGAATCTTGTCGTGCTTTCTCAATTGATGCTTGTTCTAATTTCAACTGACGATCTTTTGCAATCGAATCCTGTCGAGCTTTTTCCATTGCTAGTTGTTCCATTCGCATTTTTTCTTTTGCTGCGAGAATTGAATCTTGGCGTGATTTCTCCACTACACGTGCAATAGAATCATTTACTGCTTTTTCTCTTGCGATGCGAGCGGCTTCTAATGCTTTTGCTTTATTCTCAGCGGCTACAATCGAATCTTGTTCTGCCTTACGTTTTGCTGCTGCTTGTGCTGCATATTGTGCTTGTATTGCTTTTTCTTTTGCAATAGAATCTTGCGCTGCCTTTTCTTGCTCTTGCTTTAATTTTAACTCAGCTAACTGCTTTGCACGCACATTGGCAATTGAATCCTGACGTGCTTTTTCCATTGCAACCTTCTTCGCTTCTTCTTGCTTCTTGGCCTCTGCTTCCATCTTTACTTTAACCCCTTCTAATTCTGCCTTACGCGTTTTAGAATATTCCGGATCATAATCGAAGTCGGCATAATCATCACTAAATTTCAATTTTGCGACAGGTTTATCAGCTTCTTTAGGCTGCTCTGCATTATCAGGAGTTTTAAACAAATCCATTTTAAATTTAAAACTGAAGATTTGCTTCTTCTCTGAATCCGGAACTTTGGTATTTACCAATACCGATTTGGTTACACTTCCATTTTTTGAAAAAACTAGCGTATAATCAAATCCGAAAGGAATATTTATAATAAACTTACCTCCGGTAGATGTAATTACATTATCAAACTTTTCATTACCCTTCATGATGGTAATATCTGTCCCCTCTAATCCTTTTCCTTCCTGAAGAACAGACCCAATTACTTCTAGATAGCCATCATCCTGAGCTAATAATGTCTGGCTACAAAAAACAAAAACTAGTAGTGTAAAAACTTTTAAATATCGCATGTAATTAAATTTCATAATTGTAATCTCTCTTCTATAATCCGATGGTATAACGTGCTGTAATCGGTTACATTGTGTTAATGATTAAAAACGCGGTTACTAATCATCGTAGCCTCGTTAAATGCATCCAGATTAATATCTTTTAGCATAGCCACCTTATTGTTCTTTGATAAATAGCTTATTAGCTTTTCTGTTGCGAGGTTGCCAACTAACGCATCGTTGGCCATCGGACAACCACCATAACCTTTAATAGCTGTATCAAACCTTCTGCATCCTGATTTAAATACCGCATCAACTTTCTGCTCCCAGTTTTGAGCGGTACAATGCAAGTGAGCACCGAACTCAACATCCGTAATAGAACTAATTAGATGGTGCATAATTCGATACACGTCCTCACTTTCAGCAAGACCAACTGTATCTGCCATCGCAATTGTTTTAACTCCGAGACGGCGTATCTTTTCTATCCAATGCAAGGCAATATCTTCGTTCCATTCATCGCCATATGGATTTCCGAAAGCCATCGATATATAAACGACCAGTTGCTTTCTGTTACGCACGCATAAATCTTGTATTTGCGCAACAGTTGTTAACGATTGCTCAATAGTACTATTGGTATTTCTTAATTGAAATGTTTCTGAAATAGAAAATGGAAATCCGAGATATGTTATTTCCTCAAACTCCACAGCATCTTCTGCTCCTCTATGATTAGCTACAATGGCCAATAATTTTGAGGCAGTTGCGCTGAGATCAAGTTGCGAAAGAACAGCCGCTGTATCGCGCAACTGAGGAATCGCTTTCGGAGAAACGAAAGAGCCGAAGTCGATAGTATCAAATCCAACTTTCAAAAGCTGATTAATATACTCCGCCTTTAGTTCCGTAGGAATAAATTCCTGCAAACCTTGCATCGCATCTCTCGGACACTCGATGATTTTCATTTCGAAAAATTAATTGGTTAAAAATTACTTGATGATAACTCCTGTTGCCTCGAAACCTAAACTAATTTCTGGCTCAGTAATTTTTTCGATTTCCTCTTTCGATTTCCCATCATCCTTTGCATACTCCTTCAACATAGCCACTGAAACAGTGTCGTGATATGCTCTTCCTTCAAAAACGGCTGTTTTACCATCGCAATCCATCGGAACAAAAAATCCGTAATCTTTGAAAGTAATTCTGATTGGCTCACCAACACTATTTGCGATAGTCATCCAACATCCTTTGTTTTTACAAACAGCATCAATTTTACCTGTTGCTTTAACTGATGCTATATCCTGAGGAGAATTTTTAAGCATTGAAACGACAGAGTCAATTGGCAATGCATTCTCATCTTTAATCTTGGCTCCAAAATATTCTACTTTAGTTGAATCTTTAGCATTTTCAGAAGTTGTTTTATCTGATGATTGATTACATGAAACTGCAAATAGTGCTACTACTGCAAAAACTGAAATTCTTTTAAACATGATCTTATTTTTTAGGTCTTCAAAGTTAAGGAATCCTAAAAAAAATCAGAAGTAAAATCTACAGATTACGAACGATGTTTTTAACAATAAAAGGCCCTTCGTAAATGAATCCTGTATAAACCTGCAATAGATTAGCACCTGCAGCTAATTTCTCTCTAGCATCTTGCGCATTAAAAATTCCACCAACACCAATAATTACCATCTCTGGACCTGCTAAATCTCTTAATCTCTTGATAACGGCAGTACTTCTATCGGTAACAGGCTTTCCACTCAAACCACCTTGTTCAGAGGTGATTAAGGCTGGTGCTGCAAGTCCTTCGCGACTAATTGTTGTATTGGTTGCAATCACACCGTCCAATTTAACGGCCTTAACAATCTCAACAATCTCTGCAATTTGCTCATCTGTTAAATCGGGAGCTATTTTTAAAAGTACTGGTTTGGGATTAGCCTTCGCATTGTTTAGAGCCATTACCTCTGTTAACAACTTCGTCAGTGGTTCTTTATCCTGCAAAGCTCTTAAACCAGGAGTATTCGGTGAACTTACATTCACCACAAAATAATCAACCACTGGAAACAAAGCTTCAAAGCAATAACGATAGTCGGAATTTGCATCTTCATTAGCGGTGATTTTATTCTTACCAATATTACCTCCGATTATCAGTTTCGATTTTCTGTTTTTTAGTCGTAAAGCAGCTGCATCAACTCCCTGATTATTGAAGCCCATTCGGTTAATCAGTCCTTTATCAGCAGGTAAGCGAAACATACGTGGCTTCGGATTCCCATCTTGCGCTTTAGGTGTTAAAGTTCCAACTTCAATAAATCCGAAACCGAAGGCGCCCAGCTCTTCAAACAAAACAGCATCTTTATCAAATCCCGCTGCAAGTCCTACGGGGTTAGGAAATTCTAAACCCATGCAAACAACAGGCTTACTGGTATTTCCTACAATCAATTTTACGAGACTTTTTACTCCCGGAATTTTGAAGGAACTTTTGATTAAAGAAAAAGTAAAGTGATGGGCCTTTTCAGGATCCATCGTAAATAATAGCGGGCGAATCAGACTGCGATACATACTGCAAGATTAATCATTTTTTTTATTTGATAATTTGAATACTATTTTTAGATTTGTCTAAACTTATAATTTGAGTAATTAAATAATGTACCAGCCAACTGCAACAGAAGAAAATTATCTTAAAGCCATCTATCACCTTTCGAATACCGGAACAAAGAGTGTAAACACCTCTTCCATTGCAACATCTATGGAAACAACTGCGGCTTCTGTGACAGACATGTTGCGTAAGTTATCCGACAAAGAATGGATCAATTATGAAAAATACAAAGGGGTAAAAATTACGCGCAAGGGTGAAAAAGTAGCATTAGGAATCATTCGTAAGCATCGCTTATGGGAAGTATTCTTAACAAACATCTTGGATTTTGAATGGGACGAAGTGCATCATATGGCAGAGGAGTTAGAACATGTGAGCAGTGAAGAGTTAATTAAGCGACTTGATACGTTTCTTGGTCATCCAAAGTTTGATCCGCATGGCGATCCTATTCCCGATCAGACAGGCAAAATGGAGTCGCATGATAAGTTCAATCTTTCAGCAGGAGAAGTGGGAGAAAAGTATATCATTACAGGTGTTACCGATCATAGCACCTTGTTTTTAAAACACCTTCGGAAATATGGATTATTACCAGGGGTAACGGTAAGCATAGCCGAAATAATGGATTATGATAAAAGTATGCTCGTGAAAGTCAGCAAGGATAAATTTCATTTAAGTCTAGAAGTTTCAAAAAACATATTAATCAAGAAATATGTCAGCTCAAAATAAAGCATCACTATCAGAAGTCCATAGCTCTGTTGATGTGAAATCAAGTATGAGTTTTCGCAAAAAACTATTTGCGTTTATTGGTCCTGCTTATTTAGTAAGCGTTGGTTATATGGACCCGGGTAACTGGGCTACCGACATTGAAGGAGGTAGCAGATATGGCTACTCATTAATCTGGGTATTGTTGTTATCGAATCTAATGGCATTACTCTTACAGAGTTTAAGTGTTCGATTAGGCATAGTGCGCGGTCGTGATCTTGCCCAGGCATCTAGGGAGTTGTATCCAAAATACATCAACTATTTTTTATATGTATTAGCTGAAATAGCTATTGCCGCCTGCGATTTAGCTGAAGTATTAGGAATGGCAATCGGACTTCAATTATTATTTCATATACCGTTGTTTTGGGGAGTAATTATTTGCGCATTTGATACGTTTATTTTGTTGCTTCTTTTACATTACGGAATACGAAAAATTGAAGCATTCATTATAACATTAGTTGCAATCATCGGACTTGCATTTTTTGCACAGGTTTTTATAGCTCATCCTGAAATATCAAATATTGCGGGAGGATTCATACCTGGATTTGCTGATGATGGTGCACTTTACATTGCCATTGCAATTATTGGTGCTACCGTTATGCCACATAATTTATACTTGCATTCTTCACTCGTACAAACCAGAAAAATCGAACGTACCCCTAAAGAAATCAAACGTGCATTAAAATTTAATTTCCTTGATAGCACCATTGCATTGAACATTGCCTTTTTTGTAAACATGTCGATTTTAGTCGTTGCAGCCACAGCATTTTTTATGAATGGACAAAAAGATGTGAGTGACATTCGACAAGCGCATCTACTACTTACACCATTATTAGGAAGTACTGTAGCTCCAGTTTTATTTGCTGTTGCTTTGATTTGTGCGGGACAAAGCTCGACCATTACAGGTACACTCGCAGGTCAGATTGTAATGGAAGGCTATTTGAATTTAAGAATAGCTCCATGGTTACGAAGGTTAATAACACGATTTATTGCAATTGTACCAGCATTATTTGTTATTTACATTGCAGGCGAAGATGCTACTGGTCCCCTACTCGTCTTTTCACAAGTTATATTAAGTCTTCAGTTAGGTTTTGCAGTTATACCGCTTATACACTTCGTAAGCGACAAAGAAAAGATGGGAGAATTTGTCATTTCTAAATTAGTAAAATCACTTGCTTGGCTTTGTGCATTAGTAATTGTTGTGCTCAATTTGAAGATGGTTGGTAACGAATTACATCAGTGGATTTTAGAGAGTGGCTGGGGTGATATCAAAGTGATTTTATCGTTGGTGTTTGTCGTAATTTCTGTTTTGATATTAATTTACATTAGCATTGCTCCGTTAATTACCGATAAAATTGACAGAACTGTAAATCTTCCACATAAGAAAGATTTAGTTATTGATGACAACATCATAATGAATCCTCAACGGGTAGCCTTGGCGTTAGACTTTACTGATGCAGACTTGAATGTAATTCCGCAGGCCTTACGACAAGGAGGTAAAAATGCGACCTACTATTTAATTCATATTTCAGAAACTGCCAATGCACAGTTGCTAGGAAAAGAAGCAGGCGATTATGAAACAGAAGTTGATCAGGAAAACTTAGCTAAATATAAATCGCAAATGGAAGCATGGGGCTATAGCTGCGAAATTAAAATGGGCTATGGTCGACCGCGTAAAGAAATTTCACGAATTGCAATTGAGTGCAATGTCGACTTATTGGTGATGGGTGCCCATGGACACAAAGGAATTAAAGATTTAATATTTGGTTCTACCATTGATGCCGTGCGACATAATTTAACCATTCCTATATTGGTAGTTCGCTGATTAACTATCTTTGCGCTGTGGCTATCAAACAAAAAATCAATATCGTTAACCGCAGAGCGAGTTTTAACTTTTTCATTTCTGATGAGGTTGAAGCTGGTATTCAGTTAACCGGTACTGAAGTAAAAGCCATTCGTGAGGGCAAAGCCAATTTAAGCGACTCTTTCTGTTATTTTAAAAATGATGAATTGTGGCTTAAAAACCTACATATCTCTCCTTACGAACATGGGTCGTATGCTAATCACGAAGCAAAGAGAGAACGAAAGTTGCTTTTACACCGACATCAATTAACAAAATTCCAGAGTAAATTACGAGAGAAAGGTGTTACCATTATTCCAATTAGCATTCAGGAAAACGAACGAGGAATTATCAAATTAAGAATAGGCTTAGCACGAGGTAAGAAATTATTCGACAAGCGCGAAACGTTAAAGAAAGCAGAAGCTAAACGAGAGATGGGACGCGTAATGAAGAAATTTAATTAATCCTCTTCTTTTTAAAGTCGCTAAGATTACTCGAAATAGTAATATGATTACTTCCTTCGTAAGGCATGTAAAGCGTCTTAGCAAAAGAAATCTGAAGCGCACTAATCTTCAATCCTAATCCCATCGAAAATCCAGACAATCCTTTTTTCTCAGTTAATGTCAGTTCATTTCTACGAAGAAAATTATAACCTAAACGAAGATTAAAGTTCTTAGAAAATAACACTTCCACATTCATAATCACATGGCGCATGATTTTATTACCTGCAGTGATGGTTTGCACTTTTTCTTCTCCAGTTAGTGGATCAATTCCGTTTTCATTCGGATTGAGGTACGATAAATCATACTTCTGTAACTGTTGACCGATTAAGGAAAAACGGAAAGGCGCATTCGTTAGTTTCTTTGAAACCCCTAATTGAATTTGTAGAGGCAATCGTTCTGATGCTCCCCCATCAAACTTTTTCAATTGAGATCCGACATTACGCACCACAAAGGCTGCTGAAAAATTCTTTTTTGCTAAATAATAATTAATTCCGAAATCAGCAGCCAACGCATTAGAGGTATTACCTAAACCAAGATTTGAAAATATTCCCTTCACAGATACACCTAAATTCAAAGTACTATCTAATTGCTTTGACCAAGTTAATCCGATGGCATTATCAGAAGCTTTAAACTCTCCTATAACATTTGCAGCAGCATCAGTTTGATTGAAAGTCCCATAATTTGCATTATGTAAATAACCTCCAATCATTCCAAAACGTTTTGTCTTTTGTGCATACACAAAATCGCTATACGATATATCCGAAGCATACCCCACAAAACTCACAGAAAACTGTTTATCGATTGTAGGGAATAACTGCCCAGGATTATAAACCATCAAGGATACATCTTCTGCAGGAGTCACAATTGCACTACCACCTAAAGCGGCAGCGCGAGAACTGGTATTAAAGTTTAAAAAATTAAATGCTGATAGTCCACCTGATTGCCCAAAAGAAATTTGAGCAATCAATAATAGAGAACATAATATCAGATTAATTCTTTTCATTCGAACTACTAATATAGTGGAAATTTATCCATGAATGTATTAACGTCTCCTCTTACCTTTTCAATTACTTTTTCGTTAGTATGATTCATTAAAACTTTATCAATTAACGAAACGATTTTTTTCATGTGCGTTTCTTTCATGCCACGTGATGTTATTGCTGGCGTTCCAACACGAATTCCTGATGTTACAAACGGACTTTTGTCATCATAAGGAACCATGTTTTTGTTGATAGTTATATCTGCTTTCACCAATGCATTTTCTGCTTCTCTTCCTGTGATATTTTTATTACGAAGATCAATCAACATTAAATGATTATCTGTTCCGCCTGAAACAATGTGGTATCCCAAATCAGTAAATGCTTTAGCCATTGCTTGAGCATTTTTTACAACTTGAATTGTATACTTTAAATACTCATCCGTTAAAGCTTCTCCGAAAGCTACTGCCTTCGCCGCAATAACATGCTCTAGTGGACCGCCTTGAATTCCTGGAAAAACAGCAGCATCTAACAAACTACTCATCGATCTGATTTCTCCTTTAGGAGTTGTAATTCCGTAAGGATTAGGAAAATCTTTACCCATCATAATTAAACCACCACGTGGTCCGCGAAGAGTTTTATGTGTTGTAGTCGTAACAATATGACAATGTGGAATTGGATCATTCAAAATTCCTTTTGCAATTAATCCCGATGGATGCGAAATATCTCCTAAAAGTAACGCACCTACTTTATCAGCAATCTTACGCAAACGAACATAATCCCAGTCGCGAGAATAAGCAGAAGCACCGCAAATAATCAATTTAGGAAGTTCTTTCTTTGCTAGCTTTTCTACTTTGTCATAGTTAATTAGACCAGTTTCCTTTTCTACTCCGTAGAAACATGGTTTATACAACTTACCAGAATAATTCACAGAAGAACCATGCGTTAAATGTCCACCATGCGACAAATCAAATCCCATGATTTTATCACCAGGATTTAAAATTGCAAGCATCACTGCAGCATTCGCTTGTGCACCTGAATGTGGTTGCACATTAGCCCAAGCAGCACCAAATAATTCTTTAGCACGATCAATTGCAATTTGCTCTATTTGGTCAACAATTTCACATCCACCATAATAGCGCTTGCCTGGAAGTCCTTCAGCATATTTATTGGTTAAGCAAGAACCAGCTGCCTGCATTACCTGTTTGGAAACAAAATTTTCAGAGGCAATCAACTCAATTCCGTGACGCTGACGTTTTAACTCTTTTGTTATCAGATTAAAAACCTGAGTGTCTTTCTTTATCATAACTGTTATGTATTAACTAAAATCAATTTCTGTACTATCACCAATACTTAAACTTTGACTAAGTCCTTTTAGATAAGCATCACTACCAATTACACTCTCATGTAAAATAGCAGACTCTAATTGCGAATAGGATCCAATGATAGAATTACTTAAAATTGAATGTCGGATGATGGTATTATCACCAATAGACACATTTGGTCCAATGATCGAATCGCTTATATCGCAATTAGGCGCAATACTAACCGGATGAATAATAATGGTGTTACTATAATTGTATTTTTTATTGGAAATATTTTTATCGTAACTTAACAAGGTAGCGTTGGTCTCAAGCAAATTGTTTTTACCTCCGCAATCGAACCAGTTTCCGACCTGAAATGTAGAAAACTTCTCTCCGGCCTGCACCATTCGCTGAATACCCAATGTTAAATTAAATTCATCATTGTGACGGATGTCATTTTTAATCAAATGGTCTAATGCTTCCATTAGTAAAAATCCGTTTTTGATGTAATAGATACCTACCAATGCTAAATTCGATTTTGGAATCAATGGTTTCTCTTCGAGTTTTTTGATAAAACCCTGATCATCTATTTCTGCAACTCCAAATTGACGAGGGTCATCTACTTTTTTAATTCCCAAAGAAGAACATGGAGATGTTACGATAGCATGCAAATCATAATCGATAATAGTATCTCCTAAAACAATCAGCAATTCGTCGCCGTCGTTGACTAAATCTTTGGCCATCCAAACAGCCTGACCTGTTCCTTCGCGAGGCTCCTGAATAACAAAAGAAGATTTTAGATGAGGATATTTATTTTTAACATAATCTTCAATCTTGTCTCCCAAGTATCCCACAATAAAAATGAACTCTTTATAACCTCCTTCAACAAGGTAATCAACGATATGCGACAATATTGGCTTCCCTGCAACAGGAACCAATGCTTTAGGTTGAGTATGTGTATGCGGACGCAACTTACTGCCAATCCCCGCAACAGGTATAATTATTTTCATTTCTCAGGGCTAAAAATATAAAAATCAACTATGCAAAATAGTATTGAACAATATTCTTTATTAACGGTGAAAAACAGTGTTATTGTTCAAAAATAGAGAACAACCAAAGGATAGTTGTTGTGGCCAAACCTTACATTTGTTAAATGAAGTTTTTAAAAATCTTTTTCCTCATACTGCTACTTCCTATTGTACTAATACTTTGTAATTATTGGTGGATTTCTCATGTTGGCAATGAAATGATTATTCAGAGTAAGACATTCCAACTAAAAAACCGTTATGTATTAGTTCTAGGAGCTGGTAAAGAATATAGAATGGGAACGCGACCAAACTATTTCTTCAATGGAAGAGTTGATGTGGTGGTAAAGCTACGTCAAATGTATCCTAATTGTAAAATTATTATTAGCGGAATTTCAGACGGCAATCATTACGACGAAGCAAACGATTTAAAAAAGGAATTAGTAGACAAAGGAGTTAATGACACGCTGATTATGTTAGACTCAGACAGCAAAGACACCTACGCATCATTGCAAATGTTCAACAAAAATTATTTGTATGAGCCCGTTATCATTGTAAGTCAAAAAGCACATCTTTGCAGAGCACTTTGGATGGCCAAACAGATGAATATAAACGCTGTTGGATACGTCGCAGAGGGATGGCCGAAACGAGAACCTAAGTGGTTTTTAATACGGGAAATGGGCGCAAGAGTAAAAGCAACATTAGAAATATTCTTTTAAAAATGAAAAACAGAATAACCGAATTATTCAATATTCAGTATCCTATCATTCAGGCAGGAATGATTTGGTGCAGTGGATGGCGTTTAGCCGCAGCCGTTAGTAATGCTGGCGGATTAGGGATTATTGGCGCAGGGTCTATGTATCCTGATGTACTAAGAGAACATATTCAAAAGTGTAAATCTGCAACGAAAAACAATTTCGCTGTTAATCTTCCGTTGCTATACCCAAATATCGATGATCATATTGCTATCATCATCGAAGAAAAAGTCCCGATAGTATTTACCTCTGCTGGTAACCCTGCAACATGGACTAACCATTTAAAATCACATGGAATTAAAGTGGTACACGTAATTGCCAATACAAAGTTTGCACTGAAAGCAGAAGCCGCTGGAGTCGATGCGATTGTTGCAGAAGGATTTGAAGCAGGCGGACATAATGGTCGCGAGGAAACAACAACTCTTTGCTTGATACCACTTATTCGAGATGCTGTTAAATTGCCTTTGATTGCAGCTGGTGGAATTGCAGACGGACGAGCGATGCTAGCATGCTTTGCATTAGGTGCTGAAGGAGTCCAAGTTGGAACAAGGTTTGTAGCAAGCGAAGAATCATCGGCTAACGATGTTTTCAAAAACAGAATCATAAACATGAATGAAGGCGATACCGCATTAGCTTTAAAAAGTCTAACCCCAGTTCGATTAATCAAGAATGAATTTTACCAGAAAGTTGATGAAGCTACAAAGCGAGGCGCAAGTAACGAAGAACTAAAAGAAATACTTGGAAGAGCTCGAGCAAAAAAAGGAATGTTTGAAGGAGATATGATTGAAGGTGAATTAGAAATCGGACAAGTTTCTGCCAATTTTAAGGAGATCAAACCAGCAGCCATGATTTTGAATGAAATGTGGGAAGAGTTTATTAATGAAAAGAAAAAACTACAAGAAATAAGCATCGATTAATTATGATAAATTTTGAAAAATTCGAATTGTCCAATGGGTTAAAAGTAATTGTTCATGAGGACAAAAGCACTCCCCTTGTAGCTATGAATATTTTGTATATGGTAGGTGCAAGAGATGAAGATCCTGAACAAACAGGTTTTGCTCATTTGTTTGAACACTTGATGTTTGGCGGTTCTATTAATATCCCAAGCTACGACGAACCATTACAGAAAGCTGGAGGTGAAAACAACGCCTTTACAAATAATGATTTTACTAATTACTATTTAACAATACCTGCAGCAAATCTTGAAACGGGATTTTGGCTGGAGTCAGACAGAATGTTAAGCCTTGCTTTTACTGAAAAAAGTTTAGAGGTACAACGAAATGTAGTTGTTGAAGAATTTCGTCAGCGTTATTTAAATCAGCCTTATGGCGATGCATGGTTAAAACTAAGACCGCTTGCTTACAAAGTTCATCCTTATCAATGGGCGACCATTGGCAAGGAAGTATCACATATTGAGAATGCGACCTTACAAGATGTAAAAAACTTCTTTAAGAAATGGTATGCACCAAACAATGCCATACTAACTTTAGCAGGCAATTGTTCTTTAGAAAGAGCAAAAGAACTTTGTGCAAAATGGTTTGAGCCAATTCCTTCTGTAAACCTCACCGAAAGAAATCTACCTGAAGAGCCTAAACAAACAGAAATGCGTCGATTGGAAGTTAAAGCCGATGTACCATCGGATCAACTATACTTAGCATTTCATTGCTGTTCGAGGTACGATAATGATTTTTATGCAACTGATTTATTAAGCGATGTTTTATCGAGAGGGAAATCATCGAGACTTTATCAGCAACTAGTTAAAGAGAAAAAGCTTTTTACTGATATTGGCGCTTATATGCTGGGCGACTTAGACAAAAGCCTGATTTTAATAGAAGGAAAAATTTCAGATGGAGTTAATCCGAAAGATGCTGAAGAAGCTGTATTTGATGTGATTGAAGAACTAAAAAAAGGTATTTCAGATAAAGAATTGGAGAAAATTAAAAACAAGGCCTACTCTACTGTCTTATTTTCAGAAATGAGTATTGCCAATAAAGCATTAAACCTTGCCTACTATGAAATGCTAGGAGACGCTGATTTAGCCAACCAACAAGAAACAATATATAATTCGATTCAATCATCGGACATATTAGCAATTGCAAATACTGTTTTAACCAAAGAAAATTGCTCCGTTTTAACTTACTTATCCAATCATCATGCTTAACAGAATAATCGCACCAGAATTAACTATACCTGAAAGCTTACAAATACCAGGAGCTATTGTTGACTATTTAAAAAATGGGACTCCCTATATAACTATTAACTCAGGTACTCAGGAAGTCATAAAAATTGATCTGATTTTTGAGGCGGGCTCAGCTTATAGTTCACATCCAATTATTGCTAACTCTTGCAACAGATTAATTGAAGAAGGTAGCGGAAAATTTTCATCTGCTGAGATTTCAGAAATGCTTGACCAATATGGAGCTTATTTTGTTACGGAAGCGGGGAACGAATTTGCTACCTTATCATTCTATACTACTGGAAAATTTATCCTTCAGACGCTGCCAGTTTTAAAGACAATTCTTACAGAACCAACATTTGCTGAAGAAGAGATTGAAACCTATAAAATGCAAGGGAAACAGCGACTTGCTATCAACCTTAACAAAGTCGACTTTTTAGCCAGAAGAAACTTTTTGAATACAATTTATGGGGATAATCATTCACTAGGAATCATGTCGAAGGCAGAGGACTTTGACATGTTAAACAAAGAAGCTTTATTAGCATTCTACCATAACAATTACCGAAATAAACTGAGAGCTGTATTTATTGCAGGAAAATTATCTTCGGAACATGAAAGCGCTATTAAAAACCTGATAGAAGAATTGAATTTTAATTATTCAAACATTAATAATGTCGTTGAAAATAAAATATTAAATCCTAAAATAACCTATATTAATAAGAAAGATAGTATTCAGTCGGCAATTAGAATTGGTAAAAAAATGTTTAACAGAAAACATGAGGACTATTTCGATTTCACCATTTTGAATACCATTTTGGGAGGCTACTTTGGGTCTCGGTTGATGTCGAATATCCGAGAAGACAAAGGATTTACCTACGGAATTGGATCGGGATTAGCGACAGATATCAACGATGGTTATTTTTTCATTACAACTGAAGTTGGGTCAAATGTAGCCAATGATGCATTGAAAGAAATTTATTTTGAAGTTGAGCGCCTGCAAAACGAGCTCGTACCAGAAGAGGAATTAACGCTTGTAAAAAACTATCTGTTTGGAAGCTTTCAGAGAAGCATTGACGGAGTTTTTGCACTTTCAGAAAGACACAAAACATTGCATTTAAATAACTTAACTGCCGATCATTACCATGATTACATCAGTAGGTTGAACAGTATTACCGCTGATGATATTCGATTATGTGCTCAAAAACACCTCGAAAAATCATCATTGAGCGAGGTGGTGGTTGGCCCTTAATTCATTTGTTTTTTAATTCTTCGTTTCGTAAATTTGGCTACACGCAATTGACCAAAATTAATAGTACCAAATTACTATGAAGAAATTACTGAGTATTATCCTACTCCTGCTATGCATTGGTGTAGTTGACTCATTTGGA
Organism: Bacteroidota bacterium; assembly: GCA_046052065.1. Taxonomy (GTDB): domain Bacteria; phylum Bacteroidota; class Bacteroidia; order AKYH767-A; family OLB10; genus CAINEC01. Next base: position 52,302 of record JBJOND010000003.1, on the reverse strand, counting down.
TCTCACTTAATGGGGGGTGAGGTTACATGGGTCTGTAAAAAATCAGGACCAAACGCTGGGAGATTTAAATTTACTGTAAAACTCTACAGAGACTGTAACGGAATTCCTGCACCGACAACTGTTAACTTACAATCTAACGCACCTGGTTTGGGTGGCGGAATTAACTGTCCTCAAGTTTCGACCTTGGATTTATCTCCTGTAGGCACTCCAGGTCAAACTATACCTTGTCCAACTTGTGCTACACCAGGAGGCCAGCTTAACGCCGTTTTAGAATGTATTTACGAATCTGGTTGGATAACAATCACCGGTGTACCTCCTGCAACAGGCTGGAATTTTTTTTACTGGGATTGTTGTCGTAATACGGGTATTACGAATTTAGGAGCTAGTGGTGGTGGGAACTTTATTTTAAGAGCTACCATGTTTCCTTACAATGCTACGAATACAAATCCTTGCTATGATTCATCGCCACGTTTTGCTGAGCGTCCTCAACTTGCAACGATGATTGGTAATATAACCACCTATTCTGCGAATGCGGTTGACGAAGAAGGAGATTCTTTATACTATGAATGGGGTCGCCCTTTAGATGGGACAACTTACCCCGGGACCAACTATCCCTATGCAGCTGGATATTCTTTTACTAATCCCTTGCCTAGCCCTACTCCTCCTCAAAATGCAAATAACCAAGCTGCGATATTGGACCCGAACTCTGGAATCGTATCTTTCTTATCATTTAATACAGGATCTTTTGTAACTGTAACTAAAGTATCAGCCTTTAGATGTGGAATTAAAATCGCAGAAGTTTTTCGTGAAATTCAAATCACACTCATAGGTAACAGAACCGTTGCCTATAGTGGTGGTACAACAGGATTGAATACCCCTCCTGATGTCGATACAACCATTATTTTCACTTACGGATTCCAACAGGGAGGAGTTAACCAATATGTTGATACAGTCTATGCTGGTGATACAGTCTTCACGACAATACAAGCTACCGATTTTGAATTCGTTGGCGGTACTGCCGCTTCCTTGCCTCAAAGTGTTTCGTTTGATGTAACCGGAATTCAGCTCGATACTTCTGAAGCTGCTAATACTGGTAGATGTCCGTTTCCACCATGCGCCTATTTGACTAACGTTGCGGGTGTAGGAACGACGGTACCTACAGGTTTTGGACTCTTTAATAATTCCATCAATTTTAATTGGATAACGGATTGTAATCACCTTGCAAAAACCGTTGGCTGCGTCCGGCTTTCGAACACCTACAATTTCGTTGTAAAAGCGTTTGACAGCTTCTGCCCTTCACCAGCTGTAAACTTCTTTACGCTTTCCATAGTTGTTGTCGCACCACCAGAAATGAAAGCATCGACCCTCTATTGCGCCGATGTCCAACCCAGTGGAAAAGTTACGCTCTCATGGGATATACCACCTGATACAGGAGTTCAAGACACTCTAAAATATTTCAGAAAACATTTTATCTATCGCGCAATTGGAGCTGGTCCGTTTGCATTAGTTGATAGTATTGACGTTGCCACCACTTTAACTTGGACAGATAACAACGTTAATGCAAATACTGGTTCAGTAAGGTATTTTTTAGAAACCAAATCAGGTTGTGATTTATTAGCAAGACCACAAACAGATACATTATCAACTATGTATCTTCAGGTCTCACAGGTTGGAACCAATGCGAGTTTATCATGGAATCCATTGCGAACCCCAACAAATCCAGTTGGATCACGTCCGAGATACTACGTTTACAAAGAGCAGCCTGCCGGTTCAGGAGTTTTCAATTTGATTGATTCAACTTCAAATACAACCTATTTAGACCCCGTATCTGTTTGTAACGATTCCATTAACTATTACATCAGACTTCGTAATGATCTAAGAGGTTGTGACTCCAGATCTAACATTAATGGTGCTCGACTAACAGCTGCTGCTCCAACCATCACTCCGCCATCATTGCGATGCGTTAGTGTTTTACCAAATGAAGATATCCAATTAAGCTGGATTGGAACACTCGATACTGCAGGAGCATTTGCGGAGTATAAAATTTATCATTCACTTGCCAAAGCAGGTCCTTATACTCAAATAGGAACCGTTACCAATTACGGTGCAAACACCTTTACCCACGTAGGTGCGCAAGGAAATGCACAGCCACATTTTTATTACATAAGAACTAAAGCTGGATGCGATGTTACTACTACGTTCGACTCACCTACTACATCAGATAGTTTATCATCAATTAAGTTAATCTTGAACAATGCAACTGTCGGCTTTGCTGATTTATCGTGGAACGCACTTCGAGTTCCGTTACCTGCTACAAGTAGTGGACAATATAAAGTATACAGAAGAGTGGTGCCTAGCTTGCCTTGGGTATTACGAGGTACAACCGCGGCGCTTACTTTCAGAGATACAATAACCCTATGTGATACCACCATTCAATACAAAGTGGAAATTGCAGATGCATCAGGATGCATATCTACCTCCTCAGATTCTGCTAACCAATTTACATCGGTAGGTGATATTCTTGATAATCCTTCACTTCGATGTTTAGCAGTACAACTTAACGGTGATGTACAGCTGACATGGGTAGCACCATCTGACCCAGATAATTTCTTCTCGAAATATCAAATCTATTCTGCAGCTGCTTTAGCTGGACCATATACGCTAGTTGGAACTGTAAACAGTTATGCAACTACTTCATGGTTACATGTTGGTGCTAATGCTAATGTAGGTTCTAAATATTACTATTTGAAAACCCTTTCGGGATGTTCTGGTTTAGCAGATAACGGAAGTACAGGAGATACATTAGCCTCCATTTATTTATCCGTTAGCAACGCAACTCTTGGAAGTGCAACATTGAACTGGAATGCGATGAGCAATCCATTGTTAGCATCATCAAGCGGAACTTATATCGTTAAAAGAAGAACAACTGGAGTTGGGGCTTATGCTCAAATTGGAACAACCAGTAACCTTAACTACATCGATAATATCACAACATGTAACGTACCTTACGAGTATACCATTGAAATTGCTGACAATGCACCATGTACATCTGTATCGTCGGCTGCAAATGGTGTTTTCACCTATTTAGGAAATGTAGTTGTAAACCCTGACTTGCGTTGTGTTAGTGTTCAAGCAAATGGACAAATACAATTAAGCTTTATTCCTCCAGCTGGATCAAGTGCTAATTTTAATGAGTTTGAAATATGGAGAGATAACGGAACTGGATTTACGAAATTAGATTCTGTATCGAACTTTGCTTCTACCACTTATTTGGATATTACGGCAAATGGTAATAGTCAATCTTACAGCTATTATTTATTATCACAATCTGGTTGTACGGGACAGGTCAACAGCACATCAAATTCTCAAACATTAAGCTCAATTTACTTAACAGCCACACCGGCATTAGGAACATCGAACTTAAGTTGGACAGCATTAGCGAATCCAATTCCTGCATCGTCAACTACAGGACAATATGATGTATGGTCATCTTACAATGCTACAGGAAACTTACAGTTTTATGGAGATACCAATAGATTAGTTTATAGTCAGCCAATCAACAATTGCGATACAACACTCCGTCATCAAATTAAATTAGCCGACAACAGTGGTTGCATATCTACATCCAATATAGATACTAACTTATATACTTATATAGGAAATATCATAGCAAACCCTGACTTACGATGCGTTAGCGTTCAATCAAATGGACAAATACAATTAAGCTTTATTCCTCCTGCTGGTTCTAATACCAATTTTAATGAATTTGAAATATGGAGAGATAACGGTGCTGGATTTACGAAATTAGATTCTGTATCCAACTTTGCAGCTACTACCTATTTAGATGCTTCTGCAAATGGAAATAACCAATCGTATAGCTATTACATGCTTACGCAATCTGGTTGTAGTGGACAGATTAACAGTACATCAAATTCGCAAACATTAAGTTCAATTTACTTAACAGCTACGCCTGCATTAGGAACAGCGAACCTAAGCTGGACAGCATTAGCGAATCCGATTCCTGCAACTTCAACGACAGGGCAATATGATGTTTGGTCATCTTATAATGCTACAGGAAACTTACAGTTTTATGGAGATACCAATAGATTAGTTTATAGTCAGCCAATAGTAAATTGCGACACAACACTTAGTCATCAAATTAAATTAGCAGATAACAGCGGTTGTATTTCAACATCTAATATAGATGCTAACCTATATACTTACTTAGGTAATGTAATTAACAATCCTGACTTACGATGTGTTAGCGTTCAACCTAATGGGCAAATACAATTAAGTTTTATCCCTCCTACTGGTTCAAGCATCAACTTCAATGAGTTTGAAATTTGGAGAGATAACGGTGCTGGATTTACGAAATTAGATTCTGTATCCAACTTTGCTGCTACTACATATCTAGATGCTACTGCAAATGGAAACAACCAATCGTATAGCTATTACATGCTTACGCAATCTGGTTGTAGTGGACAGATTAACAGCGCATCAAATTCACAAACATTAAGTTCAATTTACTTAACAGCCACACCGGCATTAGGGACAGCGAACCTAAGTTGGACAGCATTAGCAAATCCGATTCCTGCAACTTCAACGACAGGACAGTATGATATTTGGTCATCTTATAATGCTACAGGAAACTTGCAGTTTTATGGAGATACCAATAGATTAGTCTATAGTCAGCCAATTAACAATTGCGATACAACTCTTAGTCATCAAATTAAACTTGCGGACAATAGTGGTTGTATATCAACATCTAATATTGATGCTAACTTATACACTTACTTAGGTAATGTGATTAACAATCCTGACTTACGTTGTGTTAGCGTTCAATCTAATGGACAAATACAACTTAGTTTTATCCCTCCTACTGGTTCAAGTATCAACTTCAATGAGTTTGAAATATGGAGAGATAACGGGGCTGGATTTACGAAATTAGATTCTGTATCCAACTTTGCTGCTACAACCTATTTAGATGCTACTGCAAATGGAAATAACCAATCGTATAGCTACTACATGCTTACGCAATCTGGCTGTAGTGGACAGATTAACAGCGCATCAAATTCACAAACATTAAGTTCAATTTATCTATCTACAACTCCTGCATTAGGAACTGCTAATTTAAATTGGACGGCATTAGCGAATCCAATTCCTGGTACAACAACTACAGGTCAATATGATGTGTGGTCATCTTACAATACCACTGGCAACTTACAGCTTTATGGTGATACCAATAGGTTAGTTTATAGTCAGCCAATCAACAATTGCGACACAACTATACATTATCAGATTAAAATAGCTGATAATAGTGGCTGTATATCGACATCAAATATTGACACGAACTTATTTACTTACATAGGAAATATTATTGGCAACCCAGAATTACATTGCGCAAGTGTGATTTCTCCGGGCGGCCAAATACAGTTGACATGGAAAGGGGTTTTATCAGGATCTTGGGTTAATTTCAATCAATTTAATATCTACAGAAATACAGGTACTGGATTCACTTTGATTGACTCTGTTCAAAATAATTCTGCTGTAACTTACACCGATAATACAGCGAATGGCTACAATGGATCGGTGAGTTATTACTTAGTAACAAAGTCAGGATGTTCTGGACAGGTTGACAATGGCACCTTAGGAAATACAATCAGTTCAATTTATCTAAAAGTAACAGGCGCAAATACTACAACAGCTAACTTAAATTGGAATGCTCCATCTACTCCATTATTGCCAAATACAAGCAATACTTATACAGTAGAAAGAGAACAACCTGCGGGAAGTGGTAATTGGACTGTTGCTGGCAATGTAACAGCAACAACATTTACTGAGCCATTAACATTATGTATCGATTCCGTAAATTATAGAGTAAGTTTAGAAGATACATTTTGTATTTCTATGTCGAACTATGATGGTGAAACATTTGTCGATCATACAATACCAACATCACCTGAATTAAGATGTGCGTCTGTTTTACCAAATGGAGATGTTACTTTAACATGGATTGCTCCTGTTGATACAGGAATGCGATTTGGAAATTATCAGATTTACTCCTCTGCAAATCCTAACGGACCATTTGCAAAAATTCAAACAGTAAACAATTACAATACTCTTAGCTACACCCATATTGGTGCGAATGCTCAAAACAACAGCATTTACTACTATATCACCACCCAAACAGCATGTGGTGGTGAAACATCACCTGTAACCGATACACTTAGAACGATTCGAGTGAATGTGATTAACAACAACGGTGTTGCATTTATTCGCTGGAATCCTTTACATGATCCTGAATTGGCAACCGCCACTTTAACCTATGATGTTTACAAAGAATATCCTACAGGTACATGGTCTAAAATTGGAACTACTACTGCACCTGACTATGATTGGTCAGATACTATCAATGTATGCTCTGCAATCATTAACTATTATGTGAGTACAGGAGATCAATCCGGATGTATTTCTAACTCATCAATTGATGGTGATTTATTTAAAGATATTACCAAACCAAATGTTTCGGTAATGGATACCGTTAGTTTAAGTACGCCGACTGGAACAAATGTTAATATTAGTTGGATTCCTAGTACATCAGGTGATGTAGAAGGTTATATCATCTATAACTTCAATGGAGCTAGTTGGGATTCAATTGGGGCTGTAACAGGTGCCAATAGTACAAGCTTCTCATTCGTTGATCCTGCTGTTCAGAATGGATCGCAGCTTTACAGCATTGCTGCTTACGACAGTTGTGGTAATCGCAGTAGTATTGGACTTTCTCAAAATACGATGTTCTTGAAAGCTAAGTTAGATGTATGTAAGTATGCTATCGACCTACAATGGAATCCGTTTATTAATATGCCTGGAGGTGTTGCTGGATATAATGTGTTTGTGAGTGAAAATGGAGGTCCAATAACATTGTTGGCAAGTGTACCTGCAACGAATATAACTTACAGCCATAATACATTGACCAACGGTTCTATTTATAATTACTATATACAGGTTGTTGGAAATGACAATACTAAAACAGCTATATCAACGCAAGCAAGTGATACTGCTAATTTATTGGTGTTACCTACATTTGGTTATTTGCGTAAAGCAACGGTAATCGATTTACGCAGAGTAATTGTAACTGCTTATGTGGATACATTAAAACAACCTGATGTCAGCAAGTATAAACTACAGCGTGCTTTTGAAAAAACAGGTCCATTCTCAACCGTAGCAGTTCAAACTTATTCTGGTTTACCTGATTTAACATTCTCTGACTTCACAGCAAGAACTAATCAGTATAGTTATTACTATAGAATAGTTACTGTGGACTCATGCGGAAACGAAGTATTAATTAGTAATCTAGGAAGAACTATATTACTTAGCGGTTTAGCTGAAAAAAATCTAACAAACAGTCTCAAGTATAACGATTACGAAGAATGGTTAGGTGGTGTAAGCAATTATTCCTTATTCAGAAAAATTGACGATACATGGCAACTAGTTCCTGCTGCAATCTTACCATTTGGTCAGCAAGCTTATATTGATGATGTCTCTTCTATATTCCAAACAACAGGACGCTTCTGTTACCGTGTAGAAGCTTATGAAGGTGGCGGAAATATTTATGGATTCACAGATACGAGCTCATCGAATGAGATTTGCTTAATACAAGAACCTAAAGTATATGTTCCTTCAGGGTTTACTCCTGGTGGAAAAAATGGGATATTCAAGCCAAGCTTCATTTATGTAGATGCTAAAAATTATTTCTTCATCGTGTTTAATCGATGGGGACAGAAAGTATTCGAGACCAATAACCCTGAAGAGGGTTGGGACGGGACGTTCGATGGAACGCTCGCTCCTGAAGGCACTTATGTGTACAACGTTCGTATTTTCGGAACGAGCGGTCAGGAGATCGAAAAGAACGGGTCCGTAACACTGTTACGGTAATTTCCGGTCAATGCGTGTAAAAGGTCACCTCCCCAGGTGACCTTTTTTTATTATCTTTGCTCGCCAATAAACACTTTCAATTCTTTATGAAAAAGAACACCCCTAAATTTATTGGCGAAGGCCTCACCTACGACGATGTTTTATTAGTTCCAGCCTACTCGGAAATTATGCCGAGAGACACAAACACTACTAGTCTTTTTACTCGTAAAATTCCGATTAACATTCCAATTATCTCTGCAGCAATGGATACTGTTACAGAGTCTGCAATGGCAATTGCAATGGCTCAAGAGGGCGGTATTGGCGTGTTACATAAAAACATGAGTATTGAACAACAGGCGGCCGAAGTCCGAAAAGTAAAGCGAAGTGAAAGTGGAATGATTCAGGATCCTGTTACCTTAGAAGAAAATGCGACTATTGGCGATGCATTAAAAATAATGCGTGAGAATAAAATTGGCGGTATTCCTATCATCAACAAGCAAAATAAATTAGTTGGTATTTTAACTAACCGCGATTTGCGTTTTGAAAAAGATGCAAAAAAGAGAGTAAGTCAAGTGATGACTTCAGAAAATTTAATTGTAGCGAAGGGAGTTACTTCACTTCAAAAAGCAGAGTTGATTTTACAAGAACATAAAATTGAAAAACTACCCGTTGTTGATAAAACGGGTAAGTTAATTGGATTGATTACTTATAAAGATATTATCAAGTTTAAATCGCGACCAAACTCATGCAAAGATGAATTTGGACGATTACGTGTTGCCGCTGCTGTTGGTGTTACTGCCGATACACTTGATCGCGTAAAAGCCTTAAAAGAGGCAGGAGTTGATGCCATCGTAATTGATACGGCACATGGACATTCGAAGGGTGTAATAGAAACATTGAAGAAAGTAAAAAAGACCTACCCAGAATTACAATGCGTAGTTGGAAATATAGCTACAGCTGATGCTGCAAGAGCCTTAGTTAAGGCAGGAGCTGATGCCGTTAAAGTAGGAATTGGTCCTGGTTCTATATGTACCACTCGTGTTATTGCAGGCGTTGGCGTACCTCAATTATGGGCTGTATTGGAAGTAGCAACAGCTTTAAAAAACACAGGAGTACCCGTAATTGCTGATGGAGGAATTCGTTTTACAGGCGATGTTCCAAAGGCATTGGCTGCAGGTGCATCAACAGTTATGGTAGGTTCTCTTTTAGCGGGAACAGAAGAATCACCGGGAGAAACGATGATTTACGAGGGAAGAAAGTTCAAGGTTTATCGTGGAATGGGATCCATTGAAGCGATGAAACAAGGTAGCAAGGATCGCTATTTTCAGGATGCAGAAGATGATATTAAGAAGCTGGTTCCTGAGGGAATTGTTGGTCGTGTACCCTACAAAGGAACAGTTGGTGAAGAGGTTTATCAGCTTGTTGGAGGGTTAAAAGCTTCGATGGGTTATTGCGGTGCTAAGGGAATCAAAGATTTGCAATCAGCGCAGTTTATTAAAATCACCTCTAGTGGTATTAAAGAAAGTCATCCTCACGACGTATCTATCATTCGTGAAGCACCTAATTATAGTCGCTAAAATCCGTTTAACATTTGATTAACAGGAGTGATTGTTTTTCACTCTAATTTCATAAAATAAAATGCTAATCATGTCTGCTAAAGGCAATACTTGATTACATTTGTCCACTCTTAAAATTAATAATTTAATAGAATGAAAAAAGCGTTTGTATTACCAGTAATTTTAATCTCTTTGTTTGCAAGTACCTGCTCGTTTGCTCAAGTAAATTCTGAATCAAAAGGATTGAAATCTGCGCCATCAGCAAAGCCTGCAGCAAAGGCTGGAAACCAGGCGGCACCTGTTGTTGCTCCAAAACCTGTTATCGACCCAATTTTGTTAAGTGTTGGCGAAGAACAAGTACCTCGTTCGGAATTTGAACGTGTTTTCAAGAAGAACAATAAAGACACAGTATTTACTGAAAAATCAGTACGTGATTACTTAGATTTATATATCAATTATAAATTGAAAGTTAAGGAAGCAGAAGCCTTAAAAATGGATACTAGCGAAACATTTAAAACAGAATTAGCTGGTTACAGAAAACAATTAGCACAACCTTATCTAACAGATAAAAATGTAAGTGAGCAATTAATTCAGGAAGCTTACAACCGTTTGAAAAATGATGTACGTGCTAGTCATATTTTGATTAAGTGTGGCAATGAAGCACTTCCAAAGGATACAGTTCTAGCCTATAATCGTGCAATGAAAATTCGCGATATGATTTTAAAAGGTGCTGACTTTGCAAAAGTTGCTCGTGACTCAAGCGAAGATCCCTCAGCAAAAGATAACGGCGGTGACTTAGGCTATTTCACAGGAATGCAAATGGTTTATCCGTTTGAAACTGCAGCATACAACAACAAAATTGGCCAGGTTACTTTACCAGTAAGAACCCGTTTTGGTTATCACATCATTAAAACAATGGACATGCGCGCCGCTCAAGGAGAAATTCATGTTGCGCACTTAATGGTGAGAATGCCTAAGGATGCGAATGATTCAATCATCAAAATAGCTGAATCAAAAATTAAAGAAGCACAATCTATGTTAAAAACTGGGATGCCTTGGGATTCAGTTGTAACAAAATATAGTGAAGACAAAGCTTCTGCAAAGAAAGGAGGCGAGTTACCTTGGTTTGGAACAGGAAGAATGGTTCCTGAATTTGAAAAGGTGGCATTTGCAATGCAAAAGGATGGCGAGATTTCTAATATAGTTAAGACTACTTACGGATGGCATATCATAAAGCGTTTAGAAAAACGAGGCATGCCAAGCTTTGATGAGAAAAAAGGAGAGCTACGTCAGATGATTATGCGTGACAGTAGAAATGAAACAAGTCGTATGAGTATGGTGAATAAAATTAAAATGGAATATCGTTTTAAAGAAGTAGCTAAATCGAAAGATGCTTTTATCAATACACTTGACACCTCATTAACAAACGGAGAATGGGATTTGAAAAAAGCAGATAACTTTAATGGCAATTTGTTCTCGCTAAGCGACTCAACAGGTACGGTTAAAAATTATTCGGTTCAAGATTTTGCTAAATATATTTCTACGCATCAAACAAAACGAGCTAGTAGCAATCCACAGTCTATAGGATATAGCATGTACGACCAATGGTTGCAAGAAGAAGTATTAGCATTTGAAGAGGCACGTTTAGATAACAAATATGTTGACTTTAAAAACCTAATGAAAGAATACAGAGATGGTATCTTATTGTTTGATTTAACAGACAAAATGGTTTGGACGAAAGCTGTAAAAGACACTATCGGATTACAGGAGTTTCATGAATCTACACAAAATAATTATATGTGGGGAGAGCGTTGCAATGCAACTATTTTCCAATGTAACAACGAAACAACCGCTGCTGATTTCAGAAAGCAATTAGTAAAAGGTAAAAAGTCGATGGATGATATTATGGCAGCCATCAACAAAAAGACTCCAAATGCAATCACTAAGAAAGAAGCAAAATACTCACACAACGAAAGTGATTTAATTGAAAAAACAAATTGGGTTCAAGGAATTAGTAACCCGATAACTATTTCTAACAATTGGTATGTGGTTGATTTAAAAGTTTTACCTCCAATGCCAAAATCGTTGAACGAAGCAAAAGGATTAGTGACTTCGGATTATCAGACTTCACTTGAAAAAGAATGGGTAGATGAATTAAAAACGAAATATCCTGTAAAAATCAACCAGGAAATCCTTCAAACGATCTGGACTAAATAATGACATTTAAAATAAAATATACCGATCGCTTTCTGAATAACCTTGTTGTTGTTTGCGGAGTGATCGGTTTGTTTTTTTCAGTTGCATGTAACAAAGATAAAAAGGCAACATCAGATAAAACTATCATTGCAAAGGCTTACGATAAGGAGCTTTATCTGGAAGATGTTAAGAAAAGTATTCCTGCAGGCACATCAAAAAAAGATAGTATTACAATTCTTCAAAGCTACATTCAAAACTGGCTTCAAAAACAAGTAATCTTAAAACTCGCTGAAGATAATCTGGATGAAGAATTAAAAAATGTAGATGAACAACTAGAAGAATACCGTAATTCACTTATGGCCTATGCTTACGAGCGAGAATACATTAGAGAAAAACTTGATACAACTATTTCATCAGAAGAAATTGAAAAATACTACAGCGAACATCCAGAAAACTTTCAATTAAGAGACAATATCGTAAAGTGTATTTTCGTAAGAGTGCCTCAAAATGCTCCAAAGATTGATCGCTTACGTGTGTTGTATAAATCAGAAAAAGAAAAAGAAAAGCAACTATTACAAGATTACTGTTATCAATATGCAACCGATTATTATTTCAATGAAAACGAATGGTTGCTATTTGATGACTTACTAAAGAAGGCCCCTATTAGCGCCTATGATAAGGAGCAATATTTAAAAAACAACCGATTTATTGAAGTGACCGATTCTACTTCAATTTATTTCATTAATATTAAGGGATTCAAAATTAAAGAGAGTTTATCACCATTGAATTTTGAAACTGACAACATACGAAATTTGATTATCAACAAGCGTAAACTAGACCTTATTGCTAAAATGGAAAAAGACGCTTACAACACTGCAATAAAAGAAAAAGATGTCGAGATTTTATTACCTAAAAAATAAATTATTCCTATTACTAATTATACTTTTCTCAAATCAATCTTTTTCTCAGACATCTGGAAATATCGTTGATCAAATTGTGGGGGTAGTTGGCAACAATATCGTATTGAAGTCAGAAGTAGAATCACAGTATGCACAGTTGATTGCTCAAGGAAATCCTGATGACGCCAATTTAAAATGTCGTATTCTAGACCAGCTTTTGTTGAATAAACTATTATTACATCAGGCAAATATTGACAGTTTAACTGTTGATGATTCGCAGGTGAATCAAAAAATCGAAAGCAACCTCTCCTACTTCATCCAGCAAATTGGCTCTGTAGAAAAATTAGAACAATACTATGGTAAATCAGTGGCTGAATTGAAAGAAGAATTTAAGCCATTAATCAGAGAGCAGTTACTTGCACAGCAAATGCAAAGTAAAGTTACCAAGGGTATTAGTTCATCGCCTTCTGATGTCAAAACCTTCTTTAATAAAATACCGAAGGACAGTTTACCGTATGTAAATGCTGAAATGGAATATGCTCAAATTATTCATTATGTTCCAGTAAGTGAAGCGCAAAAAAAAGAGGCAAAGGATAAATTAAGGTCCATTCGTGATCGTATTATAAACGGAGAAGATTTTTCAACGCTTGCGGTTCTTTACTCTCAAGATATTGAAAGTGCGAAGCAAGGAGGCGAATTAGGCTTTGTTAACAGGGGCGACCTTGTGCCTGAATTCAGTGCAGCGGCTTTTAAATTAAAAAACAATATTGAAATTTCTGAAATTATTGAATCACCGTTTGGCTATCACATCATTCAATTGATAGAACGCAGAGGTGAAAAGATTAATGTTCGTCATATTCTTTTGCGAGCAGTAACTCAAGCAGAAGATCTGGTAAGTGCTCAATTGTTTTCAGATAGCATTGCTAATTTAATTCGTGTAAATAAATTTTCGTTTAACGAAGCAGCGGAAAAGTTTTCTGATGATACAGAAACTAAAATGAGTGGTGGAAATGTGATTAACCCTACCACTGGTGCAACCAAATTTGAATCAGACCAGGTTGACCCAAATGTACTTTTCGCTATTGATAAAATGGCTGTTGGAGAAGTATCATCTGCAACGTTAATTACTACTCGAGATGGTAAGCAAGCATATCGAATATTAAAGTTAATGAGCAGATCAGAACCTCATCAAATGAATCTGACTGATGACTATCCTAAATTGCAAGAGCTTACGTTAAGCGAAAAGCAAAACACAGCCTTGCAAACCTGGAAAAATAAAAAAGTAGCTTCAACCTATGTTCGTATTACAGAAGAATATCAGGCCTGTGAACCTTTAAAAGATTGGATTATAACTACAGCTAAATAATAAATTAAATATGAAATCATTTTCTTCGGATGTTGAAGCGGTAGACGCATTACGTCAGTCCTACGCAGAATTAAGAGCTGAAATCGGGAAGGTTATTGTTGGACAAGACCAAGTTGTTCAGGATTCATTAATCTCTATTTTTTGTAATGGTCACTGTTTATTAGTAGGTGTACCAGGATTAGCAAAAACTTTATTAGTAAATACAATTGCAAGAGTATTAGGTTTAAGCTATAACAGAATTCAGTTTACTCCCGACTTAATGCCAAGTGATATAATTGGAACAGAAATTTTAGATGAACACAGACAATTCAAATTTGTAAAGGGTCCGTTGTTTTCTAATATTATTCTTGCTGACGAGATTAACCGTACCCCACCTAAAACACAATCTGCTTTACTTGAAGCAATGCAAGAAAGAGCAGTAACGGCTGCGGGTAAACGTTATGAATTACCGTCTCCCTTTTTCGTATTGGCTACGCAAAATCCAATTGAGCAAGAAGGAACCTATCCTCTTCCAGAAGCACAGTTAGACCGTTTCATGTTTAATGTAACGTTAGACTACCCTACTCTTCAAGAAGAAATTATGGTTGTAAAAAACACAACGGGTAATTATAATCCTGAGCTAAAAAACATTATAAGTGCTGAAGAAATTTTGTATTATCAGCAATTAATCAGAAGAATTCCTGTTCCTGACAATGTTTTAGAATTTGCAGTTAAATTAACCGCTAAAACTCGTCCAAATACCGAGATGGCTGCAAGCATTACCAACGAATATTTAAGTTGGGGTGCCGGACCAAGAGCTTCTCAGTTTTTAGTTGTGGGAGCTAAATGTCATGCTGTATTACATGGAAAATACTCTCCGGATATTGAAGATGTAAAAGCAATTGCTCCTGCTATTCTTCGTCATCGTATTGTGAAAAATTTCAAAGCAGAAGCAGAAGGAGTATCAGTAGAGAACATTATTGAAAATCTACTTAAAGATTAATATTAAACATTCAATAGCATCAACAATTTTAAGGAATCAACACTTAAAATTATTATTCAAAATTAGTTTATAGTCATATGTCAAACACAACTGAAAAAGTAAAATTATTAATTATAGGATCTGGTCCTGCTGGATATACAGCTGCAATTTATGCTGCTCGTGCTGATCTAAAACCAGTTTTATATCAAGGCTTACAACCAGGAGGACAATTAACAATTACAACTGAAGTAGAAAACTATCCAGGCTATCCAGAAGGAGTTCAAGGTCCGGAAATGATGATCGATTTTGAAAAGCAAGCAAAGCGTTTTGGTGCCGACATTCGTTTTGGATATGCAACATCAGTTGACTTTAGCGGACACCCGAAAAAAGTTATTGTTGACGAAAAACATACGATTGAAGCGGATGCAGTAATTATTGCAACGGGTGCGAGTGCAAAATGGTTAGGACTTGATTCAGAAAAAAGATTAAACGGCTTTGGTGTTAGTGCCTGTGCTGTTTGTGATGGATTCTTTTTCAGAGGACAAGAAGTCGCAATTGTTGGTGCTGGAGATACTGCTGCAGAGGAAGCATCATACCTAGCTAAATTATGTAGCAAGGTAACCATGTTGGTTCGTAAAGGAGAAATGAGAGCAAGCAAAACAATGATTCACCGTGTAGAGAGTACTCCAAATATCGAAATACTATATCATCACGAAACAGTTGAAATATTGGGAGAACAATCTGTATCAGGTGTTCGAGTAAAAAACAATCAGACTGGTGAAGAAAAAGAAATTGCTGTAACAGGATTTTTTGTTGCTATTGGACACGAACCTAACACACAAATATTCAAAGGTGCGTTAGACTTAGATACTAACGGTTACATCGTAACGAAACCAGGAAGTACCTATACAACTGCAGAAGGAGTATTTGCTGCTGGTGATGTGCAAGATCATATTTATCGTCAGGCTGTAACAGCTGCAGGAAGTGGTTGCATGGCAGCGCTTGATGCTGAAAGATGGCTTGCAGCTAAAGGAATTCATTAATATCGATAATGGTTAAAAGAGTTTTTCTTTTTTCGATTTTTTACTGGTGTTGTTTTACATGCAGTGCACAGTCACCTGTTGACACTACTGCACGTGTGCACTCAGTTAGAAAAGCAACTATTTTATCCACCATATTACCAGGTGCAGGACAAGTTTATAATAGAAAATATTGGAAAGTACCATTGGTATATGCTGCACTTGGAGCTACCGCTTATTATATCAATTACAACAACAAAAATTATAAGCAGTTCAACGATGCACTTATCAGAAGGTATGATAGTAACAGTACCAATGACCTTTTAACAGAAATTAGTACTGATAACTTGCGAATATTAAGTGATGGATTTCGCCGAAACCGCGATTTATCGTTTGCTGCAGCTACAATAGTTTATGTTTTGAATATTATTGATGCGCATGTGGATGCACATTTATATACCTTTAATGTGAGTGATGACTTATCACTAAAAGTTGAACCAGTTTTTGTTCCTTCATTTGCTAATCGTCCTCCACACTCTGAATTAAAACTCACGATAAAATTTTAAAGATGAAAATTGCTTTAATCGGAACAGGTAAAATGGGACAAGCAATTGAGATGCTTGCTGTAAGTCGCGGACATGAAATCGTATTAAAACTAAATCATGAAAATATTGATTCATTCACAAACGAAGATTTAAAGGTGGCCGATGTTGCAATCGAATTTACAAGACCTGATGCAGCAACTGGTAATTTGAAACGATGCTTAGCGGCTAATATTCCTGTAGTCTGTGGTACAACAGGATGGTACGATGAATTAAATCAAATCACAGATTTGTTTACAAGCAACAATGGGGCATTTGTTTATGCTAGTAATTTCAGCGTGGGTGTTAACATGATGTTTGAACTTAACAGAATTTTAGCAAAGTGGATGCAATCTCATAATGAATATCACGTTTCGCTATCTGAAATTCATCACACACATAAATTGGATAAGCCAAGCGGTACAGCGGTAACGTTAGCTAATGGAATAATCGAAAATAATGAGGCTTATAGCAAATGGACGCTAGAAGAAAATCAGAATAATGCCATACATATTGATGCGCAGCGAGAGCCGGATGTGGTTGGAACGCATGATGTAAAATGGGAATCTGAAATTGACATCATTCAATTACACCATCACGCTAAATCAAGAGATGGATTTGCACTAGGAGCGATACATGCTGCAGAGTGGATAATCGGAAAGAAAGGAGTGTTTACAATGAAGGATATTCTTTTCGGAAATAATAATTAAATAATTAATTTAGAAGCGAAATAACACATATTATGAATTGGAAATTTTGGAAAAAAGATACAGCCAGCGGACCAAAAAGTAAAACAAGAGAATGGGTTGATGCCATCGTTTTTGCGGTTGTAGCAGCTACGATTATAAGAACATTTTTCTTCGAAGCTTTTACCATCCCTACTCCATCGATGGAACGCACATTAATGGTAGGTGATTTCTTATTTGTAAGTAAAATGCATTATGGTGCCCGTACACCAATGACTCCTATTTCCTTTCCTTTCGTGCACCAGGAACTGCCAGTAATTGGAGGTAAATCTTATTCGGAAGCAATTAAATGGGGTTATCACCGATTACCAGGGTTTTCGGAAGTAAAGCATAACGACATTGTTGTATTTAATTATCCAATGGAAGATGAACGGCCAATAGATAAGCAAACGCATTATATTAAACGTTGTGTTGGATTGCCAGGCGATACCCTTCAAGTAATTGATCGTATTGTTTATTTGAATAGTCAAAAAAACTTGGTTCCAAAGGGAAGTCAGCATACCTACCTGATTAAAACAACTGGCTATGGATTAGTTGAAGATACCTGGAAGAAATTAGAGATTAGCGAATACCAACCAATTGGAAATGGGGAGTATCAGGCAATCTTATCAGATGAAGCAGTAAAAGAATTAAAGAAAATATCAGCTGTCAGTGCTGTTCAACCTATTATTCAACCGAAAGGATTTTTCGAAGGACATATTTATCCTTTTAATCCCTTTTACCCTTGGAACACTGATAACTATGGACCTATTTACATTCCTAAAGCAGGAGCTACCATTCAATTAGACACTAACAATATTTCCATCTATCAGCGAGTAATTTTTGCATATGAGCATAATACGGTTGAAGAAAAAGATGGTAAAATTTACATCAATGGCAAAGTCGCTACTTCCTATACTTTTAAAATGAATTATTATTTTATGATGGGTGATAATCGCCATAACTCAGCTGATTCACGTTTTTGGGGATTTGTTCCGGAAGATCATATAGTAGGTAAAGCAGTATTTATCTGGATGAGTATTGATGGCAGCGCTACCAATCTGTTTAAGAAAATCAGATGGAACCGTTTGTTTAATATCATTCATTGGAACAACGATTAACTCTGTGACTGCATTAGTCAGTACTTCTTACCTGCCTTCTATCGAGTACTTGAAATTAATCAGTACGATGGATGGTGTTATTGTTGACCATCAAGAATTCTGGAAAAAAAAGACTGTCCGCAATAGGTGCCATATTTTATCTCCTAACGGGATTCAATGTTTGAGTGTGCCTGTAAATGCAAAGCATAACAGCACGGTTATCTCTGATGTTAAAATCGATTATAGTCAGCCATGGATACGTGTTCACAAAGGCGCATTGGAAGCTGCTTACAATACAGCTCCTTTTTTCGAGTTTATAAAAGATGATATCTGGCTTATCTATGATCGACAGCCTGAATTATTAATCGATTTAAACCGTGATTTTCTCGCATTATTTTTAAAGAAACTAAAGTTATCCGTTAAAATTTCAGAAGTACTTACTTCAGAAAACAACATTAGCGATTACCGAAAACTTTCTGATAATCATGGGTATGAGCCAACAATACTACCCTTAGATTCTTTTAAAATCTACAATCAGGTCTTCAATTATAAGCATCCTTTCGAGCCTAATTTGAGCAGCCTTGATTTCTTAGCCAATATGGGGTCATTTACAAGTGGTTGGTGATACACCAATTTTTGTTAGTTTTGTCATCCAAATTATACTAAACAAAGATTCAATATGTCGTTGCAAAAAATCACTGAATTATTAGGTCAGGATGCTGACTCCCTTTTGAACCACAACTGTAAGACAATTACAAAAGATCAGATTCATTTACCAGGACCTGATTTTACCGATAGAATTTTTATACCAAGTAACCGAAGTAACCAGGTTATCAAAAGCATTAATACACTTTATAACCACGGTCGTTTGGCGGGTACTGGCTACTTAAGCATTTTACCTGTTGATCAGGGAATTGAGCATTCAGCTGGAGCTTCTTTCGCACCAAACCCTATGTTCTTCGATCCTGAAAATATTGTTAAGCTAGCAATAGAAGGTGGATGTAATGCAGTTGCTTCTAC
This sequence comes from Bacteroidota bacterium, assembly GCA_046052065.1. GTDB lineage: Bacteria > Bacteroidota > Bacteroidia > AKYH767-A > OLB10 > CAINEC01. The sequence goes on along the minus strand of JBJOND010000003.1, from coordinate 32,965 downwards.
CTATGGTGTGTTAGCATCGGTTTCTAGAAAATACGCTCATAAAATTCCTTTCATTGTAAAAATTAACCACAATGAATTCTTAAGTTACCCAAATAAGTTCGATCAAATCATGTTCGGTTCTGTTGAAGAAGCTTGGAATATGGGTGCTACAGCAGTTGGTGCGACGATTTACTTTGGTTCTGAAGAGTCATCACGTCAGATAGTAGAAGTTGCTCAAGCTTTTGAACGTGCTCACGAATTAGGAATGGCAACTATTCTATGGTGCTATACCCGAAACAATGCGTTCAAGAAAGATGGTGTTGATTATCATACTTCAGCCGATTTAACTGGACAAGCGAACCATTTAGGAGTTACTATTCAGGCGGATATTATCAAGCAAAAGCTTCCAACGAATAACGGCGGATATACGGCGGTTAATTTTGGTAAGACGCATAAGAAAGTTTACGATGAACTTACTACAAACCATCCTATCGATTTAGCTCGTTACCAGGTAGCAAATTGCTATATGGGACGTATGGGCTTGATTAATTCAGGTGGTGAAAGTAAAGGCGCTTCGGACATGGCAGAGGCAGTTACAACAGCTGTGATTAATAAGCGTGCGGGTGGTCAAGGATTAATCTCTGGTAGAAAGGCGTTTCAAAAACCTTTCAGTGAAGGAATTCAAATGCTAAACGCAATTCAGGATGTGTACCTGACAAATGAAATTACTATTGCTTAATAAGAACTCTCAAATACTACGACTATGAGTTGGTTTAATCGAATTAAGGAAGGGATTACTACTTCTACCAGTGAAAAGAAAGAAACACCTGAAGGATTATGGTATAAATGTCCCTCTTGCAAGAACATTCAACCTTCCCAGGAGCATCAGAACAATAATTGGGTTTGTATAAAGTGCGCTTATCATGAGCGTATCGGGTCTGAAGAGTATTTCTCAATTTTATTTGATGATAATGAATTTGTAGAGTTTAATGCAAATATGACTTCTGCTGATCCGCTTAACTTTTCTGACACTAAAAAATACGCCGACCGACTTGTTGATACTCAAAAGAAGACAGGATTAAAAGATGCAGTGCGCACAGCTTCTGGTAAATGTGGTGGTTATCCATTGACTATTGCCTGCATGGATTTTAAATTTATTGGTGGCTCAATGGGTTCGGTAATGGGAGAAAAGATTGCGAGAGCCATCGATTATTCCATTGAGCATAATACTCCATTTATGATGATTTCTAAATCAGGTGGGGCACGTATGATGGAAGCGGCACTATCGCTAATGCAAATGGCCAAAACTTCTGCAAAACTTACCCGATTAGCGGATGCTAAATTACCCTATATCTCTTTTTTAACGGATCCTACTACAGGAGGTGTAACAGCTTCGTTTGCAATGCTTGGCGACTTAAACATTGCGGAGCCAGGTGCTTTGATTGGCTTTGCTGGTCCTCGTGTAGTTAAAGAAACAATCGGTAAAGATTTGCCGAAGGGCTTTCAGACTTCTGAATTCGTTTTAGAACATGGCTTCCTAGATATGATTGTTCCAAGAACAGAACTGAAAGACCGTATGTCGCATGTCTTAAGTTATTTCGCACACTAATACTTGATACTGCATCGTTGTTATGTAAAGCAATACAATGAATCGGTTTACCTGCATATTTTTAGTATTAATCATAGGCCTATCTTCTTGCAGTCATAAGGTTAATTGCGTAAAGCGAAAACGTAAAATGGGTGTAAAAAATACCCGTCTAGAAAAAGAAATCTTGCATCCTAAACGTTATCACAACCGACGTCATTAAACGCTTACATCCGTTTGTTACCGAATAATCGCTAACCCTGATTATACTTTCGTTTTTCTAAATATGAAAGTATGCAACCATCAGCTGAATCAAAAATAAAGTTAAATGCTGCAGCAAGACAGTTTAATCGCTACCATCCCAAGCATTTACAAGAATCAGAAGAAAGGATCAAAGGTGCTGGAATAATCAATTTGCTAGAATTTCTAGACTATCCTCCACTTTTTGATGAAGACTTGAGTATTAAAAGAAACCTAGAGAATCTCGAGAAATTAAAGAAGCGGATGAAATTCCAAAAAGTACGGTTTAATCATCGATACCTGTATGATGATATCTGCTATTACAAACTCCTGAGTGAGTATATAGTGACCATCAAAGTAAAAGAAATTAAATCGATTAAATACATACAAGAAATTGATTTTGAAGATATATTGACACTTAACCTAAACTTTTTATTCAATACAGTTAATGCCTTTAATTTGATTTTTTTTGAAGCTCCATGGAGAAGATTATACCCAATTTTAAGTGAACATTTAATTATTAATGGGATACATTCCAGCTATGAATTATGGGAAAATCTTGAACTTGGGTTCAAGTTGAGGCACGGAAACCTGATTATTAAGAGCAATCGACTGACTTTAAATAATTATGATGAAGAACAAGCGATTATTTATGTAGATTATCAGATAAAAACGAATCCGAAGTCGGCAGCACGTTGGGTTCAGATGAAATTTTTTCTTTTACTTCAATTAGATGTTTGGCAAATTAAAGAAATTCAAAGTGATTATTTCTTTGAATAAACAGAGTTTACTAATTAAAGTATTATTCAATTAAACAATACTAAAAACTGATATACTGATTGTTATAGATTTATTTAATTTTAATTTACAGGATTGATATTCGACACCTAATTATCCAACAAACAGCGCTTAATGATTTCTTTGATACGTTAATAAAAATACACTTCAATCTATTGTTTAATAAGAATTTGGTTTATATCTTTGCCCTCCAATAATAAAAAGAAAATCACCGAAGAATCATGTTATTAACTTCAGAAGCAAAAAAAGAAATTTTCAAAAAACACGGTAATAGCGAAACCAATACAGGTTCAGCAGAAGGTCAAATTGCATTGTTTTCTCATAGAATCAATCATTTAACTAGTCACTTAAAGACTAGCAAGAAAGACTTCTCTACGCAACGTGCATTAATTCGTTTAGTTGGTAAGCGTCGTAGCTTATTAGATTATCTATACAAAACAGATATCAATCGCTACCGTGCTATTATCGCTGAACTAGGAATTCGTAAATAAGGCGATGTCGCCACAACGATAAATGAAAAGAGGCAATTCAAATTGAATTTGCCTTTTTTCGTTTTATTACCACCGATTTAATTCATAAGTATTATAAATCAAAAGCTGTCAAACGCTGTAAAAAAAGCTGCAAAAAAATGTCACAAAACGCTGTCGTAAAAACCTTCAAACTAGCGGACGGAAGGGAAATTAGTATTGAAACCGGTAAACTTGCCAAGCAAGCTGATGGTTCAATTGTATTAAGAATGGGAGATTGTATGTTACTAGCTACTGTCGTATCTAGTCCCGATGCAAAACCAGGTGTGGATTTCATGCCTTTAACTGTTGATTATCAAGAGAAGTTTGCTTCTGCTGGAAGATTCCCTGGTGGATTTTTCCGTCGCGAAGCTCGCTTAAATGATAACGAGATTTTAATTTCTCGTTTAATTGACCGCGCACTTCGCCCTTTATTCCCAGATGATTACCATGCTGACACACAAGTAATGGTAAATTTAATTTCTGCCGATATGGAAGTAGCTCCAGATTGCTTAGCTGGATTAGCTGCATCTGCTGCCATAGCAGTTTCTGATATTCCGTTTAACGGACCTATCTCAGAAGTTCGTGTTGCCCGTATCGATGGTCAATTTATTATTAACCCTCCTATCTCAACTATGGCTACTGCTGATATAGATTTAATCGTGGCAGGTACGGCTAAGGATATCCTAATGGTTGAAGGAGAAATGAAAGAAGTGAGCGAGAAAGAAATGGCTGAAGCTATTGGATTTGCTCATGAAGCTATCAAAGTACAATGCCAGGCTCAGATTGAATTAGCTGAAATGCTTGGAGTGACGAAGCGTAACTATTCTCATGAAACACATGATGAAGAACTTCGTGAAAAAGTATGGAAAGAAACATACGATAAAGTTTATGCTGTTGCTCGTCGTTGTAATCCTGATAAGCATGCCCGCAAGTTTGCTTTTAAAGAAGTTTTAGTAGAATTCTGTTCTCAGTTTACTGAAGAAGAATTAGCTGCTAAAATGGGATTCATCAAAACATATTATCATGATGTTGAGAAAGAAGCTGTTCGTGATATGATTATAAAAGAAAAGATTCGTTTAGATGGACGTGGATTAACGGACATCCGCTCTATCTGGTCTGAAGTCAATTACTTACCATCAGCTCATGGTTCTGCTGTTTTCACACGAGGTGAAACTCAATCGTTAACTACTGTAACACTAGGTTCTAAACTTGACGAGCAAATTATCGATCAGGCAATGTACCAAGGAAAGAATAAGTTCTTATTACATTATAACTTCCCTGGCTTCAGTACTGGAGAGGTAAAGCCTAACAGAGGAACAAGTCGTCGTGAGGTGGGTCATGGTAACCTAGCGATGCGTTCGTTAAAGCAAATGATGCCTGGTGATGACCTGAATCCTTATACTGTTCGTATTGTTTCTGATATCCTTGAATCAAATGGTTCTTCATCAATGGCTACTGTTTGTGCTGGTTCGTTGGCATTATTTGATGCAGGTGTTAAATTAAAGGCTGCAGTTTCAGGTATTGCGATGGGATTAATTACAGATGGTAAAGGAAACTTCGCCGTTTTAAGTGATATTCTTGGCGATGAAGATCACTTAGGTGATATGGACTTTAAAGTAACGGGTACTGAAAAAGGTATCTGTGCTTGCCAGATGGATTTAAAAGTTGATGGTCTTCCATATGATATCTTATTACAAGCTTTAGAACAAGCAAAAGCGGGTCGTTTGCACATTTTAAATGAAATGTCGAAGACTATTGCTCAGCCAAACGAAGACTATAAAGCACATGCACCTCGCATTGTCGTTTTAAGAATTGCTAAAGAATATATCGGTGCGGTTATCGGACCAGGTGGAAAAATCATTCAGGAAATTCAGCGCACAACTGGAGCAACAATCTCTATTGAAGAAGTTAATAATGAAGGTGTCGTTGAAATTGCCTCTCCAAATAAGCAATCCATTGATGCAGCATTAAACTGGGTTAAGGGAATTGTAGCTGAGCCTGAAGTTGGAGAAACTTACGAAGGAAAAGTAAAAACGATTACTACTTTCGGTGCATTCGTTGAATTTATGCCTGGTAAAGATGGTTTACTTCATATCTCTGAAATTTCTAAAGATAGACTACCATCTATGGAAGGTGTTTTAAAGGAAGGAGAAATTATTCAAGTTAAACTTGTTGAAATAGATAAGAAAACAGGTAAGTATCGCTTATCTCGTAAGGTTTTGTTATAATTTGTTCAAAATTTAACATCCAGATAGAACCATTTAAATTGGTTTTACCTCTGAAAGTCCCGCATTGCGGGACTTTTTTTGTGCCTTCAACATTTGAAAATTACCTGTAATGAATAATACCTTAGGTATCAAAAACACTATTGCATTTAGCATAAAATGAACAACAAACCCGCTTTTCCTTACAAATAGCTATTTCATTTTTTGCAACCATTTAACCGTGCTGTCGTTAAGGTTGTCAAATTTGAAATACAATGAGACAGCTAAAAATTACGAAACAAGTAACCAATCGCGAAACAGCTTCGCTTGATAAATACCTTCAGGAAATCGGCAAAGTAGAATTACTACGAGCTGAAGATGAAGTGGAATTAGCACGAAGAATTCGTGAAGGCGACCGATTAGCTTTAGAACGTTTAACAAAGGCAAATCTACGTTTCGTGGTTTCTGTTGCAAAGCAATATCAAAACCAGGGATTAACATTAGGTGATCTAATCAACGAAGGTAACCTTGGTTTAATAAAGGCTGCACAACGCTTTGATGAAACAAGAGGATTCAAATTTATCTCCTATGCTGTATGGTGGATTCGTCAAAGTATTTTACAAGCCTTAGCTGAACAAGCAAGAATAGTTCGTTTGCCTTTAAATAAAATAGGATTCATTAATAAAATCAATCGTGCGTTCTCTCAATTAGAACAAGAGTTCGAAAGAGAACCCACAAACGAGGAATTGTCTATAATCTTGAACATTACAGTTGCTGATGTAACAGATACTATGCGTTCATCAGGCCGACATATTTCAATGGACGCACCATTGATTACAGGTGAGGATGGAACATTAATGGACGTAATGCCAGGTGATGAGGGAGCACCCTCTCCAGAAAACAATTTAATTAATGAATCTTTAAAAAGAGAAATCGAACGCGCCTTGGTTACCTTAACACCACGTGAAGCGGATGTAATTCGCTTGTACTTTGGACTTGCTGATTCTGCCTTAACGTTGGAAGAAATAGGAGAAAGATTCGAATTAACTCGCGAACGAGTACGACAAATAAAAGAAAAAGCAATCCGCAGATTAAAACATACTTCAAGAAGTAAGATTTTAAAAACATATCTCGGATAAAAAATATTGGTTTTTAGGTTTAGTTTTAGTCAGCCCCGCACTACAGATGCGGGGTTGTCTTTTTAAAAGAAAATGTTTTGTAGTTTAGCAAAAAATATTTGATATGCCTGCACTAATCGCTCCTTCCATGCTTTCAGCCGACTTTGGAAATCTTGAAAGAGATACAAACATGGTAAATAATAGCGCTGCCGATTGGTTTCATATCGATATTATGGATGGTGTTTTTGTACCAAATATTTCCTTCGGATTTCCTGTACTAAAGTCAATACAAAAGCATGCTCAAAAACCTTTGGATGTGCATTTGATGATTGTTAATCCTGATCAATACTTGAAGTCCTTTGCAGATGCAGGTGCAGCTGTAATTTCTGTTCATTATGAAGCATGTACGCATTTACATCGTAGCCTTCAAGCAATAAAAGCACTAAACGTTAAGGCGGGTGTTGCAATCAATCCTCATACGAATATCTCTTTACTTTCTGATGTAATTAAAGACATCGACTTAGTTTGTATCATGTCGGTAAACCCAGGCTTTGGTGGACAAAAGTTTATTGAACAAACCTATGCAAAAGTTGAAGCACTGAAAAATCTGATTATTCAAAATAACGCTACAACACTCATTGAGATTGATGGCGGAGTTGATTTTAATAATGCCCGTAAATTGGTTGAGTGTGGTGCTGATGTTTTAGTGGCTGGCAACACCGTATTCGGTCATTCAAATCCGACTGAAGCAATTACTCAACTAAAGACTATTACTGCTTAGTTCGCTGCGTAATCAGCTAAATATTCGAAACGAGAAGTTAGTTTTCCTTCAATTGTAATTGTTCCGCGTTCGATAAGTCCGTTATCATTACCTATCAACGAAGGAATTACTTTTTCCATCAGATCTTTTCCAAAACCTTCTGAAGCATCACGAGGTAATTCACAAGGTAAATTATCTACCGCCATAACTGTAATCGTAGAAGGTGCGAAAGCTTCGTCTTCTTTCTCCGTATGCGGATTATATCCGTAAAATTTATTCTCAATTGTTGAAGGATGCGTTGTTGAAGGAATACTTCCGTCAATATCACATGTAACATCTGCAATAACACTAACCTTGAACATAGGCCCTTTCATTTGTTCCTTTGTAAATAAAACAGGCGCTTTCGGATTCCAATACGTACAATGAATTAACAAATCACAATTATCTGCATAGGACCCTGGTGTAGAAAAAGTAGAATTAAATAATTCCGGTTGATTGTAAAACTCAGCACTGCTCCACCCTGCTCCATTCTTTAAGGCATGAAAATCCTTACTATGAATTTGAACGTACACAGGTTCTCTAAACGTATAATTCAAAAACTCGTAAGGTGTTACCTTTCTAATTTCAAGCGCACCTAATGTTTCTAATGCTCCATTAGCAACACGCCCACCACCGGTTACTACTATTTTTATATTCGGAAGATTAGCCTTTTCAAGCTCATGAAACAACTCTTTTTTATCATGACAAAGATGAGCTGGCTTCAAATCAAACATGCCGTATTTAAGTCCGTAGCCCATGATACCATTGTAGGCACCAACTATACCGGCATACCTTCCAAAACCAATTACACGATTAAAATTTTCATCAACTAAACATTCATAATCGATAAGTTGAATGTTATTTTTTAGAACAGCTTGTAAAAGCTTTTTATTGTAAGGTTGCTTTTTTATGGTATGTGAAAAAAACAGATACTTTTTATTGGGAATTAAATTCTCAACAGGCACTTCTTTAACACCCATCAAAATATCACAATCCGATAAATTGTCCTGCAAAGTAACTCCTTGCATTTTGTATTCATCATCGGTATAACATCTATAAGGGCAAGGCTGAACAGCAATTTGTAAATCAGAATAGGTTTCTAAAAGAAATTTACATTGTACGGGTGTGAATGGAACGCGCTTGTCGTGAGGTATTTTTCCTTCTCTGATGATGCCAATTTTCATGCTGTAAAGTTAAAAAATATTCAGCATGTAAACAGCTCCTACTTTTTGATTCCTCTGCGATTAAGAGCGGCTTGAAACGTTCGTGCATTACGCAAATGTTCACTATAGGTAGAAGCATAATTATGGTATCCTGAAAAATCTTCTCGCGCACAAAAGAACATATAATTACTTTCTTTTCTGTTTAATACTGCATCAATAGACTCAATTGAAGGAGTACAAATTGGACCTGGAGGTAAACCAAAATTCAAATAGGTATTATAGGGCGAATTAATTTGCTTATGAACATTTAAAACACGTTTGATGGTAAAATCGTTCGCAGCATAAACCAATGTTGGGTCAGCCTCGAGCTTCCATCCTTGCGCTAATCGGTTTAAATATATACCTGCAAGAATAGGTTTTTCATCATTTTGACGTGTTTCTTTTTCTACTATGGATGCAACTACTGAAACTTGTTTTGGATCTAATCCTAAATCTCTCGCCATCTTTAATCTGTTATCTGTCCAGAAATTTTTATACTCCTTCAACATCCTTTCAAAAAACTCTTCAGCACTTGTATTCCAATAAAACTCATAGGTATTGGGAATTATTACACCAATGGCATTGTAAGTATTAAATCCATGTTGACTTAAATAATTAGAATCATTAAACAACTCAACTACAGAATTTGAATCCGCCTCTAATTTTGAAGAAATTAGTAATGCTAATCCATCGAGTTTACGAATATTATTAATCGACAATTTAACTGGCTCTTGTCGACCTGCTCGGAGCAATTGAATAATTTCTTTATTGCTCATTCCATTATGTAATTTATACTTGCCTGGCTTGATGTTATTAACGTATTTCATTTGTTTAGCCAACCATGAAAAATCATTTACATTATCAATCAATTTTTTCTTTTTCAATATTGCAGCTACATCTGTAAAATCAGCACCTGTTGGAATGTAAACAAAGGGATCATTAATATCTATATTCCTAACTACTGGCGAAAGAAATTTGAGATAAGCTATGATGCCTAAAAAAGAAGTACCCAGTGTTACCATCATAATAATTATTACAAAGTACTTTTTATAATTAAACGATTTTGTCGACATGATTATTGAATTGTATTTAACGATTTCAAAAGTTCTTTTGCTTGAACATTTGAAGGATTTCGTTTTAATAGTCGGTTGAGTATTTTAACTGCGTTTTGTTTATCACCTGTAAACGCGAGCAAGGCCGCTTTATTTGACAAAGCTGCTTCATAGTCAGGATCCAATACCAACGCTTTGTCATAATAACTCATTGCCATTGCGGTATTCTTATCGGCTATTAAAACTAAGTAGCCTAAATTACAATAAGCTGGTGCATACTTCGGTTGCTGTTTTATTACCGTCAAATATATTTTACGAGCATTTGAATAATCTCCGCTTGATGCGAGTGCACTTGCATATTTATTGGCAAAGTCGGGAATTAAAGGAGCCTGCTCGTAAGCCAACTCAAAATATTGCTTAGCACTCGTATTATTTCCTATTTGCTGATAACACTCCCCTACTCGGTAGGCTGTCCATGCATAGTAATTATCATACTGCTTTATTTTCAACTTATCCTTTAATGATTTTACCTGATCAACATATTTAATAACTGTTGCGTAGTCTTTTTTCAAATAGTAAATATGAATCAGCTTTGTGATATTTTTATTGATATCAATCTTTCCATTCTCTTTTAAATAAACCAAGGCAGAATCAAGCATGGACGGACCCATTCCGAATTTTTCAAAATAGTTAATATAAGCCTGTGCTTTTGATTCACGTGGAGGATTAGGATTATTGATAGCTGTAATACCAATAAACTTTTTAATGCTCTCAATCTCCTTATTTTCTAAAGGAACAGCAATACGATGATCATGAACACTAACGTGAGGGATATCCGTTGCACCATTAAAAGGCATATGACAACTCACACAGTCGTTGTTTTTAACTTTACGTTTATCAAGCGACAATGAACAATCAGGCTTTTTACTTTCTCCATGACAAGAACGACAAGTTGCATTGAAAACATCTTTATTGGTTTGCTTTACGCTTACATGCGGATTATGGCAAGTAATACAAGTAAGTGCGTTCTTGTAAGGCTTTAAAGCCAGATTAGCAGAATTGCCTTGTGCATCTACCTTCTTCATCGTTTCGATAAAACACTTGCTTTGTTTTAATCGCTCTGCATGACTAGCCATAATATGTGCTGAAGCGTTGCCCTCATAAATGGGCATATACAAATTCATTACAGACGACAACTTCATACCGGGCTTAAAATCAAAAAATGATTTTCCCTCATTCAACACTGTATTGCCTTGCACATGGCATCGCTGACAAACATCAAATTGTAAATCGATTGGAAGCTTAGAAGGATTAACGATTGAATAATCGATAGCGTTTGATGTGTCAATTAAAATTCCAGAACTTTTTTCACGCACATGTAAACTGCCTGGCCCGTGACAACGTTCGCAATCGATACCGTTTTTCACAAATGAATATTGGTTTTCGGAACCTTCTTCAAACGTTGGATAACCATTGTGACAACTCATGCATTCTAATCCGATAATACGATTAAAGCGTGTATTATTGCCATCTTCAAATCCAGGAGGCAAATCCCACTTTTTCTTTTGCGTATAAAAAGTCATAGGAGCCTGATACAAATAACCATTCGATTCCCATATATGTGAATTAGTATGTTGACCAGATCCTACAATGTATTTGATTTTTTCTTTGCGCTGATAAACCGTATCTGCTCCTTCTAATCGATATTCTAAAAAATAAAGAGAATCATTTTCCCAGAAAGGCGTGTATGATAAATTTTTATATTGATCGTGTACGACAGGATGATTTGAAAAATCAGCGGATGATTTTTGCTTAGTTGCTGCATCAAACGACAAACCCATTCCTGTATGAATAAACGTTGCATGTATGCCTGTATGACATCCTTTACAAGTTTCCATACCAACATACTTTACAGTATCAGAAAGATTAGCATAGGTTGTTCTTTTATAGGGATCTTCAATCTTTTTTTCTGATGAACAAAACCAATTGAATAAGCAAGCCCCTGCTACAAGAACAGTGAATCCTAACTTAATAAATTGTATTCTGCGCATAGTTTTATATGGTTGATGAAATATTTTGCATCATCACTACATCGTGCCAACGACTGTTATTCATTACCCAATCTTTTAGTACACCACATTTTTCAAAGCCTGTTCGCTCAAACAATCTAATACTTGCTACATTCGACAATTCAATATGACAATAGATCTGATGTATGTTAAGTGTGTTAAATGCATACTGGATAAGTAAATCTAAGGCCTCACGAGCATATCCTTTTCTACGTTCTTCGTAATCACCAATCAGAATTCCAATTCCAGCTTTTCTGTTCAACGGATCAAACTCGAACAAATCGACAAAACCAATTGTTTTACCTCGATGACGTTCTGACTCAGAAGTCATTTCTATTGCCAAACGCAATTGCTTTGAAGTAAAAATATCTTGGGTGGCATTCTCATAAAACTGCTCAATTGTATAACGGCTATACGGACTAACGGTACCACTAACCGCCCAGTTCTCTGGATCATTTTCATAAATCATCATCAGATCGACATCCGATGGTTCCATAGCGCGTAACAAAACAGATGTTCCTCTTATCATAGTTCTATTGTTCCTTCAAAAGATTTAGTTGCGGGTCCAGCTAAAACAACATTCGTAAAGTGATTATCAGCACACTCAAATGAAACTGAAAGTTCGCCACCCACAGCACTAACATTTACTGATGTGGATTTAATTAGTCCTAAATGATATGCTGCAATCGCCGCTGCTGTAACCCCTGTACCACAACTCAATGTTTCATTTTCCACTCCTCGCTCATAGGTACGAATGCTCAATTGTTCACCATTAACACTTACGAAATTCACATTAATTCCATCATTAGCGTACTTATCGTTGTAACGTATTTCTCTTCCCGATTTAAAAACATCCATAGCTAAAACATCTTTTACAAAGGATACAAAATGAGGAGAACCTGTATTTAATTCGCAAGAAGTACTATCAATTTTAATAAGATTATTCACATCGTTCATTTCAAGAAAAACGATTCCGTTGTTATCAAGACTTGCTTCATGCACTCCATCATATGCTAGAAACATAGCATGTTCACCAATCAAATCAATATCCTGTGCAAACTTAACTATACATCGTCCGCCATTACCGCACATTGATCCTAGTTTACCATCAGCATTATAATACTTCATTTCAAAATCGTACTTATTCGACTTTTCCAATAACATCAATCCATCAGCACCAACACCAAACTTACGGTCACAGATATTTGCTCTTTGCTCTTTGGATAAATCAACTAATCCTTGAAAATTATTTATTATAACAAAGTCGTTACCTGTACCTTGATATTTATAAAATTTTAATTGCATGCTATAAACTTATTTAAAACGAACACTCCGATTTCATTGGCTAAATTAATCAAAAAAACTGGCCTTGTTAAACGATTGTTAAAGTTAGAAATCAAAAGAAATTGAAATATAATTTTGCTCAAAAATTTCGTTATACCTCCAAACAAAACAGAATATAGCTATGAAATCTTTTAAAAACTATGCGATTGTATTTATAGTGGCAGCCGCAGGCAGTATTGCAGGTGCAAGTATTTTAAGTACTTCAACGAATGGCAGTTCACTATTTGTAAAAAGACAACATGTACAACCACCAATTAAATCGGTCAATTACGAAGCAACTATTCCGGGGAATCTCGATTTCACAGTGGCGGCGGAACATACAGTATCAACGGTAGTACACGTAAAAACAACTTACCAAAACCAAAATAATTTTCAGGCATTTGATCCATTTCAATTCTTCTGGGGACAGCCAATGCCACAACAACAACAGCAGCAACAGTCCACTGGTTCGGGAGTTATATTGTCTGATGATGGTTATATAGTTACCAATAACCACGTAGTTGAAAATGCAAATCAAGTAGAAGTAACGCTCGATGATAAAAGAACATATAAAGCAGAAATAATAGGCACGGACCCTTCTACCGACTTAGCGCTTTTAAAGATCAATGAGAAAGGATTAAATTATGCTGCTTATGGTAATTCTGATAATGTTAAAGTGGGAGAATGGGTTTTAGCAGTGGGTAATCCTTTTAATCTAACGTCAACCGTTACTGCAGGAATTGTCAGTGCAAAAGCCAGGAATATCAACATTCTACCTAATCAAAAATTCCCTATTGAATCTTTCATACAAACAGATGCTGCAGTGAATCCAGGTAACAGTGGTGGAGCTTTGGTTAATACAAAAGGTGAACTCGTTGGAATTAACGCTGCCATTGCATCGAACACTGGATCTTATTCAGGTTATTCGTTTGCTATACCTGTAACAATTGTAAAAAAAGTAGTTGATGATTTATTAGAATTCGGGAAGGTACAAAGAGGATTTATTGGTGTAAGTATTAAAGATATCGATGCTGATTTCGCAAAGGAAAAGTCGATTAAAAAACTAGATGGTGTTTATGTTGACGGATTAACAGATGGTGGCTCGGCACAAAATGCAGGAATTAAAATTGGCGATGTTATCACAAAAATTAATGGTGTAGTGATTAAAACAGCACCTGCTTTACAAGAACAAGTTGGTCGATTTAGACCAGGTGATAAAATAAGTGTTACCGTATTGAGAAATGATGTGGAAAAAGTAATTGATGTTGTACTAAAGAATAAAGATGGTAATACATTAATGGTTAAAAACGAAATTGGTAATGCTTTAGGAGCAACATTAGAAAATGCAAGTGATGATGAGTTAGCAAAATTAGGAATTGATTCAGGAGTAAAAATAAAAGAACTGCAGTCTGGAAAATTAAAAATTTCGGGTGTTCGTCAAGGATTTATAATTACCTCGATTGATAATACACCTATGAAATCTACATCAGACGTAATGAATTATCTGAAGGATAAAAAAGGGGGTGTTTTAATTGAAGGAGTTTATGAGAATGGCATGAAAGCATATTACGGATTTGGATTATAGTTTAGTCTTCATTTTAGGTTTGTTGGTTAAAAGGGCGGAAGAATTTTCTTCCGCTTTTTTATTTGTTAGAAATTAGTTTAAATTTGTTATATCGGTCCTTTACAATACCGATTCACAGAGCCAGCAATTTTCAGTTTTTAAAAAAACATCGACCATGAGACAACTGAAAATCACAAAATCGATTACCAACAGAGACAGTGCCTCTCTTGAGAAATATTTAGCTGATATCGCGAAGGAGGAAATGATTTCTTCAGATGAAGAAATATTATTAGCAAAGAAAATTCGCGAAGGTGATGAGGTTGCTTTAGATCGATTAACAAGAGCTAATTTGCGATTTGTTGTTTCAGTAGCAAAGCAATATCAGAATCAAGGTCTGACCCTACCCGATTTAATCAACGAAGGAAACGTAGGTCTCATCAAAGCAGCCCAACGATTTGATGAAACAAGAGGATTTAAATTCATTTCCTATGCAGTATGGTGGATTCGTCAAAGCATCATGCATTCTATTTCAGAAAATTCCCGAATTGTAAGACTTCCAGTAAATCAATTAGGCTCACTTACTAAGATTAACAAAGCATTTACAAAACTCGAACAAGAGTTCGAACGTGAACCATCCTTAGAAGAACTGGCTGCTATCACTGAATTGACCGTTGATAAAATCTCTGATGCATTCAGAATCTCAACACGACAAGTCAGTGTGGACGCACCATTACTAAATGGAGAAGACAATTCATTACTAGATGTTATTCAAAATAATGAAGTCGTTCAGGCGGATACTATGATGATGAATCAAGCATTGAAAAAAGAAATTGAACGATCACTGAATGTATTAGATGAAAAAGAAAAAGATGTTATTTCTTTGTTTTTCGGATTAGAATCAGACGAAGCCTATACCTTAGAAGAGATAGGAGAAAAATATGATTTATCGAGAGAGCGTGTGCGACAGATTAAAGAGAAAGCACTTAAAAAATTAAGAATACGAAATAACTCTCTGCATTTAAAATCTTTCCTCGGAGAAGAATAAAAAAAGGCTCATCAATGATGAGCCTTTTCTGTTTATTGTTTTTGAATCTTAATAATAAGTCAAACGAATTACATCTGCCAAGTATTTTGCAAAACGTAATACCTGGCGACTATAACCATACTCGTTATCATACCAGATATAAAGCACCATCGCTTTTTTATCTTTAGAAATAATTGTTGCAGGACTATCTACAATAGATGCACAAGGATTACCGATAAGATCGCTAGAAACTAACTCATTGCTTTGCATAAATTGAATCTGCTCTACCAATGCACCATTTAATGCAGCATCTTTCAAAATATCATTTACCATTTCTTTAGTAACTTCTTTGTTAACGGTAAGATTTAAGATTGCTAATGAAACATCTGGGGTTGGTACACGCACTGAATTACCAGTAAGTTTACCATCCAGCTGAGGAATTACTTTAGTAACTGCTTTATCAGCACCAGTTTCTGTAATTACCATATTCATTGCTGCAGAACGTCCACGGCGATATTTGCTATGATAATTATCTAATAGATTTTGATCGTTTGTATAAGAGTGAATTGTTTCAATATGTCCGCGCTCAATTCCTAACGTTTTTTCAATCACTTCTAAAACTGGAACAATTGCGTTAGTAGTACAAGACGCAGCAGAGAAAATCTTTTCGTCAGCTGCATGATTCTTTTGATTTACACCATACACCACATTAGGAATATCACCTTTACCCGGCGCAGTTAATAAAACTTTATCAACTCCTTTAGCAGATAAATGCTTCGATAAACCAGCGCGATCGCGAGAAGCACCAGTATTATCGATTAACAAGGCGTTATTAATTCCATATTTTGTGTAATCGATTTCTTCAGGATTCTTTGCATCTATCACATAAATGGTGTGACCATTTACGATTAAAGCATTTTTTTCTTTGTCTTCGATTACCGTTCCTGGGAATGGTCCATGAACAGAGTCATTTCTCAATAACTCAGCACGTTTCGATAAATCATCTTCTGAACGACTACGAACTACAATTGCTTTTAAACGAAGTTGTTCTCCTTTACCAGCCTGAGCTACTAACTCACGAGCAAGGATACGGCCGATACGACCAAAACCATACAAAACCACATCGCGAGGAACCAATTGCATTTTATCTGCTCCAATGAATGATGCCAATTTATTATCTAAAAACTTCTGAAGATCGTTCCCTTCTTTTTCATTTTCCCATTCAAAAGCCAACTTACCTACGTCAATTTTTGACGGTGCAATATTCATTTCACGAATAGCGCTTGCAATGGCTAACGTGTTATTTACGTGTATTGGTTTCTTTACGAAATCGTGTGCATACTGGTGCAGGTTCATAATCTGACTTGCACTTCTGTCTACTAATTGATTTCTGAAGATGACCAACTCAATTGATTTATTGAACCATAAATCGCCAATAATGTGAATTAATTCAATTGCTGATTTTTCTGATTCAATCCACTCGCCTAATTGACGATCATAGCTTTGCATTAAATCAGAGTTTGTATTTGTTGCTGACATAATAGATTTTTTTGGGTGTGCAAATTTAGGGATTATCAAATCATTAAAAAAGCTTTAAATCAATGAATTTTGAAGAGCCTCAAAATAAAAAAGGCCCTGAAAATCAGGGCCTTTAAGGGTGAATGAAGGGTCTCGAACCCTCGACCTCCTGAACCACAATCAGGCGCTCTAACCAACTGAGCTACAATCACCGTATCGAGGTGCAAAATTAGAATATTATTTTTAATTAAACCAAAAAGCTTAAAATAAATTCTAATGACTCATTTTCGATTGTTTTAACTACTGAAGTGCTACATTTGCTTTATGTCAAACAAAACAACTTTATCTGTTAAAGGTATGACCTGTTCTAGTTGTGCGCAGGGCATCGACAGACACTTAACAAGTAAAGGTGTTAAAGGAGTGCATGTTTTTTACGAAAGCGGCGAGGTTGAATTTGAGACCATCGGTGAACAACAAACAGCGTTTATTATTTCGGAAATAAATAAGCTCGGCTATAATGCTTCAGGAACTAAAGAAGAAATCCAGACAGAAAATAAATATTCACCACTTTATATCAAGACCTTATTTGCGCTGACTTTTACATTGCCCTTATGGCTAACAATGGTGCTTAGCTCGGCGTGGATGCATAGCTTTTTATTTCAGATTATTTTATCTTCTTTGGTTTTAATAATTGGACTAAATCATTTCGGGAAAAGTGCATTAGGATCATTACGTCAATTACGTCCTAATATGGATGTATTAATAATGATGGGAGCTCTTACCTCCTATCTATATAGTATAGCAGGATACTTTTTGGCAGTATCGCTAGACGAATGGATGACTTATAATTTTTTTGAAACAACGGCCTCCATTATCACCTTTGTATTGATAGGAAATCTGATTGAAGAAAAAAGTTTGAAGCGTACGTATTCATCAATTGCTTCCTTGATTAAAATGCAACCTTCAAAAGCCAGAAGAATAACAAATGCATATAGCAGTAATGAAGGATCAATAGAAGTCGAAATTGAATTATTGAATCCGAATGATTTAATACTTGTTAATACTGGAGATAAAATTCCAGCAGACGGATTAATTTACGAGGGTTATGGACTAGTTGATGCATCTGCTTTAACAGGAGAATCAATCCCTGAATCAAAATCAATTAACGATAAAGTTTTAGCAGGTACAATTTTATTAGAAGGTTCGATAAAGTTTATTGTTGAAAAATGTGGGAAGGATACTTCCTTGTCGAGTATGATTGACCTTGTTAAAAAATCAACTTTTAAAAAACCAGCCATTCAAAAGCTTAGTGATAAAATAAGTTTGGTATTCGTTCCAACGGTGATTGGCATTTCAGTTATCACATTTTTAATTAATCATTTTGCATTTGACATTTCAATTACTAATTCGATGTTAAGAGCTATTGCTGTATTGGTTATCTCTTGTCCTTGCGCAATGGGGTTAGCAATTCCTACAGCTGTAGCGGTTAGTATTGGAAATGCCGCAAAAAAAGGCATCCTGATTAAAGGTGGCGATGTATTCGATAAGATACAGAAAATTAAAGAAATTGTATTTGATAAAACAGGAACACTTACTACTGGGAAATTCAAAATCGAAAAAATAAACTACACTAACAATGATGCATTAACCCCAGCAATACTTTACTCATTAGAACAATATTCCAGTCATCCGATTTCAAAATCGATACTAGTCTATTTGCAGCATTCTGAACAAAAAATTACTTCCATTGGATTTCAGAATATTCAGGAAATAAAAGGCAAAGGAATTTTTGCTAAAGACAAAGAAGGAAACGATTATTATGTAGGTAGTGGTAAATTTGCTCCTATAAAAACAGATTCAAAATTTCAGGTCTATTTATTTAAAAACAAAGAATTGCTAGCCTATATCGAGTTAAAAGATGAAATAAGATTAGAAGCGAAAGAAGTGATTGAATGGTTGAAATCACAAAATATAAAAACCACCTTGTTAAGTGGCGATACAAACAATCGATGTGAGTCAATAGCAAAAGAACTAGGAATTGAAACTTACTTCGCCCAGCAATTGCCACAGGAAAAAGCGGACTATATCGAAAAGCAATCTAAATTACATCCAGTGGCTATGATTGGTGATGGAATCAATGATGCGGCTGCACTAAGTTTAGCAAATTTAAGTTTAGCCATAGGTAATGGAAGTTCAATCGCTATTAGTAGCGGAGAAATTGTATTAATGACTAAAAATCCTTTAGCAGGAATTAAAAAAATAAAAATACTTGCTGAATTCACGAATAAAATTATCAGACAAAATTTATTCTGGGCATTTATTTATAATATCATTGCAATACCATTTGCGGCAACAGGTTTATTGCATCCAATGATAGCTTCATTATCGATGGGGTTTTCAGATGTTATTGTGATTGGAAATTCATTAAGAATTAAAAATAAATAAGTGCAAAAACTATTCAACAAGTTGACAATTGCTAATTATCTCCAGTTCTTTCAGATTGCGAGGTATGCAGGACTATTCCTATCGGGAATTATATTGGCAAAATTTGGTGTTCCATTACCTATTATCGGACAATATGAATTCATTTTGTTTTTAGGCGCTATTGTTAGCTTCTTTTGGGTTGGGGGTATCTATCAAACCTTACTTTCAAACTATCACAAAGAATCAGATAAAAACGGACTATTATCCAGGACAATAAGCACTCAGTTTTTCCTTGGAATTATATCTTCAATAGTAGCAATTACCTATCTTATAATAGTTGATGATTCTTACAGTTTGGGCTACCCTACAATCCTATTAATTGGCTCTTTCATATTACTTAACACCTTAACTTTTTTCAACGAACATTATTATCTGATAAAAGAAAACACCAACAAACTAACATTATATGCTATTGGTAATTTTTGTGTACAGTTGTTAGCAGTGGTAGTCGTAGTACTTACGAATCCTACAATTAAAAACTTTACCTATGCGCTGGTTGGAATATCACTTTGGAAAACACTAGTTTTTATTTACAATTTACAATCCGAAAAAATCCGATTAACAGTTAAACCAGACTGGTCATTTTTAAAGTCATGTAGTCCACTTATTTTCGGATTATTAATAAGTGGATCAGCAGACTATATCGATAGCTTTTTAGTTCTTAATTATTTCGGAAGTGAATCCTTTGCCATTTTCAAATACGGAGCAAAAGAATTTCCACTATCGTTGCTACTAGCAAATTCACTCAGTCTTGCAATGGTAAGTCAGATTGCAAAACAAGATAATTTGAAAACAGGTCTTGAGGATTTAAAGCATCAAAGTTCACGACTAATGAATGTGCTATTCCCACTAACATGGGTCTTTTTAGTTTGCAGTAAATTTTTGTATCCATTACTTTTTAGTAATGTATTTGAACAAAGTGCTAGTATTTTCAATATTTACCTCTTATTAATTGTCAGTAGAATGATTTTTCCTCAATCTGTATTAATGGCTATCAATCGACGTGATTTAATTTTAAAAACAGCCTATTGGGAAGTCATTATTAACATCTTTTCTAGTGTAATTTTAATGTGGAAATTTGGAATTATTGGAATTGCTTATGGGACTTTTGTGGCATTTTTGAGTGAAAAATTAATCCTTGCCTATCAACTTAAAAGGCTAAAAATTGATTTTCAACAATATACAAATTTTGGCAAGTGGATTATATTCACAATAATCACGATTTTACTTTATTTTTTTGTTGAAAACTTTCTCTAGGTAAAAACACAAATCATTACTTGGAAATAAACGAAAAACTATTAGATTTGTAGTTCGAGTGTTTTTACAACCCGAATAACAATAAATTATTTAAATTAACAATCAATAACTAAAACCATTTAACATGAAAAAACTACTACTTTGCGGAATCGCATTAACAGTAGCACTTTCTGTTTCTGCTCAAAATCGCGCAGGTAACAAAGTTACCTTAAAGAATGCGAGCCGTTACAACAAAGTGGCTAAAGCTCAAAAGCAAACAACTGGCGTTGACAATTACACACCAGTGCGCGTACCTGCTGCACCGTCAGCAAGCGTTTCTCAATCGTACAGAACAAGTTCAGCTCAAACTGAGTTTGTAATTGGAAACACATTGTATGATTTACAATCTAACCGTGGACCAGCTCGTCGTTTAGTTAACAACGGTGACGGAACTATTTCTGCAGCTTGGACATTCTCAGCTAACCAGTCAGGATACCCTGATCGTGGTACTGGTTACAACTATTATGATGGTACAGCTTGGGGAGCAATTCCTACTGCGCGTATTGAAGGTGTTCGTACTGGATTTGCTAATATAGCTGTATCTGGTGGTAATGAATTCTCTTTAGCTCACAATGGATCTGGTGCTGGTGTTTTATTAACCAGAACTAAAGGTGCTGGTGCTTGGACGACTTACACTCCAGCTGGTGGAACAACTCCAGGAGCAGACGTATGGTTCAGAATGGCAGCTGGTGGAGCTAATGGCAACACAGTACACGCTATCGTAAACTCACAAGGTTCAGGAACAACTCCAGTTTTAGGTCAAAATGGTCCTTTAACTTATTCTCGTTCACAAGACGGTGGTGCTACTTGGGATATTCAACACGTTGTATTACCTGGTTGTGATTCATCTTTCTATGCTGGTTTCAGTGCAGAAAACTATAGCATCGATTGCAGTGGAAACACGGTAGTTATCGCTGCTTGTGATCTTATGTGCGATGTTGTTATGTGGAAATCTACAGACAACGGAACAACTTGGACAAAAACTATCATCGAAGCTGCTCCAATCGCTGCTTACAACACTGCTGCTGACTATGCTCCACTTATCTCTGACGTTGATGGAGATGGAGTTGGTGATACAATCTTATCAAATGCTGGTGATATGAACGTAACATTAGACAATAATGGAATGGTTCACGCTACATGGAGCTTAATGCGTTGTTTAGATGATGATACAACTGCTGGTACTTCTTTAGGAGTATTCTTAACTACATCTGGTATTATGTACTGGAATGAAGGTATGTCTGCACCTGCTGAAGTTGCTGGTTTAGTTGATCAAGATGGTGACGGACAGTTCACATTACCTGTTGGTAACGGAACAGACCTTCCTTTTGGCCGTTATGGCAATGGTGGTTTAACAATTCACCCACAAATTGGATTTGATGGTAACAATAACGTATTTTTAGTATACTCAGCAGTTTCTGAAGTTACAGATACTATTAACTACAATGCAGCATTACGTCACATCTTCTTAACGTACTCTTCAGATATGGGAGCTACTTGGTCTGTTGCAGAAGATTTAGTTCCTTCAGCTGCTCAAGGTGGTGACGGAGAATACCAAGAAGGTGTTTGGCCATCAATCGCTAAGAACAACGGTAACGCTGTTAGCATCGTTTATCAACGTGACCCATGCCCTGAGTATTTCGTAAACAATACTTCAGTTTATGGTCCTCAAAACACTTCAACTAACGATATCATTTTCGTATCTTGGACTAACCCAGTTGGTGTTTCTGAAATCGCTACTGCAAATTCATTCACAATGAGCCAAAACTACCCTAACCCAGTTAACGGTACAACTCGTTTCGAATTGAATTTAAATGCTAATTCTGATGTAACAGTTGAACTATATAACGTATTAGGTAAATTAGTTAAGACTGAAACGTTAAACAACTTAAACGCTGGTACTAACGTAATCACATTAGACCTTGCTGGTTTCAATGCAGGATTATATACTTACTCTGTAACAGTTGGTGCTGAGAAATTAACTCGCACTTTAATGGTTAAGTAATTAGTATATCACTAATATTAAAAAACCCTGTAGTTTTCACTACAGGGTTTTTTATTTGTATTAACTTAAAAAAACGCTGTTACTTTATATCAAATAAAGAATTAACACCTATCGATCTTTCAATTAGAAAACCTTCCCCAAAACGAGAATTTATAGGTCGTCCGAAATCTAATCCGCGCGCCATTACAAAATCCATAAACTCTTTAGTAGAAATTAACGTCTGTGGTTCATTTTGATCTTGATCCAGTGAATAAAACTGACTTTTAAATGCTCCAAT
Organism: Bacteroidota bacterium; assembly: GCA_046052065.1. Taxonomy (GTDB): domain Bacteria; phylum Bacteroidota; class Bacteroidia; order AKYH767-A; family OLB10; genus CAINEC01. The sequence continues at coordinate 9,919 of JBJOND010000003.1, read as the reverse complement.
TGCAGATAACTTCTGATCAAGATATTTTTCTACATCCACAACAAAGTCAGGCTTATGATAATGGTCTTGTATGTAATGATATACCGCATTAGGTCGCCATTCTTGTTGCAAAATTCCTTCGTAGTGTGTTTCGATTTTTCTTAATCCTGATAAAAAACAAGCTGTCGATACCAGCTTACTGCCTTTTCCATGATCTGTATGACGATCGCTAACCACGTTACACAAAACGACTTCCGGTTTAAAATAACGGATCCACTTAATTACCTCTAACTGATTTACTTCATTATCCAGAAAAAATCCATCACGAAGCCCTAAGTTCAGACGCATTTCAACTCCAAGAATACGAGCACTTTCAATTGCTTCCTTATCACGAATATCAGCACTACCTCTCGAACCAAGTTCACCACGGGTTAAGTCGATAATTCCCACTTTTTTACCATTAGCAACCTCCAAGGCAATTGTTCCTCCTGCGCCTAACTCTACATCGTCGGGATGCGCACCAAAGGCTAATATATCGAGCTTTATCATAATTGAAAATTAAACAAATTACATTGACATAAAAAACAAACAAATTCGAATAAAAGATTCGCTTTTTCGAGTCTATTTTTTTGCAATATTATTAAATTAAATAGCACCTTTGCATTGAAATGTCGTTTAGTCGAAAAGTTGCTCAACTTGTGCTTTTAGAAGCGAGGTTAGAATGGAAAAATAAACAATCCATTACAGCCCTGTTAATTTATTCACTAGCCAGTATTTTTGTTACCTACCTCGCATTTCAACAAACCATCGATTTAACAACTTGGAATTCTTTATTTTGGCTAATTATGTTATTTGCATCGACAAATGCTATAGCTAAAAGCTTTTTACAAGATTCAAAAGGATTACAGTTGTATTACTATAGCATGCTTTCGCCAAAGCAATTGATTCTTGCAAAGATTATCTATAATTTACTCTTAATTAGTGGACTATCACTGGTAAACTTTTTTATTTTTCAGCTTATATTCCCCATCAGTATTGATCAAACTGCTCAGTACCTATTAAGTATTTTATTAGGCTCCATCGGATTATCAACTGTATTAACCATGGTTGCAGGAATTGTTTCTAAAGCCAATAATAACGCTGCTTTGCTCGCTATTTTAGGATTTCCATTGCTATTCCCACTTTTAAGCATTATCATACAATGTTCAATGAATGCCATTAACGGTTTCGATTGGTTGGTTAATCAGCAATTATTTATCGTACTTATCAGTTTAAATTTGATTACTGTACTCCTATCCTACTTACTGTTTCCTTATCTTTGGCGTGAATAAAATGGACTCGTTTTACAAAAACAAAATTGCTCGTGCTTGGTGGTGGAAAATCATCGCAATCGTGTGTTTAGTGTACACCTGCTATTACGGATTTATAGGCGAAGTACCTGCCATGGTTGTATTGCATGAAACAATACGAAACTTATATTTTCATGTTACGATGTGGATGGCGATGATGCTATTGATGTTGATCAATGCAATTTATTCCATAAAATATTTGAGCAGTTTAAATCGCTATCACGACATCGTTGCTGAAGAATCAGGTAAAATGGCAATGGTATTTGCAGCAGCTGGTTTAATAACAGGAATGGTTTGGGCCAATTATACATGGGGCGCACCTTGGACAAATGATCCGCAATTAAATGGTACAGCTGCTACTATTTTAATGTATGCTGCTTATTTTATTTTGCGTAATGCAATTCCTGATGAAAATAAAAAGGCAAAAATTGCCAGTGTCTATGCGATTTTTGCGTTTGTGATGATGTTTGTATTCATCATGGTTATTCCCAAAATGTATAACTCGCTTCATCCTGGTAAGGGAGGCAATCCAGGCTTCAACAAATACGATTTAGATTCGAATATGCGCATGGTATTTTATCCTGCAGTAATTGGTTGGTGTTTATTAGGAACTTGGTTAATGAGTTTAAAAGTTCGTATCCGAAGAATAAAAGAAGTTACAGAAGAAAATTAATTATGAAAAAAACAATTATACTTTCCATACTGTTTTTGTTTGTGTTAGTTTCAGCACATGCACAAGAAGCAAATCAAGTTGAGATGGCAGACGGACTTTATGCGAATGGAAAAATTTATGTTGTTGCTATAGTAGCCGCTATCGTTATAACCATCCTTACTGCTTATGTTATTCTGATAGACAGAAAAGTAACTAAGCTCGAAGAAAAAATTAATCAGAAATAAAATCTCATTTGATTCGATAAATCGAAATGAAAAAAATACACATCGCCTTAATAGTTTTAATTGCCATTTTATTGGGCGTTATTATCAGTACTGTTAGTGAATCAGGGACCTATGTAAGCTTTAATACAGCTGCAGAAAAACCAGATCGCACATATCATATCATAGGCAAAGTAAATCTTCAAAAAGAATTTATTTATAATCCAGAGAAAGATGCGAACGTGTTTGGCTTTTTTATGACAGATACTATTGGAACTGAAAAGAGGGTTTTTTACAACGGAACCAAACCTCAAGATTTTGAAAAAGCAGAACGAATTGTGGTAGTTGGAAAAATGAAAGGTGATGATTTTATCGCATCGCAAGTTTTAATGAAATGTCCTTCGAAGTACAATAAAACAGAAGAAAGCGAAAGTCAGGAGATGACAAACGAATCACAGCGACCTCAATAAATAAGCTCTTAGCATAGATGGGAATACAGTACTTAAACGAGCATTTAATGTTCGGCAAAATTGGAAACGCATTTGTCGTTTTATCATTCACTGCTGCTATCGTTGCAATGTTATCATACGCTTTTCAGATTTATCGCAATCAGGAAGAATCACCATCATGGAATAAACTAGCACGATTTAGTTTTTTCATTCATGCATGCAGCGTTTTCGGAATTATATCGTTGTTGTTTTATTTAATTCAATCACATTATTTCGAATACTATTATGTATGGCAACATTCAAGCACCGCACTTCCTGAAAAGTACATGTGGGCTTGTTTATGGGAAGGACAAGAAGGAAGTTTTTTAATCTGGACAGTGTGGCATGTTGTATTATCTATCTTGTTAGTTTGGAAAGGAAAAAAATGGGAAGCACCAACGATGATGTTCATCATGATGATACAGGTATTTCTTGCATCAATGCTTCTGGGATTACAATTTGGTGATATTAAAATTGGATCTAACCCTTTTATCTTATTGCGTAATCATCCTGACTTTGCCAACTTGCCATTTATACACCTGCCTGATTATTTAGCTAAGCTAAAAGATGGTCGTGGATTAAATCCGTTATTACAAAACTATTGGATGGTAATCCACCCTCCTACTTTATTTTTAGGATTTGCCGCGACTGCAATTCCGTTTGCATTTGCAATGGGCGGATTAGTAACTCGTCAGTATCGTGAGTGGGTTAAGCCAGCACTGCCTTGGACATTTTTCGGAATAGCCATTTTCGGAATCGGTATTTTAATGGGTGGCGCTTGGGCATATGAAGCACTAAGCTTTGGTGGTTTCTGGGCGTGGGATCCAGTTGAAAATGCATCGCTCGTACCTTGGATTACGTTAGTGGGTGGAGCGCATGTCATGTTGATTTATAAAAAGAATGGAACATCCTTATTCACAGCAGTCATGTTACTTGCTGTATCGTTCATTCTTGTTCTCTACTCTACCTTTCTAACTCGTAGTGGAATTCTTGGTGAAACCTCGGTACATGCATTTACGAACTTAGGAATGACAGGACAATTACTGTTATACATGCTGTTCTTCATTGTACTTACTATCGTTTTATTGATTGTACATCGAAAAGCAATTAGCAATCCAACAGAAGATGAAGCTCTGAGCAGTCGTGAGTTTTGGATGTTTATGGGAATGTTAGTTTTATTGATTTCTGCAATACAGATTACATTCACAACATCGATACCTGTTATCAATAAAGTCTTCGGATTAAAAATGGCACCGCCAGTTGATGTGATTGACTTTTACAATTCATGGCAAACACCTTTAGCTGCGATTATTGCGTTACTGATAGCCGTTAGTCAGTTCTTTAAATGGAAGCAATCTGACTGGAATGTCGTAGCAAAAAAATTGGCCGTTAGCTTTAGTATATCATTGATCGTTACTATAGTTTTTGAAATTTACGTTGGATTCTCGAGAGTTCAACACTCGATTTTATTCATGACCTCATTATGGGCTATAGTAGCTAATCTTGATTATTTGATTCGCGTTTTAAAAGGCAAATTCAGTTTTTCGGGCGGTAGCGTTGCACATATTGGAATTGGATTAATTCTTTTAGGTGCTTTAGTATCCAATGCTAAAAAAGAAATCATCAGCGAAAACAGATTAAATGTCGACTTAGGAAAAGACTTTCCAAACAAAGAAAACATTTTGTTGTATCAAGGTGATACATTAGCGATGGGTGAATATTATGTGACTTATAAAGGCAAAGAAAAAGAAGGGATTAATCAATATTACGAGGTAGAATATTTAAAAGCCAATCATAACGCTGGTGGCTTTACGAAAGAATTTTCCTTGAAGCCATTTATTCAACTGAACGAACGAATGGGGAATGTGAGTGAACCTGCAACTCGCCATTTCTTGCACAAAGATATCTACACGCATGTAACCTATGCAGAGATGGAAAACAAAAATCAGGTGGATGAAAAAGGTTACAAAGAGCCCAAGAAACACTTAATGGCAGTTGGCGACACGATTGTTGTAAGCAATAGTTTATTTACTTTATTGGAGATTGATAAAGCGGTTGATAGAAAAGTAAATTCACTTATCGAATCTGATATCGCATTAGGATTAAAAATTAAGGTTACTGATATCAATAAAAATAATTATTTGACAGAACCTATTTTTGTTATTCGTGGCAATGAAAAAATAACTGTTCCAACAGAAATTGAAAAACTAGGATTAAAATTCGACTTTACCTCTATTGATACTCAAGCGAACAAATTTGAAGTTAGCTTATCGGAGAAGAAAAGCAACAGTCGTGATTTCATCATCATGAAAGCTTTGATTTTCCCAGGTATAAATATTTTGTGGATTGGATGTATTTTAATGTTTGTTGGGACTTGGATTGCAATCCGTAAACAGATTTCAGACCTAAAACGAGCTTCATGAAAATAAGCATTGTTGGATCGGGCAACTTAGCTTCACATATTATTCCTCGTTTACTTGAAAAAGGAATTAAGGTACAACAATTATTTTCTAGAAACCATTCAACGGGAAAGTCATTAGCCAAAAAACACAAGCTTGATTTTATTGAAGACATTTCTCTGCTTAATTTAAATGCAGATGCGGTTATACTTTGCGTTTCAGATAGCAGCATTAAAGAGCTTGTGCCAAACTTTAAAAACTACAGTGGCATTTTGTTGCATACTTCCGGAACAGCGCCTATAAGCGATTTAAATAAGCACAAAGGAAACAATGGTGTTTTATATCCATTGCAAACATTTAGTCCGAAGGTAAAAGTTAACTGGAATGAAATACCTGTATTTGTTGAAGGTAATAATCCGGCTACAGAAAAGAAGCTTTTACGATTAGCAAAACGACTTTCAAAAAAGTCTTATGTACTGAGTAGTGATCAGCGTAAGGAATTACATTTAGCTGCTGTGTTCGTGAATAATTTTGTGAATGCATGCTTCACGATTGCGCATGATCATTTACAAAAGAAAAATTTGAAGTGGGAATATCTTTTACCACTCATCGACCAAACCACGTTAAAAGTTCATAGCCACGCACCAGTAGACGTACAAACAGGTCCAGCACGACGTAATGATCAAAAGATAATTCAAGAGCACCTTCAATTATTGAAAAAGGATAAGAAATCGTTGGAGGTTTATAAGGTAATGACGGAGTATGTTATAAATTCACAAAGATAATTTTCGTTATATCATTTGCAGGAATGCACAAAGGCAAAACATTGCACGCTTAAACTAATATTGAAAGTATATCAATTACCTCATGTCAAGTTTTTATTTTGACAATCTCCCAATAATTTTTCCAACAACAACCATTCTTCGTTATAAGAACATGCATTGGATGATACAGGTCTAAAAGCTTTAATAAAGTTATTTAAACAATTCCTTTTTAGACTTTTTCCACCAGTCATTATAAAAATTGGCTGTTCTTTTTGGGGATGTTTTGCATAATTTCTAAAACGATTTACGATGGCTAACCAAATGTCCCATTCCGAATCACTCAAAGATGTACCACATATAATAATGGGTCTTTGAACAAGTGCGTCAAACCAATTAAAACCGTCAACAGTAAATTTTTCGCCTCCATCTGTTTTGCTTTTATACCGTATTCTTAATTGCTCAACTTCCTTTGCACTCTTTGAATATTTTCTTAATCCTAAAAGAATAGAATCCGGTTTTAAAACTGACCCATGAGGATGCCAAAATTTAATACCATTAATTTCATAATACATCGAATTTAAAATGGGCGATTTTTTTGTTCCAGTTTCGTCCAAATTATGATCTGAATAACGACCTCTATTAATTTTATAATTAGATAAAATTTTTTCAACAACGATATCAAAATTTAGATTTATTACATCACTAATGCAATTCGAATTAAAAATCCTAAGAGGATAATTTAATTTATATTTATTGACTTTAAAATTAATTATATTACTTGATAAGGATTTCAGTTTTACAAGTTCAATTTTACTAGCAGAATCCGACTTTTGCTTTCTTGTTTCAGCAACGACAATTGATTCAAAATCTAAAATGTAATTATTGGATAGGGAAACATTTTTGCTTACACTTTTTAGCAATGTCTCCCAATCCGACAATATATTCTTTTTCTCTCTGAATGCTTGTTTATGGATTCCAGAACCGATAATTAAAACAAATTTCTTATCAATTTTACCCTTTAATAATTCTTGATTAAAATAATTTTCAAAATCCATATCGTTTTTGCTAAATTCTAAAATCAATCAATTCCAATTCTAATTATCTTTTTGTCCACTCAATAGTCCCTTTACCATACATGGTGTCATTATAATAAAGTCTGTCAGGTTTTACACCAAATTTATATGGCCAATCATCAATATGTAATACAGTACCTTCCAAAGTCCATTTTCCTCTTTTCACTTCGGTGCACTTCATTGGAATTTCAGCATTAGGATCAGCAGTTTGTAAATCAACGCCAGACATATCTGGCTTACATTCCCATTTTATATAAGTGCTATCTGCTTTGATTTCAATTTTACTTCCTGATGAATAAGCAATATTTTCATAGGTTCCTACGATCGAGGGTTCTTCACTTTTACCGCTAAATCCACCATCGTTACAACTTACAAAAAGTAATGTAGAAGCAGTCATACAAAATGACATTAAATTTAAAAACAGTTTTTTCATTATTTATATTTTATTGAACCTACTCTTAAGGCTTTTCAGTATCCGCCCTCAAATTTCCAATTTGAGCATGGCCGTTTTTTAATATGGGTTCTGAACTCCATAGTTGACTATTTACAAACTAAATAACAAAACAATTTCCAGCATATTACTTATTGTTTTTTCTTCGAGAGGCCTCTATTTGATCGTCCCAAGATTCACGCTTCTTTTCTAATTCATCATGAATTTCTTCTAAATTTGAATTCAGCTCTCGCTGTAGTCTATTTCTACTAATAGTGCTTTCCAAATCCTCCTGAATTCGAACCGATGTTCTAACTTGCCATACCTTCCAAAACGTATCCCAAAATCCCATTATTACCCATTCTTTTTATGGTACGCTGATAATGTCGACTCCACTTTAGCAACAAAATCTGCAATAGATCCACTTGAAACATTCGCCTTATCAAATTTAAAATCACGGTTTCCACCACTCATCATAATTCGAACTGCTGACATCATAGATGGCTTTTCTGAAAGCATTTTATTATACCATATAGCCCCGCCAATAATGGCTAGTAAACCTAATAAACCTAACTTGATATTGTTATCACTATAACCTGTAAATAAAAACAGAATGCCCACTGCAATTGGAGATAATGTTTTTTTATTTTTTTTCTTCCAATCAGATAATAATGTATTATACTCATCAACCAAATCAATCACACCAATTCCATTTATCGATCGTAAAGCAAAGGTTTCGTTTGATGTAGCAGTATTAATATACAATTTTTCATCTGTTAATTTAATTGACAATTGATCTACATTGATTTGAGAAAGTATGTTTTCCATTTTTTAAATTTCATTTTCCTACTCATGAGGCTTTTCGTTATGCGCCCTCAAATTTCCAATTTGAGAATGGCCGTTTTTTAATATGGGTTCTGAACTCCATAGTTTAATATTTCTTATTTAAGTGGCAAGCTATTTTGCAGAATATCACTTATTGTTTTTTTTTCGAGAGGCCTTTTTTTGATAGTCCCAGGATTCACGCTTCTTTTCTAATTCATAATGAATTTCTTCTAAATTAGAATTCAATTCACGTTGTCGTCGGTTTCTACTATTAGTACTTTCTAAATTCTCCTGTATTTGAACCGATGTTCTAACTTGCAATACCTTCCAAAAAGTATCCCAAAAACCAATTATACATTCTTTTTATGGTATGCTGACAATGTCGACTCTACTTTTGCTACAAAATCTGCAATGTATCCACTTGTAACATTCGCTTTATCGAATTTAAAATCGCGATTTCCTCCGCTCATCATAACACGTACGGCAGACATTAATGTAGGCTTTTTCGAATTGAAACCTTGATATGCAAAAAAACCTATTAAAGTCATTAAAAGCCCTGCCACAGTCAAACCAAAAACATTAAGCCAATATCCTTCAATTGTAAATATAATTCCCACAACCAATAATACTAAAGGCCCATTTCTTTTTTTCTTAAACTCCGTTAGAGCTGCATTATACTCATCAACCAAATCAATCACACCAATACCATTAATTGATCGTAAAGCAAAGGTTTCGTTTGATGTAGCTGTATTAATATACAATTTTTCATCTGTTAATTTAATCGACAATTGATCTACATTAATTTGAGAAAGTACGTTTTCCATTTTTAAATTCCCTTTCCCTACTCATTAGGCTTTTCGGTATGCGCCCTCAAATTTCCAATTTGAGCATGGCCGTTTTTTAAAGTGAGTTCTGGTCTTCACCAATAAATAAACTAACTAAATGGATAGAATCAGTCAAAAAAATAGCGTGGGTTAGTTGCTATTACTTGCCTTGAAGGTTCGACCAAGAACCACGGAACAAAGTAAAGCAACGCCCACGCCTTGACGCGAGCGTTTTGCTTAACTTCCCTGTTCCTATTTAATTTGGTCGATTCTCAAGGCAGGATCTTTAGCAAACGCTATTATTTTTTCTAATATATGATTATCTCATTTTCGTTTGTTTATTATTTATCAATTCAAAACTATAAAAATTTCTAATATTTCCAAAAAACAATTCGATTTGTATATAAAACTAACTTACACAGCTTTCCTACACGAAACACCTACCACTGGTTGGTCGTTCATAATCACATTCCAAAAGTCCTTAGAGAATTCTTCCTCTCCTTCTTTTGATAATTCCATAGTATGCCATGCAATTTCATTTAATCCTGAAGATGCTAAAACACGATTATAAGTAGCTCTTTCTAAATGATAATTGGTAACAGAGACAAAACTATTATTAGGCTGATAAAAACGATAAATTATTTCTGCACCTTCGAAAAAACCTTTATTTTCTCGAGTAAACCGATAAGGCAATAAAGACTCTACTATTCCTCTATAATCTGGATTACTATTGATGGTAATAAATCGTCCACCTGGTTTTAAGTGTTTATAAATTGCATCACACATTGCTTTCAATGAATCTTCATCATAAGCATAATTCAATAAATAACTCGCACAAATTAAATCGTATTGCTTATCGAAAGTAATTGCAGCAACATCACAACAAACATAGGTTAATGATAATGGTTTTGCTTT
>JBJOND010000002.1:0-95247 GCA_046052065.1 Bacteroidota bacterium | reverse complement strand
ACCTGAAGTTACAAATTCATCCGCGTTAGCTTGTGTTACAATTGCATTAGCGCAGCCCCACTTAACAATGTTCTCACGCAATATCGAATTACGATTAGAGATAATTTCATTGCTGAATAAAGTACTAGCTGAATTCAATAAGCTTAAAAGGTGAGTTGTTTTACCGCCCGGCGCAGCGCATAAATCAATTGCTGATAGTGTTTGATTAAAATCGATTACCTGCTTTAATGCAAACCCAATAAACATCGAACTCGCTTCTTGCACATAATATGCACCAGCATGAAAACGAGGATCTAATGTAAATACAGGTCGTTCGTTTAAATAGCTAGCTGTATCACACCAATCGATTTTTTCATTTAGCAAAACACCACTAGTCTTATTCGGATTTAATCGAATAGAAACCGGTGGTGTTGTAGTTAAAGCTTCAATAAATGAAACAGCTTCATTGCCCAGTTGCTGCTGAATTCTTTGCGTAAATGCAAGAGGCAATGAAATATTACTCATTAGTTCACACTCAATTTAGCTGCATTTTCAATTGCTTTTGCAGCATTAATTCTTCCGCCTGTTTTACTTAAAGTATTAAAAGGGACAATTTTCTTTGAGTTTCCTGGTAAAGTTGTCGTTTCGTTATCCACCTCTACCGAGTTAATAATTACTTCACGTACCTGCCCAGCTGTTAGATTTGGAAAATAAGACCATACTAATGCTGTAACACCTGCAACTACTGGAGATGCCATGCTAGTTCCGCTTTCGTTACCGTATTTACTACCTGGTAAAGCAGAGTAAATTTCTACTCCCGGTGCAAATAAATCTACTGTTGTTTTACCGTAATTAGAAAAGGCAGCAGCCTTACCTGACATATCAGAAGCACCTACTTCAATCCAATTAGATGCAACAGTTCCATTGCTATATTTTGCATTTGGATAGTTAGCTGATTGGTCATTGTCACTATTATCATTTCCAGCTGCATGAATAATTAATACTCCTTTCGATTCAGCATATTTTACTGCTTCATCAACTACTTCTTTATTTGGAGAATAGCTTTTTCCAAAACTCATATTGATGATTTGTGCTCCATTATCAACTGCATAACGAATTCCATTAGCTACATCTTTATCTCGCTCATCACCATCAGGTACTACACGCACCACCATAATTTTTACGTGATCAGCAACACCATCCATTCCTAAGTCGTTATTTCTTACTGCTCCAATAATACCAGCAACATGAGTTCCATGTAATGCATCAGGACCAGCAACACTATTGTTGCCATAATTCTTTTCATTCAAATTACTGTAGTTATCACCAACAATTTCGCGTGAATCAAAAGCAGTATTCATATGATAATTTACTGCATTATCAATTTGTTTTTTGCCTTCTAATAATGAGTTTTTTATATCATTGTAATCAGCACCCTGAGCTAATGCTCCAACAATTGCTTTCTTGATTAATTTCAATGTAGCTCCTTTTGCTTGATAATTTTGTAAGTCGGCTGCTGTTAATACAGTTTTATTTGCTTGTTTCTCTGCACCATCAAACATGTTGTTGATGCCGTCAACAAACTCCTTCATTTTCTTATTCTCTTTTACTTTTTTAGCATACGCTTTTTTAATTGTTTTCCAATTGTATTGAGAGGGCAATTTTTCTTTTCCTAATTTATAGAGACGTGTTAGCTCTATATTATCAGGACCAACATCACCATTTTTACCACCTATAAAATTCCAGCCATAGATATCATCGATGTAACCATTTTTGTCGTCATCAATTCCATTGCCTGCTACTTCTTTGGTGTTTATCCACAAATTATTTTTTAAATCTTCGTGTTCTACATCCGTTCCACCATCCATAACTGCTACAACGATATCTTTAAAATTGTTTGGATCTGAAATTTTAGACAAGGCAGTATTGGTAGATATTCCTGTAAAACGATCTTTAGCTGGATCATTATGTTGCCAGCTTTTCATCGCATTGCGAGTTAAGTCAAGTACATTTTCATTGCTATTTTCCTGAGCATGTGAAAAGTTAAATGAGGTAAGGGCTAAGCCTAATAAAAGAAGTTTTTTCATGATATAGTTTTCTGTTTGACAAAGATAATTCTAATTTATTCTTCAACGAAATGAAGGTCTTTTCCGTAGGTATCAGGTAATAATAAAACTGACATTATGGCTATAAACCACACTATGCAACCTGTAATTATTAAGGAGGAGGTAAGCGAAAAACCTCCTTGATTTTGAATAAAGATTCTTAATGGTATTAATATCGTGACTGCTCCTCGCATAAAATTAGTAACTGTGGCTGTTACAGTAACGCGTAAATTGGTTCCAAAGTGTTCAGATGTTGATGTTACAAAAACAGATAAATAACCACATCCGAATCCCATCAGAAAGGAAGTGAAATAAATTGCTGAGGATAGATAAAGCTGATTGAAATGTAATATGGTTCCAATAATAGCAATGCTCATAAAAATCAGTAAAACCTTTTTTCTGCTTTTCATCCACTGACTTAAAATGCCACTGGTTAAGTCACCACTTGTAATTCCTGTTTGAAATAGTATAAAACAAAGTCCGAGTTTTAATAATTCGATATTGTGTTCTTTAGCTAATTCAGGTGACAACGTAATTAATAATCCCACACTATACCAGATTGGAACACCCATCAATATGCAAGCGAAATATTTAAATGTTCGTTGACGATTGCTAAATAAATGAAGGAAAGAGCCTTTGTGTTTTGCTACCGACTGACTTTCTTTAAATATTCCTGTCTCCATCGATTTTACTCGCATCAGTAATAAAAGAAAGCCTACGATTCCAGCTGCAATAAATGCTGTTCGCCAAGGTAAAAAGTCACCTGCTAGTCCAGCACTAACAGCACCTAATCCTCCGAGCGTTGCAACGAGAATGGTGCCGTATCCACGCTTTTCAATACTCATGCTTTCTCCTACGAGTGTAATGCCCGCACCTAATTCGCCTGCTAGTCCTACACCTGCTAAAAAGCGGACTATCGCGTACGTATTTACGTCATTTACAAATCCGTTAGCAATATTAGCAAGTGAATAGAGTAGGATAGATCCAAATAAAACCGTGACGCGTCCTTTTTTATCGGCAATAACTCCACTTAATACTCCGCCAATCATCATTCCTAACATCTGAACGGATAGTAAATATTCTCCTGTTCTGGTTAATGTTTCTCCACTTAATCCTAATTCTTTCAAAGAAGGAATCCGATAAACATTGAACAAAAACAAATCAAATGCATCAATAAAGAAACCTAAGCCAGCTGCTAAAACTGCAATGTTAAATGGTGAATGATAAAGTTTTTTTTCCATTGTTACTCAGCAATCAGATTCAGAAATAATTTAGTGGCTCCTTCAACATGTGCCGGTAATTGTCGGAAGAAGGATATACCTGTATAAATGAATTTTCCCTTTCCATAGTTAGCGATGATTAAGCTTCCCGTATGTGGATTTTCTTTTCGATCATTCATCTGCAATGGAGCAATGAAATTCGAATCAATATTTTCTACGAAATAAATTCCACGTTCATGAATCCAATTATTGAAGTCGCTAGTTGTAATTTTATTCGGGTAATTTAACTCTTTACATAAAGAATCTGTAATGGTTACAGTAGAATATTCTTCCGTTACTCTGCTTTTTCCAACCTTAAAAGGGTAAGGGCCAATTTCATTTTCCTTAGAGGTATTATACTGTACGATGTATTTGCCTCCATTAAAAATAAACTCGTTTAGCTTGTTGTGCAGTGTGTGAATTTCCTTATTCGTATTGTATAAACGTATGCCCGCTATGATTACTTTATATTGGTTTACATCCAACTTGGCTAAATCGTTTTCTTTAAAAACATCAACTTCAATTCCGAGTGCTTTCAAAACATCAGGAATCTTATCACCGCTACCCATCAGATAGGCTACTTTTCCTGTCTTGATAATAAATGAAGGATTCAGTAATTGAATCGTAACAGGCTTGAAATAATGTTGCTTATCAATATGCGGATATTGAATTTCACGAAGCTCACTTAAAGTATAAGTTTGAATACTATCGATGATTGCAAAACTTAAATCAGTTTTTAATGCAAGATTGCTTTTAAGTATATCGAAAGTAATTACCTTGGTTTCTCCTTTTGAAGAAAAACGAATCATTGTATCATTTTGCAACGATTGATATTCGTTGTTTGAAAACACAGGTTTAATACGACATTGATAAGGCTTATTATATGGATTAGTTAGTTGTATCGTGACTTTATTCGTATTGTTGTTTTGAAATGATAAAGTACTTGTGACTGAAGCAGAATAAACACCATCACAAATAATTAACGAGCGTTTTTCTTCTCCAGAATTTGGATTTACATATTGATAGTTGATTGGGACGTTCCAATTAAGTGTATCTTTCTTCCAGATTAATTGCAAGTTATATACATGGCTATTCAAATTATTACCATGAATTAATCCATTCTGATTAAAAGAAAATAAATCCTGTTGAATAGGTTTAGATAACCAGAAAGGTTGTGAAGTGATGTAAGCTATAATTGATTTTGGCAATGAAACATTTTGCAACGGAGCTACTGGAATTAAATCATTGTTTGCAATTAATTGGAAGGTGGTTGTAGGTTGCGGATTGAAAACAGCAAGTGTAAATTGTAGCGATTCATTAATCCCGTAACGTTCGTCATTTGCAAAACAAGAAATACGAAGCTGAGAATAGTTTTTTATAATACTCTCTATTTGTTCCATTTTATTATTTCTTAGCTCTTTATCATCAATTGTTTTTAATTGATTGCGTAGGGCAAATAATTTATCAAGCGTTGTTTCAAAAGAATAGTTTCGTTCATTGTTTATCAAATCATCAATGCTTTTAATAATTTGTTTTCCATTTTTTTCTTGCAACCATTTTTGATTTTTTAAATGGTCTAAATCAATAGTAGTTGTAGAATCCTTCCTCTCAATAATTTCAAAGTATTCTTGAGTTGATGTATAATCAGGAGCAACACCAAATCCTTGACATTTATGCATCGAGCGACTATCCGCAGCTAATTCTTGAAAAGTCTTTCCTGTTGATGAATCGATACCAGCAATGGATACTTTAATTAATGAGTCTGTATTTGTAGAATCATTTTTATCGAAAGTGTTCCAAAGTAAGGCATTCGATTTCCATGGCTTCAAATTAATAAGTTCGTTTGATTTTAAAGGATTTAATTCAGGATACAAATAGATTTTATAGTTCTCATCTCCGGCTAACGAATAAGCTATTTTAGCAAGCATGGCACTAGCAATATGATGTCCGTGACCAGCACGCGTATCAGCAGGAAAACGACATACAATTACATCTGGTTGAGTAATACGAATTGCTTGAATTACATCTTTTAATAAAGCTCCTTGGTCCCAATGTTCAAATGTTTCTTCTGCAGATTTAGAAAATCCGAAATCATAGGCGTGACTAAATAATTGTTCACCGCCATCTGTGCTTCGTGCTTTTAATAATTCTTGTGTTCTTAAAATTCCTAACTCAGGACCTTGTTCTGTACCAATTAAATTCTGCCCACCATCACCACGCGTTAACGAAAGATAAATTGTCCGATAATGTTTTCCTTTTGCTAAATAACCAATCAGTAAATTATTTTCATCATCAGGATGTGCAGCAAGATATAAAATGGTGGTTGTGTTCTTTAACTTTAACAAATCCTCTCGCAAAGAAAAATGCATCTGAGAAAAAGCATATAACTTAGTTATTAAAAGCAACAATAGAATTAAACCCTTTTTCATTTCTTTATTATTCGATAATTGTAAGATTGATTTTTATGCTTGACTTCTATAAAATAAAGTCCGCTTGGTAAATCTTGTAAACTAGTTGATGTTTGATTTCCGCTTTTTATTGATTGTCCTAGTTGATTTTTCAAAAGCCAGTTATAATTTTCAATACCATCAATTTTAAAATCGGTTAAAATCGGATTAGGGTATATACTCGGCGTTATGAATTGTTCATTTTCTATTCCTGCTATTGTATTGCAAGGTGGAATTGTTAATCCAAGTAATAAAGCGCTTGCATAGAATGACTGGTAAAATTGATTGGTGATATCAGCATCATGAAAAATGATAAAATTCTCATCATTTCTTGTTTCTGCACTTAACGACCAGTTATGTGAACCGCTACCAACAGTTGGATCGCTATTGTTATTACATGCATCTGCCAGTACAAACTTATGATGATAAACATAGGTCAATGTAAATGTCAATAACTGATTCATTAGATAAGGCGCTAGCATTGATTTAGGCGAATAACTAGAGCTAAAGTTGTCTATTATTCCTGCTACATAAACACCTCTTAAATGGGAGGCAATAATACTATCAGCTACTCCAGTTCTTGTAAATGCATAAACACCAAAATTTAAATTTGTATTTGCAGAGCTAATAATATTTAGTAATTGCGATTCTGTTTGATCACTTGGTGAAAAATAGACTTCTAATTGCTTACCATCAACATTAAAAATATGTTGGGTGTTATTTGTTTTGAAAGATCCAAATTTTGAATTGCCTGGATTCGGCTGCAATCCTGTATCTCCCCACATTTCATTAAACTCAGTTAAAAATGCTTGCGCTACTGTTTTACTTTGAATAAAAACAATATTGTTATAGTCGTTTACTAATTGCTGCTCTGTCCAATTGCATGACCCAGAAAATACAATTGTTTTCGAAGTGTCGGGATGATTGATATCGATGACCATGAATTTATTATGCATGATACCATACTGTGAAGAGGAAGGACTTCCTAAAGTTGGAATATTTACATTTAAGGATGTTAGTCCTGAATTCGACGAACTGCTATTATAAATCCATCTAATTTGCACTCCTCTGTTATATGCATCATTAACAGCTTGTCCGATGTTATCGGTATTTGTTCCAGTAGTAAAATTGTACATGGCGATATCTATGGAGTACATCGCTCTATTGATATACGCAGCTATGGTGTCATCAAATGTATCATTCAAATAAACAGCAGTAGTTCCATTTGAAACAGATGAATTGATGGGTTGATTAAAATATACTTTAACCGACTGAGTATACGATTTCTTAGTAATAGATAAAAATAACAGGCAGACAAGTAAAAAATGGTGTAATTTCATTGTGGTTGGATGTAAAGCAAAGTTAATTGAAATGTACTTATGCAATGCCGTTAATTGTAAGATAAAAGTTATTTTTGTGAATGAAAGATTTTAAAAAGTACTTTACAACTTCTGCATCTCCAGCTGATGTTTATAATGCGCTAACAAATCCAATGGTCATCGAACTATGGTCGGGTGAGGAGGCTACGATGTCTGAAACTCCTGAGTCTGAATTTTCATTGTGGGAGGGAAGTATCACCGGTAAAAACCTTGCTTTTGAGAAGAATAAAATGATTCAACAGCAATGGTATTTTGATGAGCAAGAAGAACCAAGTATCGTTACAATCAAGCTTCATGCAGCTGATGATGGAACTTCGATTGAGTTACGTCATACGAACATTCCTGATGAGCATTTTGAAAATATCACAGAAGGTTGGGTAGAATCTTACTTTGCTTCTGTTTGCGAATTTTTAGATGAATTATAATTCTTCGTTAGAATTTAATTCTTCTTCAGCATTTTGTTTTTTCGCTTTCTTAGAACCATCGTAAATCTCGTACTTCAAAAAACGACATTCAATAGGTCCGTTGTACAATGGAATTTTACGAGTAGTACGTAGTCCGATAAATTTTGCGACTTCTAAATTACCTGTGAAAATCCAACAGGTCCAGCCTTTCAATTCTTGCTTCATCACATCACCCATTTTCTGATACATGGCTAAAATATCTTTGGGTTCTATTCTTAATCCGTAAGGAGGATTGCATATCAATGTGCCTGTATCACTAGGTTTTTTAAAACGCTCAAACGGATTTTTACGAACGATAATCGTGTCACTCAATCCTGCATTTTCAATATTCTCTTTTGCTTTTTCAATTACAGCGCCGCTGATATCAGAACCATATAGTTTGACTGCTCCAGCAGGTTTTTCATTGTAGATAGCATCGTTATAAATCGACTTCCACAATTTAGCATCATAGTCTTTCCAGGTTTCAAATCCGAAGCGATGCTTGAATTTATTCGGTGCAATATTGCGCATGATCATTGCGGCTTCAATCAGGATTGTACCACTACCGCACATATAATCTGCTAGCGTACTTTCTTTATCCCAACCACTTGTAATGACGAGCGCAGCAGCTAGTGCTTCGTTCAATGGTGCTTGATTGGTATAATCGCGATAGCCACGTTTATGCAGTGATTCTCCCGAACTATCAAAAGAAAGCGTACACTGATTATCGTAGATATGTAAGTGAATGCGTAAGTCAGGTTGTTCGGTATCTACATTCGGACGATCATCATATTTATCTCTGAACTGATCCACAATCGCATCCTTTGCTTTTAGCGAAACATATTGAGAATGGGTGAGGTTAGATAGGTTAAGCGTAGTGTTAATCGCAAAAGTTTGTTCTAACGAAAAATGCTCACTCCAATCGATTGCCTGAATATTTTCATACAACATTTCCTCATCAGAAGCTTCAAAAGTAGTATAAGGTTTAAGTATACGAAGGGCAGTACGGCAATGCAAATTAGCTTTATACATAAGGGCCTGATCACCTTCAAACTCAACGGCTCTTGTTAATTCACGAATGTTGGTGGCACCTAATTGGGCTAACTCTTCCGCTAAAATGGACTCACATCCGGCAAATGTCTTGGCTACTAAAATCACGATAAATCTATTGGGTAAAATTACTAAAAAAGGGAAAGGTTTAAACCTTTCCCTGATAAATGATTTTTTATTTAATCAAGGATGGGTTTAAACATATCCTTGATGTAAAATCCACTCTCAAATAAAGAAAGCGGATTTTGTTTTATTAGTCAATCCAGTCCCGATTCATCGGGATCGGTAGCATATTAGCACATCGCGAAGCCTTTCGAGTCCCTCAGGGACCTCCTCGCGAGCAAATTTTCAAGTTTTGTACTTATTTTATAATGGTAATTCTTTTCTGACTAGTAAACTCATCATTAGTACACTTCAAAATATACTCCCCAGCATACAAAGTTCTCACATCAAAATAGCCAATAGTGCTTCCTGCAACTACCGTTTGTGCTTGAAGTAATCTTCCGTTTAAATCGTATAGGCTCACCGTTATATCTTCTCGCAATAATCCGCTAAACTGTACCGCTATAAATTCAGAAGAAGGATTAGGGTATGCGTTAAAGTAAATATTATTGTTAGTAGTTTCATTTATTCCGGATGTACCAGGTGTGTAAACAGAAACAGGTTCTGTAATAGAATTTACTTTTATTCCTGTTTTTGTTCCGTAAAAAGTAGGGCCAATCACATACGGATAAGCAGAATTCCAAACTGAATCAACAGTTGCGAAATAACAATAGATACCATTAGGATATTCTGGCGTTACACAAAATCTTCCATTGTGAACATCTAATACATCTTGTTGTCCTGGAGCAGCAATGTATTCATAATCTTCTCTAAAATAACCTAAGGGATAGGTTGTGTTTACAACAGGACCCGCAGTAACTGTTGCGCCTGTTGGGCTCGTAGTTCTTGTTGTGATGTTACGTAAATGATATCCTGATTTCATTCTTACAATTCCACCTGTACCATTGGTGTTTTGATAGCCATAAGCACCGTATATTGGAAATCCATCATAAGCATAGCCAATCAATGGTGAATGTGTAGTGCTATCAATCACATATAATCCATCAGCAGCATATAAATTACAAATCGTAGAAATTACATTCAAATCAAGATTAAAAGCACTCGGATTTTGATGATGATGATAATTACCCATTGCAGGATGTCCTTTTGCACAATCGAATCCTGCTCTTTCTGCACGAATAGCATCTCTATTCCAATCCATCGATGCTCCAGGTCCACCAGGACAAGGAGGATTACCCGGACCTCCGCAAAGTGAATTGGAAGTAGCATTCCAAGCAACACCATCACGATAGTCAAATAACGCTACTCCATTAATGAAAATTCCGATGTTGCCTCCATTGGTAGCAGTAGAAGTACCTGTATTTTGTACAGGATTTCTAGCTATTTTTAAAATTGCATTTTGACTTGTTGTAAAAGAAGGATTACCATCTAAAAAAGGACCTGTAATATAGGAAGGTACTCCATTGGCTCTCACATATACCCAATTAGTCGAATATAAAACTGTTTTGACATTTACAGAATCAGCATCTTGAATTGGAGTTGAATTGCCATTCACATAATGTCGTCCTAAAGCCCCGTTTGTGTTCAGCAACCAAGAAGTGATTTCTGGTCCTTGAGCTAACGTGATCGAACCAATAAATGATAGCGTTACTGTTAAAATTAGTTTTTTCATGTTTGAATAGGTTATATGAATTGACTTAGTAGCCATATGGTTTTTTTACTTGCGACAATTACTGATTAATAATTCTTAGAGAGTCGATTTGAGCTTTCGGATAGGCATATCGCTTATCAAAAAGAAATTGCTTATCGCTTAATGTCAGTAGAAATGCAGTAAGATCAACTTTTTCATTTGCGCTTATATAAGTTACTGTATTTAATTCATTCGCCATCATCGGATTTTTATGAGTGTTGCCAATGTAGAAGTTCAAAACTTCCGTCAGCGTTTTATAGCGTCCATCATGCATGTATGGGAAAGTATATTCAATATTGCGTAGGGTAGGGACTCTAAATTTTAATGAATCATTTGGTTGTTTCGTTTGACGAATTCTTCCTCCATCTTTTAAAACAGCATCTGGCATCAAACCGTTGTTTTTAAATGCATAATTGGTAAACAATGGTGGAGTATGACAACTCGTACAATGCTTTGAAAACAATTCAAGTCCATTTTTTTCTTGTAGCGTAAATTGGGTTTCTCCATTCATCACTAAATCGTATTTAGCATTTTTACTTTCGATGGATGCTAAGAACGCTGCAATTGCTTTTAATGTCTTTGTACCTGAAATGACGGAATCCTTAAAAGCTTGATAATAAAGTGTGCGATAGAATTGTTGAGTGTTTAATTTCTCTACAACATGCGCAATTGATTCATGCATTTCATCTGGATTTGTGATGGGCGCTAAAGACTGCATGTCGAGGTGATTTATGGCACCATCCCACATAAAATTTGGTTGATAAGCCAGATTGAATAATGCAGGAGCATTTCTGAACCCGATTTTATTATCGATTCCATGACTCAATGTATGATCAGTATGTGCGAAAGCATTAAAAGGCGAATGACAAGAGGAACAACTTGTACTGCTATCTAATGACAAAACAGGATCATAAAACAAAACTTTTCCTAGGAATTGAAGTTCATCAATACAATTTGAATCTGACTTGTAAACTTTAGATGGCCATTCAAAATTATTAGAATTATTCTGCTGAAGGCTAAGCATCAGCAATGAAAAAAAAATCAGTAAACAGGTAAATGCTATTTTATTTTTCAATCGACAAACATTTAGCAAATAACTGAGATAAATAAACTGCTTTAGGATCAGGCGTCATAAATTTAAATGGAATCGAATCAGGTATGGAATGAATAAAATTATCAAGGTGAATGTAAATGATAGTGTTAGCGGAACTATTCATTTTAAAACTAACTTTTTGAAGTGCATTGTTAGGATGGGCATATCCTCCTAAGTGATATTCTCTATAATCGCTGTTATCAATTATTCCTTCAAACTTCAGATTGATATAACCACTTTGCCAAGTCCAATACATATTGTTTGTAGGGTCTAAATCGCCCTCCAAAGCTCCTGAAACATTAGTGGCTGAATCAATGCCTAAATTGAACTCAATTCGATTGAAAGGGTTATTGTTAGTTCTTCTAAGCTTCAACTTGTTTTTTGATGTGTCTAGTAAATCGATTAGATGATAACTATTGAGTTCTTCGTCAACAAGTAAGTTTGTATTGTATAATCTAATATTCGATAAATAAAATTTGAAATTATTGATTTGAAAATTTTTTGAAATGGAAGTATCGTTTAGCAGTATTTCCTTTTGATGATAGATGATTACAATAGGAAAAGTTTGTGCAGCTGTATTTGAATTAATCATCCAGCAAATGCAAAATGATAGTCCTGCTATTAATCGTGTTTTCATCAGTCTGAATTAGTGCCTTTTACTTTAGTTAACTTGTGTTGTAATTCAGAGATAATTTTAAATTTGCTCAATGAATTTTTGGCAACCAATTAATTGCATTACGAAGTTACTCATTTTATGCTTGATGATTTCATATCATTCAAGTGCGCAACAAATTCCACATTCTGTTTGCTTTTATTACAACTGGTATGGAAGTAAGTCGATCGACAACGAAAATTACCATTGGAAACATCCGGTGATGCCCGAAAATGATAAGGATACAACTAGCAAGTTGTTTCTAGGTAATGGCGACATTGGAGCGAATTATTATCCTGAGCTAGGAGAGTATTCGAGTGCAGACTCATTAGTTATTAAAAAGCACATGCAACAGATGGCTGCTGCAGGGTTTAGTATTGTAGCAGTTACATGGCTAGGTGAATCGGACTATACCTATAAAAGTTTGCCAGCAATTTTTAAATATGCTGCTCAATCTAATTTAAAGATATGTTTTCAAATAGAGCCATGTGTTCGAAAAACAGCAATGATGACGGTGGAGCAAATGATTTTTCTTATTAATCAATTTGGCAAGGAGGCTGCTTTTTATCGTGAAGAAAAGACAAAGAAGCCAATGTTCTTTGTGTATGATTCCTATATGATACCAGCTAGTGAGTGGATTAACGTTTTAAGCAAAGCAAACGATGAACTCTTATTTAGAAATACCAAGTACGATTCAGATGTAATTGGATTATTTTGTTGGAAAGAGGATACTGCATTTTTTCAAAAGGCAGGATTCGATGGTATCTATACTTACTTTGCAAGTCGCGGTTTTACCTATGGTGCTAATCCGGATAATTGGAATTATTTAAATGCTTTTGCAAAGGAAAATAAGTTGAAATTTATTCCATCTGTTGGTCCAGGTTACAACGATAATCGCATCCGACCATGGAACAAAAAGAATACAAAGGATAGAGAAAAGGGTAGGTATTATGATCGTTTTTTTGAGGAGGCTATCAATTGCAAGCTTGATTGGATAGCGGTCACCTCATTTAATGAATGGCATGAAGGAACGCAGATTGAACCAGCGCAATCCTACCAATTTAAAGATGCTGTTTATTTGGATTACGAAGGTTTACCCAATGATTATTATTTGACCAGGACGCGATATTGGTTAAATATATGGTATTTGAAAAAGTTTAAATAATATTTTTATTATTTTAGTTCTATGAAAATACGAGATATAAAAGTTTTTCTTGCAGTAATTCTCTTACTCTGTCTGATTCCGTTTCCCTATAGTTATTATTTATTTGTTCGTTATGCTGCTACTTTTGGATTTGGCATTTTAGCCTTCCAGGCTTATGCATCTAAAAAGCCGAAAGTTGTATTGTATCTATTTTTATCTTTCTTGTTTCAACCTTTTTATAAAGTCCACTTCGACCGGTCTTTTTGGTTGGTGATTGATGTATTAGTTGCTTCATGGTTGTTTTACGAAGTGTATTTTACAAATAAAAGTAGTGAAAAGAGATAAGTCCATTTTAAGGATTGTATTAATAAGTCTAGGACTTGTACTGCTGATTTTTCTTTTTCTTTATCGCGGATTATTGAAGTATGAAGTCAAATCATATATTGGTTCAAAATCTCGAAAAAGTGCTGCCTGTAAAAATTGTGATCAGTATTTTAACGATAAGGTTAAAACGCACGAGCTCGCATTAAAGAAGAATGTTATTAAGCCTCAAAAGGAGCTGAAAGATTTAGATAAATTAAAAGACAATGGGGTATTGATTGAATTAAAAACGAATGATAATTACATTATCAGCGATATGGATTTTTCACGTCCATATGTTTTACCAAAGGTTGAATTGTTCTTAGATAAGTTAGTCAATAATTATAAATCAGAGCTGGGTGATTTAAACTATGTGCGTTTTGAAATTACGAGTGCAACAAGATCCCGAAGGTCTGCAAGACAGCTAATGGGAAACAATGTAAATGCGGTGACAAATTCAGCCCATTTGCATGGAAAAACAATTGATATAAGTTATGTCCGTTTTGGAAATAATACAGCTCAATTGGATGCACTTGTGCAAGCTTTAAAGAAGATGCGTGAGGATGATAAGTGTTATGTGAAATATGAAAGAACCCATGGTTGTTTGCATATTACGGTGAGGTGATAATTTAATCACCAATCCATTCTATCAAACTAAATGGGTCATATTTTAATTGAATTGCAAATAGCAATGTGCTCACAACAAGAATTATTTTTCTGCCTAATTTAATTTCTTGATTATTTAACTTTCCAAGGATTTCAATTATACTGTAAAAATAGGATAGTAGCGCTATAAAAAAGCCAGATGCAATTATCAGATAAAGAAAACTATATGATTCATTTTTTGGGTCATCGATTGAAGGGATAGGTAATCGCTTATGTTCAAGATAAAATAAAATCATGAATAGATAAGTCAATATAATCCATAAGAAAGGAATAGCAGTAACTATAGAAAATTTATTTCTATAGTCCGATTCAAAATGAAAAAACTTCATTTGACATCAACGTAAGAAAAATCAACAAAATTGTTTTATTTGGTTTAAATTAAGTAACCTTATTATTACTAATCGCCTTTTGTCTAGTACACTTAAATCGTTTAATCGATTCATTTCTTTTTGAACGATGTTTCGTCGCGCAACTCTCTACTCGCTTTCTCCACAGCACATAACTGCTATGCTTTAATGAAGCTTTCATCAGATTACGCACATCTTGTTCTCTTAATCCGAATTGAACTTTGATGGCATCAAAAGGAGTTCTATCCTCCCAAGCCATTTCGATAATGCGATCTTTGTTTTCGTCTGAAAGAGTTGTTTTCATTAGTTTGTCTTTAATGTCGACATTCCACCATCAATTTTTAATACTTGTCCTGACATCCAGCTGCTATCATCAGATAATAAAAATGCTGCCATGCTTGCAATGTCGTTCGTGTTTCCTATTCGTTGAAGAGGATGTCTTTTACCACTTTGTTCAATTTTTTCAGGTGTATTAATTAATCGGCCAGCCAAAGGGGTTTCGGTTAATGAAGGTGCAATGCAATTGACTCTAATCTTAGGTGCTAATTCAGCTGCTAATGAACGTGTAAGTCCTTCTACCGCTGCCTTGCTAATCGAAATACTGCTATGAAAAGGCATCCCTGTTTGTGCCGCAACAGAGCTAAACAATACAACAGAGGCATTTTCAGCCATTGTTAGATTCTTTATGTAATGTTGTATGCATCTAAAAGCACCAAGTGCATTAATTTCAAATTCCTGTTGAACATCACTGGTCTTTAAAGATTTAAAAGGCTTTAAATTAATAGTTCCAGGAAAATAAACTAAGCCGTCTAACGGAATATCAAATGCAGGTAATTCACAATCTATAATTGAACCTTCGTAGGTAAAATGATTGGATGATTCAAGTGGTGTTCTTGATATAGTGTATACAGTATAATTTTTCTGATTTAAATCTTCGTTTAGCTTTTTTGCAATTGCTGAAGCAGCTCCAATTAGTAGGATGTTTTTCATACTACTCTAAACAACTATTCTATGATAATGTTTTAAGAATTTGGGGTCGTTTTACGCGTTTTTTTATTTTAGTCATAAATTGTTTGATTTGTAAGATTTATAAATTTTTAACTGCGAAATTGCAAGTCATTTTTGTTAATAAAGTTTCACTTTTCGCAAATGGCTTAATGAGCATTTCTATTCTTGATTTTAAAATAGTAAGGCTAATTCGTTATTAACAATTAATCTTTAATCGTTGAGCGATAAAATTGTAATCGAATCATTCATTTTCATTCGAAATTGCCTCATTTTCTATACTTATACGGGTAACATATAAAAAGCTTTAAGGGTTAAAAGGTCATAACAAATTAATTAATCGGAATATGAGAAAAATTTTATTAAACATCGCACTTGCCGTTACAACAATTTCTTTAAGTAGTTTAACGTCATTCGCTCAAAGTGGAAATTCTTCGAGTGTAAATTCGCAATCGTTGTGCACAGCTGACTTCGCCTATGCCATCGATAGTTATGGGATGGTATCTTTTCGTCCTATAAGTTCTGATCCGGATTTGTATTACAACTGGGAGTTTGGTGATGGTGGAACGAGTGGTTCGATGGTTCCGCAACACTTATATCAAAATGGTTCTTATAAAGTTTGTTTGAATGTGTTTGATGGAAATCAGTGCAACGACTATATCTGCAAGACCGTTAACGTAAACACGCTTTCTAATCCATGTACACCTGTTTTTACTGCTATTCAAAGTTTATCACAAAGTAATACCTATACCTTTGCGTTGTACAACAGCTGCGCAACAAGTGCATGGAGTTATGCTTGGAGTTTTGGCGATGGAACAGCATCAGCTGGGGTAAATCCTACTCATACATTCACCGCTTCTGGAACTTATACTGTTTGTGCTTCAACATTTGATAGTCTTGGAAATTCTTTTACATGGTGTGAAGATATTATTGTGCCAGTTGTTTTAGGAGTGAATGAAAACAATGTTTCTAAAATATCTTTATTTCCCAATCCTGCAAAAGATAATATTACCATCAATAATTTAAGTGGTAACGAGTCAATCCAATTATCTACAGTTGAAGGGCGTATAGTCAATCAAATTGTGAATGGCGATGCACAAAGAGTAACCATGGAGGTAAATGAATTACCTAACGGTGTTTACATCATGACAGTGACTGGTAATAATGTAAGTGTTCAAGAAAAAGTAATAATTAATAAATAAAATTCTCATCCTAATAGTAAGACAGTCCCAAGGTTAACTCGGGACTGTTTCTTTTTATTATTGTATTGATTTTTCAGTACATTCGTGAAGTAAATTTTTAAAGAATGAGCGTACATATAAAAGCGAAGAAAGGGGAGATAGCATCGGTAGTTTTAATGCCAGGTGATCCATTAAGAGCAAAGTATATTGCAGAAAACTGGTTAGAAGATGTTGTTTTAGTAAGCAGCACACGTAATGTTTATTATTACACTGGAACTTATAAGGGAAAACGCGTCACAGTTGGCGCTAGCGGAATGGGTTGCGCATCTATAGGAATTTATTCTTTCGAGTTGTTTAGTGAATATGATGTCGATTGTATCATCCGCATTGGTACTGCAGGTTCTTATTATCCTGAAATTGGAGTTTACGATGTGATTAATGCAGATGTAGCTTGTAGTGAATCGACCTATGCTCAATATGCTTTTGAAATTCCAGGTAATGCCTTAAAGCATGTTGGAAATGCATACGATGTAATTAATGAAACAGCTGCGGACATGAATATGAATATTCGTAGTGGAGCAGTACATTCTAGTGATATTTTTTATCGTAAGTCGAAGGAACTACCAGCTGTAGTTAAAGAACATAATTGCTTGGTAGTAGAAATGGAAGCATTTGCTTTATTCGCTAACGCGATGTACTTAGGAAAATCAGCAGCTACCTTACTAACGGTATCTGATGTTATTCCCACAGGAGAAGAAATCTCAGCCGATGATCGAGAGCGATCACTAAAGCCTATGATAGAGCTGGCGTTAGAAAGTGCGTTGAAATTATAACCTATTATTTCTTTAGATGAGTATTTAAAGTAGATTTTATCTAGCATTGTTCGATTTTTTCAAACTTTAAAGCATAGAGATTGTTATAAAATCTCCTATGAGCACAATCTTACAAACCCATCAACTTTCTAAATCTTTTAAAGATTTTAAAGCAGTTGATAATCTAAGTTTTCAGGTTAATCAAGGGGATATCTTTGGTTTCCTCGGACAAAACGGAGCAGGGAAATCTACTACCATCCGAATGCTTCTTAGTTTGATTCAGCCTGATTCAGGAAGCATTGAGATTTTCGGAATGAATCTAAAAACACACAGAAATGAAATTCTACGAAAGGTGGGTG
Source organism: Bacteroidota bacterium (assembly GCA_046052065.1). Taxonomy (GTDB): domain Bacteria; phylum Bacteroidota; class Bacteroidia; order AKYH767-A; family OLB10; genus CAINEC01. The sequence continues at coordinate 77,213 of JBJOND010000002.1, read as the reverse complement.
CGGTTATCGAAAAACCAGATTTGTACAAATACCTCTCAGCATACGATAATCTTAAGCTATTTGCGAAGATGAGTGGCATAACGGTTTCTAAATCCCTTTTGATGGATCAATTAGAGCTTGTCGGATTAACAAATCGTTATAATAGTAAAGCAGGAACGTTTAGTCAAGGGATGAAGCAACGTTTGGGAATTGCAGTCGCACTCGTTCATAATCCTGAATTAATCGTGTTAGATGAGCCAACCAACGGACTCGACCCGCAAGGAATCGCTGATATCAGAAATCTTATTTTAACACTTAGTCGCGAAAGAAATAAAACAGTATTAGTTTCATCTCATTTATTAAGCGAGATTGAGCTCATCGCTAATCGCATGATCATCATTCATCATGGTAAAAAAGTAGTCGAAGGTGAAGTAAAAGAATTGTTGGATCCATCTAAAACTATTTTAAAAATTGAAACGAGTGATAATAGTAAATCTTTTGAATTGTTATCAAAAAGCAGTTGGACAAAAGGCCTTACAATTATCCAGAATCAAATTCAATTGGAAGTTACAAAGTCTGATATTCCCGAGTTAGTCCGATTTCTAACAACTCATCAGACCGATATTTATTTAATTCAAAATCTTCATTCACTAGAAGATTATTTCTTAAAACTTACTAATCCGAAAGAAGATGTTCACGCTGTTACAAATTGAACTGCATAAAATTTACTCCAGGCCTAGGACGTATATTGCCTTTGCAGCAATAACTGCTATCGTTCTGATTTTTCAATTTGCATTCAAGTATGATGGCAAGAGCTATATGGATTTAATGTTGCAAAACATTCAAGACAATTTCGAAATAGATAAATCCAAAGCTATTAATGGGTACTTCATGTGTTACATCATTTTAAACACATTACTGATACAAGTTCCTATACTTGTAGCTTTGGTTGCAGCAGATACAATTTCAGGAGAAGCTAATATGGGAACATTACGATTAATGTTGACAAAGCCTGTAAGTCGAACTCAATTGTTATTAGTGAAATTTTTAGCATCTTTTATTTTCACTGTTAGTCTTTTGATTTGGATGGCGATTGTTTCGTTGTTTTTGAGTCTGCTCATATTTGGACAAGAGGATATGTTGGTCTTTAGAGTAAAAGGCGAAGATTCGTTTATACTTCAAATAACAAAAGATGATATCATGTGGCGGTATTTCGCAGCCTTTGGATATGCTGCTATCGCGTTAACAGTCATCGTTGCATTAGGGATGTTGCTTTCTGTTTTTGCAGAGAATTCTATTGGACCAATTGTAGCAACAGTATGTATTGTTTTGTTCTTCACAATTGTTTCAAATATGAATATTCCGGTGATTGATAGAAATGTTAAACCCTATTTATTTACTTCATATTTGGTTGGTTGGAAAGGTTTCTTTTATATCGGTTTGGATGATTACGGCCAACCTATAAAAGGAAGTATTGAAAATTGGCCAGCTATCAAAAAGAGCATTTACATTTTATTAGGTCATATTGGATTTTTCCTTTCGATGGCCATCATTTCATTTAGAAAAAAAGATATCCTTTCATAACACGACTATCATGATTAAGATAAGTTTTAGAGTACTGCTAATAATTTTAATTTGCCATTGCAATGCAATTGGACAACTAAATAATACACTATTAAAAAATGTTCAAGCAAAATTAGACAAGGTGACTGACTACGAGGCAGAAGGCAAGATGAAAACGAATGTTGCTTTTTTAAAGTTGCCGATAGCTAAAGTGAAATTGTATTTTAAGAATCCCAATAAATTTAAATTAAAGAGCGAGAATGGGATGTCGTTTGTGCCAAAGGGTTCAATGAGTATTAACTTGAATAATATTTTTAGCAATAATAAATTTACAGTTATTGAAGCTGGTGATGATAAAATAGCAACTACAAATGTGAAGGTTATAAAACTACTTCCAGATGATGATACAGACGACTTAGTTTTAACTACACTTTATATTGATCCTGTTAATGCGCTAATTTTAAAAAGTCGAACGACTACCAAAGAAAATGGCACCTATGAACTTCAGATGACCTATGGCAATTATGTAAAATATGGGTTGCCTGATAAGATCATCTTTTCATTCAATACCAAAGATTATAAATTACCTAAGGGAATCACATTCGATTTTGATGATGGTTCAACCCAAAAAGCAGCTGCAAAAACGAATGTTCCTAAGAAAGGTGAGATTGAAATAGCGATTTCAAAATATCAAATTAACAAAGGTATTTCGAATGTTGTTTTTAAATAAATAATTTTAAAACAATTGATTCATTCACCTACTATTGCTGCTATGAAGTAAAAAGTTTAAGCACTTCAATTTCCGAATGTTAGAAGTCCGTTTTTATCTTTTATTTACAAAATTTGATTTTTAATTTATACTACTTTCTTATTTGAATTGTAAAAATTACTGTAAGATGATTTTTGTTCGTCAGTTTCGGACTCAAATCTTTATTTTTGTAAATATGACTTATCAAATTAGAATGAAAAAATTATTGTTTACAATTTTATTTGCAGTAGGTGCTATTGGATTTACTTACGCTCAGGATGTACTAATTATGAATAACGGTACAGAAATGCGCGTTAAAGTTCAAGAACTTACTGTTAATGAAATTAAGTTTAAGAAATGGGAGAATATCGATGGTCCGCTTTATACGCTTTTAAAGACTGATGTTTTCATGATTAAATATGAAAATGGAACGAAAGATACTTTTGTAAGAACAATGGCGACACCAAATGATATAAGTTCATATTCAGATGAGGAATCACTGGGCTATGATCGTATCCGTTATAACGGACCTAGAGTTGGAGTAACCGTTTTTGGCGATGGTTCAATAAAAGATGACTTAGAGAAAAGGGGTTATCAAGGTGTTGTTTCGCAGTTTGGCTGGCAGTTAGAAACTAGATTATTTACTACACCTAATGAAACATCTGGTTTAGTAGAGTGGGTGTTTTTAGTTGGAGGTGTAGAAAAAGGTTTGTTTTTACCTAGCGCAAGTATGATGTTTGGCATTAGAGGAAAAAAAGGTTTTGAATTTGGTTTAGGACCAAATTTATCAGTGAGTGGAGCAGGGATGGTTTTTGCTGTTGGTGGATCAATTAAATCCGGAAAAATAGTTTATCCAATTAATCTTGCAGTAGTTCCTTCTGTAACGAATGCGATTTTTTCTGATAATGGTGAACGTGTTCCGACTGGAGTTAGAGTAAGTCTGTTAGTTGGTTTTAATACGCGAGTGCGCTAATTATTCTATGAGAAAAATATTCCTTTTGTTTTTGTTTGTTTGCGCTGCGATTAATACAAAGGCTCAAGATACTTTGGTTAACAAAGACACTATCCTTTTGAAAAATGGTGAAGAACTAATTTGCAAAATCACCGAAGTAAATCCCACTTATATTATTTGTCAGCTAGCAGATTCTGATTCTGTGTCCAATCGAATTATTCCCAAGGAAACTATTTTTATTCTTAAGTATGCTAATGGAACACGCGATGTATTTAGTTTAGAATCGCTCGTTGCCACATATGAAAATGCTGATGTGATGTATAATAAAGGTCAAGCGGATGCAAAGTTGTATTTTAGAACCAGCGGCGTATTCTGGGGTTCTTTTGGATCTACTTTGATTTATCCTCCCTTTGGGTTACCAACTACGGCAATACTTGCTTCTGTAAAACCGAACAGAGAAAATTTTAGAACATCAAACCCAGCATTGCTTAAAAACGAAAATTATTTAAAAGGCTATGAAAAGGGTGCGCATAAAAAAAAGATAGCTAAATCACTTACTGGATTTGGTACTGCAGTAGGTGTTTGGGTAGGACTAATATTAGTTGTAGTTGCTTCTTTTTCTGCTGGGAATTAGTTAGCCTTCTGTTTAAACTTTGAATTTGATTACCTATTTGTCATTAGTTAATTGTTGATTTTTTGCTTTGTATTTTTAATCAAAAATTATTTTATACCTTTGTGTATAATACCATTTAGTATAAAATAATTATGAAAGACATTCCATTTATTTATGGTACAACTGTAAGTGTTCATTCGTTTACCAATCGTGAAGAGGAATCATTAAAGTTGAAAAAGAATTTATTGGGTGGTGTTAATACAACTATAATTTCTCCAAGAAGATGGGGCAAGTCATCTTTAGTGGAAAAAGTGATTTTTGATATAGGAAAGAAAAACAAACAACATAAGACTGTTATTATAGATTTGTTTTCTGTTAGTTCAGAAGAAGAGTTTCTCGAGATATTAGCTAAAGAAGTAATTAAAGCCTCTTTCACAAAGTGGCAAGAATGGATGAATAGTGGAAAGCTATTCTTTAAAAAATTAATTCCTAAATTAAGTATTGGAATTGAGCCTCAATCAGATTTTAGTTTAAGTTTTGATTGGAAAGAACTTAAAAAACATAGTGATGAAATATTAAACTTGCCTGAAGTAATTGCTAAATCAAAAGGTGTAAAATTTATAATATGTCTTGATGAATTTCAAAATCTTTCTAACTTCAAAAATTATCATTCATTTGAAAAGAAGTTGAGAGCTTGTTGGCAGCGACATAAATTGGTTACCTATTGTTTATATGGTAGTAAAAGGCATATGATGACTGAGATTTTCAATAATCCTTCAAAGCCTTTTTATCGTTTTGGCGATATAATGTTATTGCAAAAAATCAAAAAGAATAAATGGGTTTCATTTATAAATACCAGTTTCTCTGCGAATGGTAAATCCATCGATAATAAAGTATCTGAATACATTGCAGATATTATGAAATGTCATTCTTGGTATGTTCAACAATTGTCGCATTATGTATGGAATTTAACTCATCGTAAAGCAACTAAAGTTGAACTTAATGCTGCATTAAAAGAATTAATCAACGCTAATTCTCCACTATATCAAAGGGAAATCGAAATCTTGAGTGCAACACAGTTAAATCTTTTGAAAGCGGTCGCTCAATCAGAAACGCAATTTACAAGTAGTGCTGTTATGACAAAATATTCATTAGGTACGCCTCGTAATGTCAGTAAGAATAAAATGCTATTAATCAATAATGATATTATCCATAAAACAGAAAGTCATTATGAATTTGTAGACCCAGCTTTCGAAATTTGGTTTAGAAAACAATACTTTAATGTGTCTTATTTTATTACTTAGAATGATTGAAATAATAGCTGATAATAATATTTGATATTAAAGCATATTTAAGATAGACAGTAAGTAAAAACGAACTTGTAACCAATTTAAGGAGCAATAGGGTCTGGTACAATATTCTTAACTGGCTTAATGGTTTTTAGATAAGCGAAAATTGCTTTCACATCATCATCAGTCATTTTAGAATAGTTCATCCAAGGCATAGGAGGTAGTAGTTTTCTCGCACCTTCTACACCTCTATAATTACCATGTTTTAATGCGCTTATAAACTGTGACTCAGACCAGGTACCAATTCCTGTTGTATCTGGAGTAATATTAGCAGCAAAAGAAATCCCCCATGGACCTTTAGTAGCAGTACCACTAAAAGTAAACAACAACCATTTTAATGCAGTTTCGCTATCATAGCTATCTAATTTTGCATTTGATGGATGGCCTGACATTAAAAGATTAGGATCAGGAATTGGTCCATTTGCTGTCATTTTCTTTGGCGAATGACAATCGTTACAACCACAAATATTAACAAGATATTCTCCTCTTTTCAATGCAGAAGTTGTATCATTAGTTTTATTATCGATAGTTATTTGAGGATTGTTTTGATTAGTACAAGAAACGATGACAAATATTGCAAGTACGATAATAGCTGCTTTTTTCATTTAGGTAAGTTATCACTGTAAGTAGAGTGTATTCTAAATTGCTGTTGCAAATTAAAAGAATTTATTGATTAACTTTTAATTCAAATTAAATAGGTGATTTGACTTCTTGGGACTTTCAAATAATTGATGGTTTTTTACTTTCCGATACAAAATTTACTAAAGATGTTTCCTAGCAAATCATCAGAATAAATCTCTCCGGTAATCAAGCCTAAATGATAAATAGCATCTTTTAGGTCTAAAGCGAGTAGGTCAGAAGTTAGGTTGCTGTGCATTCCTGTAATTACTCTCACTAACGCATCTTCTGCTTTTGCTAAGGCTCCTTCGTGGCGGGCATTCGTGACTAACTGGTTTTCATTTTCTAAGGAAGCCACACCAGAACCGATAATTAATTGCTTTTTTAACTCTTCTAAATGCAATTGCGTTTTGGCAGCAATAAAAATGACATTAGGTAGAGAAGAGTAGTCAACTAATTTTGATTGATCATGTAAATCACACTTATTCACTACCGATAGTATGAATTTATCTTCGCCTACTTTATTTTGTAAATCGGTAATTTCTTCTTCAATTTCTTTTGCGGTGCTCTGCGCCGGATCACATAAGTATAGAATGATATTCGCCTTTCGTGCATATTCATACGAGCGTTCTACACCTAGTTGCTCAATCACATCTCCAGTAGCACGTAATCCCGCAGTATCCATAAATCGAAAACGATATCCATCAATTACTAACTGATCTTCTATCACATCTCTTGTTGTACCTGCAATATCACTTACAATGGCTTTATCATCGTTTAGGAGCGCGTTTAGCAACGTACTCTTGCCAACATTCGGCTTGCCAGCAATAACTACAGGGATTCCGTTTTTAAGCGCATTACCAGTTGCGTAACTTTCTCGGAGTGTGCGCACCGATTTCAATAATTCATGTACTAACTTCGATAATTGATTGCGATTAGCGAATTCTACATCTTCTTCCGCAAAGTCTAATTCTAATTCAATTAACGAAGCAAAATTTAAAAGTTGGGTGCGTAATTCTTGTATCGCATGGCTGTATCCACCACGTAATTGTTGCATGGCCGTTTGATGAGCACTTGCATGCTGGGAAGAAATTAAGTCTGCAACTGCTTCCGCTTGCGATAAATCAAGCTTGCCATTTAAAAAAGCTCTTAATGTAAACTCACCAGGTTCTGCTAATCGAGCGCCATTTCTTTGTAACAGTTGTAAAATCTGTTGTTGGATATATGTCGATCCATGGCAACTAATTTCAATGGTATCTTGCCCTGTATACGAATGTGGATTTTTAAAAACACTAATCAATACTTCATCAAGTGTTTGATTATCTAGAACAATATCGCCAAAGTGAAGCGTATGTGATGCGATGGTATTAAAGTCTTTCGATTTACCCTTCTTTGTTTTAAAAACAGATTCAATAATTTTAAATGTATTTGGACCAGAAATACGAATTACAGCAATAGCGCCGAGTCCTGGAGCCGTTGCTAACGCACAAATGGTATCTGCTTGGTTGGGTAAATGCATTGGGCAAAAATAAAGAATCCACCGCAATGCAGTGGACTCTTTTAAGGTATTGAGTAAATTATTCTTTGATAAACTTTAAAGTATGTACTTGCTGATTAATACTAGCTCTCACGAAATATAATCCCGAAGGTAATTCAGCTCCAATTTCTCTATTCCAGAAACCTTCTTCAACATCATCATTGAAAGGATTAGCTGCTAATTGTCCGTTAATATTATAAATTTCTACGCTGAGTTTACCTCGATTTAGTACCATCAATTCAAGGGTTGTAGAATTGATAAATGGATTAGGGTAAGCATTTATCAAATTATCGAAATCAATACTCGTAATCTCTCTACTGATTTTTGTCTGATCACTGCCTAAATCCTGTTTTAATCCAACAACCAATGTAGCACTAGCATTAAATACAACATTGTTTCCAGTTGCATCTTTCATAACAGATCTATTTGTTGTAGAAGGGTGCTGTATTGACATAAACATAAACCGATTGTCAGGCGAGAAAGTGATTCCCGTTGGTTCAGCTCCTGTTGGTACACAGCCAAACAATTGAACTTTTGGCGAAGCCTGAGAATGTCCTTTTTTTACCACCCAGATATAATTATTCCCACCATCTTGAAATACCCATAAATTTCCTTCATTGTCAAAGGCCAGATTATCATTCCCTGTTCCCCATGCCACGTTGGTCGGACCATTATGATGGTTAATCAGATAACTGGCACCACCTACAAAGGATTCGAAATTCGTTACTGTATTTCCGTTATCTTTAAATCGGTAAACTCTACCATAGATTTTTGAGGTAAAGTAAATCATGGAGTCAGGTCCTATTTCTGCATCTTCAACACCATCGAAAGGAGTTCCACCAAGATTAGCAGCTAAATCATAAGCAAAATTCCGTTGTGCCTTTGTAGTATTAGGGACTTGTATCCAAACACCGGTAGATTTTAAAGGCGCTCCATTGGAGGATAATGATGAATCTAACTTCAAAACATACATTGCTCCGCTAGATAAATTACCTGGAATATTGGCTACAAATTTATACAAGCAACCCGCTGTAAAATCTTCACCATAATAAACCGTTACTGAATCAGGAGCTACACATGCATTTTCATGCGACATTCTTCCTAACGCCCATAATTTTTGCTGCTTATTTCCTCCATTATATTTTTTAACAGCTCTTGTATTTGGATCAATCTCGACTAACCATCCAGCATCTAAATAACCATCATTATTTACATCATTAGAATCTCGTGATTCTTCGCCGCTAAGCGACGTACCCCAAGGTGTAATTGCTCCCGAACAATTTTTATAAAGATTTACAATGTCGCTGGCATTAACATTAATTTTTTGCGATGATTGAATATTCCAAAGTTTGGTGTTGCTATTAAATTGAATTTTAAAATGAGAAACACCACCAATAGGGGCATTTTCATGATTTATATGTAAGTATCCTTCTTCGCTGGAACCATTAATAGGAATATAGCCAGTAAAGTCAGCTCGACCTGGTACTCTACCTCCAGCTGTCAATTGACGACCTTCTTTCACTAATAACTGGTACGTATGCGACGGAGGAATAACAAAAGTTTGATTTTGTACAGAAGGCGAAATAGATTCAAAGCCAGCAATCGATTTACTGCCAATCATCTGAAGATTGAAAAACAAGTCGCCACTTGTAAGATTACATTGATGGAGCTCAACAGCTATTAAATTATTACCATCATTGAAATAATTGGTGGCAATATCTATCGTCTGCCAAACACTTCCATTATCAGCAGCACAGGAACTTGAAAAGGTTGTATAAGTAACGTTTCCTGATGGCATGTTAGATCGTAGGACTTCCACACCATTGACATAAATAATAACGCCATCATCTCGGCGGACATTAAATTGTATTTTAGAATACAAGTCACGAGGATTTGTAATATTCACCCATTTACGAAAATAGGTAGTGGTGTACTTATTAGTCGATGAAGTACCAAATGAAAGTGTAGTGTTTAAGTTAGCTATTCCATAGCCTAATGGCGCATTCCCTTGTGACCAAGATGCATCAGCGTAGTTATTATTCTTCCATAAAACACCTAGGTCTATACCGAGGTCGTTGTATTTCCATAAAGCACCTGCATTTAAAAGCGTATCCTGGCAAAAAGCAGGTAAATGGATAATTACAATGAGTTGAATTGTGAGTACGATTTTCTTCATTAGCAAACCAAAGTTAGGATACTTAAAGATACTTCTGAATTTATATCGCTCCTAATATGCTGAACGCAATTTATTAAGAGGTAAAGGTTGATATTGTACGCTTGAATAAGAATTATTTTACTTTTGCCTTTATAAACAATCCTAAAGGTCCGATGTTTTTTATTCTTTCTAAAATTCTCGATTTATTTATATCTCCTGCGATATGGATTGTTGGATTGTTGTTCATAGCTTTTATTATCAGAAAAAAGAGAGCCGCTTTATCTTCAAAATTATTTTTATCTGGTTTACTGGCATTAATAATATTTACAAATCCGTTTATTGTAAATGTGGTGATGAATAGCTGGGAAGTAAAAGCTTACAATGCTGATGAAATAAAAACCCCTTACGAAGTAGGAATAGTCTTAGGCGGGAGTACGCGTTATTACGATAACGATAGTAAACGCATGGTGTTTAGCAGTAGTGTTGATCGTTTGATGCAGGCAGTTGAGTTATATCATTCAGGGAAAATCAAAAAGATTTTTTTATCGGGCGGCTCTGGATTTGTGAATTTTCAAGAATGGAAGGAATCTGAAAAGCTCTATCCTTTGTTAGTCAGCAATGGGGTAAAGGCAGAAGACATTCTAATGGAAAACATCTCTCGAAATACCTATGAAAATGCCATCGAGACAGCAGAAATATTGAATCAAAAAGGAATTACATCTAAATGCTTATTGATTACATCAGCATTTCATATGCGTCGCTCGGTAGCATGCTGCGCCAAAGCAAACATTAAAGTAGATGCCTATCCAGTAGATGTCCGCTCAGGTGGTGCAATGTATACTATCGATCGATTAATACAACCTGATCCGGAAGCATTAGTTGCCTGGGACTTGCTAACACACGAATGGATAGGATATCTTGTTTATAGATTAATGGGATATTGCTAATTTCAGTTCTAACAATAAATTAATAACTATATCAGATGATAAGAATTTCAACTATTATTTTAGGCCTTTCATTAATTGTGGTTTTTGCATCATGCGAAAAGGAAACTACTGTTGCTCCACTTGCAAAGTTTAAAATTTCTACAGTTCGTGTAGATTCAATGCCTGTTGTTGATTTAAATAATGCAGGTTGGGATTTGTTCGATGATGCAGATATTTTTTTCAATATAGAAGACCAGAATCATATTCCTTATTATTTAGGTAGTTCTTACAAAGTTGGTAATGTGGCACAGGCGGATTTACCAGTATCATGGGCGTTAACATCGCAATATGAAATAAAAGACATTTCTAAAATAACTTATGTTGCATTATTCGATTATGATGTTTTAGACAACAATGATGCAATGGGGTATGTAGGCTTTAAAATGCAGGATTACGAAGCTGGTAAGCCAACAACAATTACGAAGTCCAGTGGTGCTTTAACGGTTACGATAACTGGGGTTTGGTATTAAGAAAAATAGTTCTTTCATAAAAAAAAGGTGAACACTTGTTCACCTTTTTTACTTTTTATTTGAATTACAAATCAATCAAAATCCAATAACTCAATCAAACGATTAAAGTCATCAGTAGAGTAGTAGTTAATCACCACCTGTCCGCTACCGTTATCTTTATGTCTAACTTCTACTTTTGTTTCGTAGCGGTGCTCTAAACGCTCTTGAATATTTTTAATTTCAACGTACCAATTCGGTTTGTTCTTTGGTTCCTTGCCATTTTTCTTTGGAGATGCTGTACGTACTAAATCTTCTGTACGACGAACACTTAAATCTTCTGTTAATACATCATTGAAGATTTTCAATTGCATAGCAATATCATCCACACCTAAAATAGCACGCGCATGTCCCATACTTATTTTTCCATCACGAATAGCAAACTGCACTTGAGGAGGTAATTTTAATAATCGTAAGTAGTTAGTAACTGTTGAACGATCTTTTCCAACACGATCGCCTAATTGCTCTTGCGTTAATGAACACTCTTCAATCAGACGCTGGTATGAAATCGCAATTTCTAAAGCATTTAAATTTTCACGCTGAATATTTTCAACTAATGCCATCTCTAACATTGCCTGGTCCTTTGCTGTACGCACATACGCAGGAACCATTGTTAATCCGGCTAATTTTGACGCTTTAAAACGACGTTCACCGCTAATAATCTGATAACGATTATCCGCAACCTTTCGAACCGTTATCGGCTGTATAATGCCTTGCTGACGGATAGATTCTGCTAATTCATTCAATGCACCTTCGTCGAATTCTGTACGAGGTTGAAAAGGGTTTGCTTCAATCTGATTTAATGCTATAGATGAAACAGAACCAACCATTGCTTTGGGTGCATCAATGGAAGAACCGTTCGCTGTTGAAGGAATTGTTGTGTCAGGAGTATCACCTAATATTGCGCTAAGTCCTTTTCCTAATCCTGATTTTTTTGTCGACATGTTTATTCTAAACTAATTATTAATTATCCGATACTTTTAATTTGTCCATCACTTCATCAGTCATGATTTTATCTTCTGATGCGATATTCGTCATGTTGTTTTTCTGAAGGATTTCACGAGCTAAATTCAAGTAGTTAATGGCTCCTTTGCTTGATGCATCGTGCATAATAATGCTTTCTCCAAAGCTTGGTGCTTCGCCTAATTTCGTTGTACGTTGAATGATCGTGTCGAATACTAAATCCTGGAAATGTGTTTTTACTTCTTCTACCACTTGATTTGATAATCGTAAACGCATATCGTACATCGTTAACAATATTCCTTCAATTGATAATTCAGGATTTAATCTTGTTTGTACGATTTTAATGGTGTTTAATAATTTACCTAAACCTTCTAAAGCGAAGTACTCACACTGCACAGGAATAATAACGGAATGAGCCGCTGTTAAAGCATTGATCGTAATTAATCCTAATGATGGAGAACAATCGATAATAATGAAATCAAAATCTTCTGATATTTTTTCAAACACCTGCTTCATCATGTGCTCGCGATTAGTTAGCTGAATCATTTCAATTTCGGCACCAACTAAATCGATATGCGAAGGAAGTAAATATAAGTTCGGAGTTTTTGTTTCTAAGATAATATCTCCAGGAGCTACATCATTGATGATACACTCGTAGATAGATGTCTTTACTGTGCGCGGATCGAAACCTACGCCAGATGTTGAATTGGCTTGTGGATCTGCATCAACTAAAAGTGTTTTATATTCTAAAACTGCAAGACTAGCTGCTAAATTGATAGCAGAAGTTGTTTTTCCAACTCCACCTTTTTGATTTGAGATTGCAATAATTTTTGCCATTTGCTATTGTGATTTTTCGTTTTTTAAATTGTTTTTGTCTCGCCAATATTGAACAAGTGTAAGTTGATACCTGCCATTTGAAATTTAGCTGTTGCCTCAACTGAGTCAATGGTAATGTAACCAAAGGTGTCGTAGTGCATACCAATAATATTTTGACATTTGATAAACTCCGATGCTATCAAAGCATTATCTATTCCCATTGTGAAGTTGTTGCCTATCGGAAGGAAAGCGAAATCAATGCTCTTATAAGCTCCAATCAGTTTCATATCATAGGTTAATGCTGTATCTCCAGCATAATAGAAATTACCATCAGCACTTTCAATCAAAAAGCCCATCGGATTCCCACCATACGTTCCATCAGGCATTACACTGCTATGAACGGCTACTACACATTTCACCTTAAACTTTGTTCCATTGTCATCAGCATCAAAGAACCAATGTCCTCCAATATTCATCGGATGTCCTTTGGTAGCACCTTGCTTGCTCAACCAATCCACAATTTCGTAATTGGAAACGACAACGGCATCGTTTTGTTGTGCTAATAATACGGCATCTGCAATATGATCGTAATGTCCGTGTGAAATTAAAATGTAATCTGCTTTAACCTCACTGATATTGATGTTGCTTGCTTTTTCATTTGGTGTAATAAAGGGATCAAACAAAATAGTCTTTTGTCCGATTTTTACTGAAAAGCATGAATGCCCGTAATAAGTAATTTCCATAGTGAATTTTTGCCTTTCGACAACGAACAAAGATAAGAAACAGGGAGGGGCTTAACTAATGTTTTTCACTTCAATCAGAAAAAACAATGAACAAAATAGGGTGTATTTATTAACAATTTTCTTCGATACTATCTTACAAGGGAAACAAACCCTTTTCTCTTGATATCGACAAAAGCTCCTGAATTATACCCTTGGTATTTTAAGATGTAATAATAAATTCCATTAGGGACTTCTTTACCGTTAAATGTTCCGTCCCAGGCTACATCTGGATTTTCAGAGGTGAATATAATCTGCCCTAAGCGATTATAAATTTTAAAATCAGCTGTAAAATCGGTGCAGTTATAAGTATAGTTAAATGTTTCATTTTTATTATCACGGTTAGGAGAAAATGCAGTTGGGATATAAACAAAGCAATTACAAACTTCAAGAATTACATTGACAGAATCAGCATCACTACCGCATTGGTTCTGCGCTAAAACATAATACTGTGCTGGTTCAGTGGGCTGTAATGTTGGGGTATTAGCTCCGTTCGACCATTGATAGGTAGCTCCGTAGTTGTAGGCATCCAAAAGATAAGGCTGTCCGTAACAAAGAATAGTATCTTCTCCTAATTCTACTATTGGTTGTTCTTGCTGATCGATAACAATTGTGTCGCGACCAATACAATTTCCAACCTGCACATTTACAGAATAAGTTCCAGGATCTGTAATGAAATAATAGGCATTCGTGCTTCCATCTTGCCAAGTATAATTAGCATTAGGAGTAGTTGCATCCAGAAACAATGGAATACCCTTGCACAAAGTGGTATCATTGCCAAAGTTGATTAACGGCACAGGATCAAATATCAAATCCACCTGATCAGTTCCAGTGCAACCTGACACTGATACTTCCACGATATAACCTCCTGTTGTGGTTGCGACTAAACTTGAATTCGTACTTCCATCTTGCCACAAATAAGTCGCATTTGGCCAGAATGCGTTCAAGGTAATCGTTTGACCTTGACAATATGAAGCATTTGCCCCAAGATTAACATCAGGAATTTCTATCCATGTCGAATTCAATGTATCAATTCCAACACAACCTTGAGCATCAGTTACAGTCACAATTACCTGCTCTGTACTATCAATCACGTAATTAACTCCTGTACTTCCATCACTCCATAAATAATTGACAGCTCCCGTAAATGAACCAGGGCTTATAAGCTGTGTTTTTCCTTCACAGATATTAAAATCACTGCCCAAATTAGGCTGCGGACTATTCAAAATCTGAATTGTTTTTCTGCACGTATCGCCAATGCCACCTGTATAGGCAATCATCGTTACTGTGTAATTGGTTGGATTACTAAAAACATGAGTAATAAAAGGACCGGATCCAAAGTTTGCAATACCACTATTGACATCCCCGAAATCCCAACGAATTGAGTCAGGGGTAGGGCTTGTAATGTTAAAAGAGGTTACCGATACATAACAAGTATCGCTGTAAGAAAAGTCTGAAGTCCCAGCCATCAAAATAGATGATTGGAAATTAATCATTAGCAAAACAAACAAAACTTTGAGAGATTCGATTTTCATTACTTTACAAAAATCAAAAAAATAGTTCGCTAATCAAATTTTTTCTGAAGTATATAATGGACAATCTACTATTTTTGGAAAAATTTCAAAACAATGAGAAACAGAGTTTTATTGCTGACGATGTTGCTGATATCGTCACTAACAGGTTATTCGCAAAGTAAATTAACCTATGATACCGTGCCAGGCGACCCTTTACACGCACGTATTTACACTTTAGAAAATGGAATGAAAGTTTACCTTTCTGTTTATAAAGATGCACCTCGTTTTCAGTCGATGATAGGAGTGAAAGCAGGTAGCAAATTTGACCCAGCTGACCACACCGGTTTAGCTCATTACTTAGAACATATGCTTTTTAAAGGAAGCGATAAGTATGGTACGCTAGATTATGCGAGTGAGGCTCCGCTTTTAGCAAAAATTGAGGCCTTGTATGAAGTTTATGGTGCTACAAAGGATAGCAGTAAGCGTAAAGCTATTTATCATGAAATTGATTCAATATCGGGAGTTGCAGCTCAATATGCTATTCCGAATGAATTCGATAAAATGATGGCTGCGTTAGGTGTTTCTGGCGTGAATGCATTTACATCTAACGAGCAAACCGTTTATGTAAATAATGTCCCTTCAAATCAATTAGAGAATTTCTTTCGTGTTGAAGTAGAGCGTTTTCGTAATCCGCAAATGCGTTTATTTCATACGGAATTAGAAGCAGTTTATGAGGAAAAGAATAGAGGTCTCGATAATGACGGTCGTAAAGTATTTGAGGCTTTGTATGAAGGATTGTTCCCGACACATCAATATGGTACACAAACTACCATTGGAACAATTGAGCATTTAAAGAATCCATCAATTACTGCAATCAAGAAATATTTCAATACCTATTATGTACCTAATAACATGGTAATTGCATTGAGTGGGGACTTTGATCCTGACTTTGCGATAAAAGTAATCAATGAAACATTCGGACAAATGAAGGCAAAAGATGTTCCTTCGTATCAGCCTCCAGTAGAGAAGTTAATTAAACAACCTGTTGTAAAAGAGATATTTGGACCAGATGCTGAAAGTATTACATTAGGTTTCCGTTTTCCTGGAGCATCTTCTCCGGATGTAGATATGTTAACGATGGTTGACATGATTTTATCGAACGGACAAGCGGGTTTACTAGACTTGAATTTAAACAATGCGCAAAAAGCAATTGGTGCAAGCAGCTCGGTTGATATGATGAAAGATTATTCTATTCACATGCTTTCTGGTCGTCCGCGTGAAGGTCAAAGTCTAGAAGAATTAAAAGCATTAATTCTTAATCAGATAATGGAAATGAAAATGGGCAACTTCTCTGATTGGTTAATTCCTGCTATTGTATCGAATATGAAATTGGATTTAGCTAAACGTTACGAAGACAATAACAACCGTACGATGGATATGATTGATGTTGAAATAACAGGAGTGAGTTATCGTTCGGCAGTGGAGCGACTAGATCGTTTGGCGAAAATCAACAAAGCGCAATTGATACAGTTTGTCCGCGATTGGTACGGCGATAATTATGTGGTGGTTTACAAACGTAATGGAGAAGACAAAGATGTGGTTAAAGTTGCGAAGCCTGCAATTACACCAGTGAAAATGAATAACACTACTCAAAGTGAATTCTTGAAAGCAGTTATCACGAATAAAGCAGCATCAATTCAACCTGAGTTTGTGGACTATGCTACTACTATTAAATCAGGTACATTAAAAAGTGGAGTAGTTGTTTATTCTGTTGAAAACAAAGAAAACGGAACCTTCGACTTAAACTATAGCATTCCTGTAGGAACTAATCATGATCCGAAATGGTCAATTGTAGCAGAATATTTTAAATACCTAGGTGCTGGTAAATACAGCAGTATGCAATTAAAAGAGGAATTTTATAAATTAGGTTGTGATTATAGTGCTAGAGCATCCGAAGATGAAATTACGTTTAACGTTAATGGGTTGAATGAAAATCTTGACAAGGCAGTTTCTCTTGTAGAACAATTATTTAATTCACCAGTAAAAGATGAAAAGGCATTAACTAATCTTACGGAAGACATTATGAAGCGCCGTGCGAATGCAAAACTTAATAAGAATGTAATCTTGTCGCAAATGCAGAACTATGCGAAGTTTGGTGCTCAGTCGCCATCAACCAATGTACTTAGCGAAGCACAATTGAAAGCATTAAAGGCTGATGAATTAATCCAGTTATTAAAAGATGCGTTTTCTTATAAGCACTACATCGATTACTATGGTACATCAACTAATTCGAATGTTGTAACTGTTATGAACAAACTACATACAGCCAAAGGAAATAAAGCAATTCCTGCAGCAAAACAATTCAAAGAACAAGCTACGGATTTGCAAAAAGTATTTGTTGTTGACTATGAAATGAAGCAAGCTGAATTAGTGTTTATGTCGAAAGGTGGATTGTTTGATGTACAACAATTACCAAAAGCATTTTTATACAATCGTTACTTTGCAGGAGGCATGGCATCGCCAGTTTTCCAAACATTGAGAGAGAGTAAAGCACTTGCTTATTCTGTTTCTTCGCGATATGCAACTCCTAATATGAAAGATCGTTCTTTCTTTAATACTGCTTATATCGGTACGCAGGTAGACAAATTACCAGAGGCTACTGCAGGAATGTTGGAATTATTACGTGATATGCCATTAAATGAAAAAGTATTTGCCAATGCAAAAGACGGAGCTGTACAACAGATAGAAACGACAAGAATTACGAAAGGCAACTTATTATCGACTTTCCATTCGAATGAAAAA
Source organism: Bacteroidota bacterium (assembly GCA_046052065.1). Classification (GTDB taxonomy): domain Bacteria; phylum Bacteroidota; class Bacteroidia; order AKYH767-A; family OLB10; genus CAINEC01. Next base: position 59,333 of record JBJOND010000002.1, on the reverse strand, counting down.
TTAGGAATCAACTATGATTACCGAAAAAACATCTATGATGGAATTAAAAATATGAGCTTAACGGAAGTAAACAATTTTCAGATAGAGAAAATTAAACCAATGACTTATACATTAGTTGTATTAGGGAAACAAGAAAAACTAAACATGACTGAATTAGGAAAATATGGTCAGATACAGGTTTTAAAACTGGAAGATATTTTTGGATATTAACAAACATAGTTAAATATAAAAAAGGACCACATCAATTTGAAGTGGTCCTTTTTTTTGTGAGAGTTTTTTTACTTCCCTGCTTTCTTCTTCTTTTCTTGATTCTTAAAATACTTTCTAAAGAATACATTCCCTTGTAGGGCTTTCATATTTTCATCTAAATGATACGTACTTTCCTTTAAATTAAACATCATCGACTTCATATCATTTGCCATCACTGTATCTCTTGCTAAAACACCTAACGATCCAGGGGTCATGTTAAGGTCTTTCATGAATTCGTGCATATGATGTAAAGCAAGTTTTGCGGTATCAGATGCGTCATTTAAGTTGCTTAACAAGGATTCCATTTCATTAGCAATTGAATCTTCTACTAAAAATTTACCAGCGCTTCCTTTTCCTGCTTTGATATCCTTTACTAGCTGAGAAGCATCTGATGAAAGTCGGTTGGCATTATTTGCAGTGCTTTCTAATTTGTCGATAGTTGCAAGTAACTGATTTGCGGCTCCCGTATCTGATAATAATGACCATAAGGCATTACTTGCATTGATACGTTTAGTGATACTCTTTAAATCGTTGGTGATATCAAGAACGTTGTTGTTCGTATTGTTTAAAGTGCGAATCATCTGATCACTTGCAATTGGAGTAATCGATTGTATTGTATCATTGTTTTCAATAGGAGGTGCTGGCACTTCATTCGGATTAATATTGACTAATTTATTTCCCATTAATCCATCTGATCCGACATCTGCAACTGCATTTTTACAAATAAATCTTTTAGAATCTTCTTCAATTTGTATAGATACAATCACCGTTGTGTCATTGATTATTTTCACCTTACTAATTGTTCCTATATCAATTCCAGCAAACCTAACATTGTTTCCAGCTCTAAGTCCATCTATGCTATGAAAAACCGCATAGATAGTAGTTGTTTTAGAAAACATATGCTTTTTATTACCTATAAAATATAGCGAAACAATTAGCAAAACAAGACTAACTGTAACGAATATACCTAATTTAAAATTCGAATATTTATTTTTCATAATGCCGCAAAGAAGGGTTTTAATTGAGGGTCATCAGACTTCATTAACTCATCAAAAGTACCCATTGCATATCGTTCGCCGTTAATTAAAATAATTACACGGTTAGCAACAGTACGGGCACAATCCATATCATGAGTAATAATGATTGATGATGTTTTATAATTGTTTTGTACTTCTAATATTAATTCACTTATTTCTCTACTTGTTACTGGATCTAAACCTGTTGTAGGCTCATCATATAACATTATTTCTGGTTTTAAAATTAGCGTTCTGGCTAAACCAATACGCTTTCTCATACCACCGGAAAGTTCAGAAGGCATTAAATCAACAGCTCTTTCCAATCCAACATTTGCTAATGCTTCCATTACTAAATCATCTACTTCTTTCTGATTCAATTTAGGATGATGTCGTTTTAAAGGAAACTCTAAATTTTCTCTTACTGTCATGGAATCATACAAGGCACTACTCTGAAATAAAAATCCAATTCTCGTTCTTAAATCATCCAATTCATCAACGGATAAATCAGCTACTTCTTGTCCGAATACTTTTACACTACCGCTGTCGGGATATAATAAACCTACCATGCATTTAATCAAAACTGATTTTCCTGAACCTGATTTTCCTAATACAACTAAGTTCTCACCCTTTTGCAAGTCCATGTTAAATCCTTTCAGGACATGGTTATTCCCGAATGATTTTACAAGGTTATTTGTTACAACTACTGCTTCCTCTTTCATGATTAAGTATATCCTAACATGTCTGCGATTTGAACTGCAATTAAATCCATAATAAATACAACTAACGATGAAACAACTACTGCAGAGTTGGCTGCTATTCCTACACCTTCTGTTCCTTTATTTGAGTAGTATCCTTTATAACATCCAATAATTCCAATTGCTAAACCGAAGAAATAGGTCTTGATGTATGCTGGCAAAATATCAGAGAATGATAACGATTCAAAAACTTGATGGTAATACAAATTCCAAGTTAAAACTCCTTTTAAATTAACGCCTAAATAAGAAGCATACAATGAAATCCCATCTGCAACAACTACCAAAACAGGTAACATAAAAATACAAGCCGTTACGCGTGTTACAACTAAATACCTAAACGGATTTGTTCCTGATACTTCCATTGCGTCAATCTGTTCTGTCACGCGCATAGAACCCAATTCAGCACCTATACTAGAGCCAATTTTACCAGCACAAATTAATGCTGTAACTACAGGACCAATTTCACGAACCATTGATAATGCAACCATAGCTGGCAGATAACTAACAGCACCAAATTCTTCGAGTGTAGGTCGCGATTGAACAGTTAAAACCAATCCCATAATAAAAGCGGTGATTCCTACTAATGGCATCGACTGATAACCGATAATGTAACACTGACGGATAATTTCTTTCCATTCTTGTTTACGATTAAAAAAGGCTTTAATAAACTTCCATGTGAAAGCAGAAATATTTCCAACTTCCTCAATGAAATGCTTATAACCTGTTTGTTGATTATCCATTCGTTATTTTATATCAATTGCTTCAGCAATCATTTCAGCAATGTCTTTAACCTGAACATCATGCTCTTTATTAAAATTCTTTACACCATCCGAAAGCATGGTCATACAAAACGGACAGCCAACAGCAATTATTTCAGGGTTTAATTGTAATGCTTCTTCAGCACGTTCGATGTTAATGTCTTTATTACCATTTTCAGGTTCTTTAAACATTTGTGCACCACCAGCGCCACAACATAATCCGTTTGCACGACTACGTTTCATTTCAGTAAAATAAATATCTAACTTCTGAATAACAGAACGGGGAGCTTCGTATTCTCCATTCGCACGGCCTAAATAACATGGGTCATGGAAAGTTATTTTCTTACCTTGAAAACTACCGCCTTCTACTTTTAATCTTCCGTTGTCAATTAATTGTTGTAATAATTGCGAGTGATGAACTACTTCATAGTTTCCACCGAGGGCAGGGTATTCGTTCTTTATTGTATTGAAGCAATGCGGACAAGCTGTAACAATCTTTGTTACTTCGTAGCCGTTAAGTACCATCACATTACTCATGGCTTGCATCTGAAACAAAAATTCATGTCCTGCACGTTTGGCAGGATCACCAGTACAGCTTTCTTCGGTACCTAATACAGCGAAATTAACTCCTGTATGTTGTAATATTTTAGCAACTGCTTTAGTTACTTTTTTTGCACGGTCATCAAAACTACCTGCGCATCCCACCCAAAATAAAACTTCTGGTTTTTCTCCTTTAGCCATCATCTCGGCCATTGTTGGTACAACTAATTTTTCCATTTTTTTATTCGCAGTGGTTAATTAATTTTCATCTTTTGTCCAATTCATTCGGTCGGATGCAGGAAACTGCCAAGGAGCTCCGTTGTTTTCAATCTTCGAAAACATACCTTGCAATTCAGCCGGTGCTGTTGATTGTTCCATCACTAAATATCTTCTCATGTCGATGATGATTGATAATGGATCAATATTCACAGGGCAAGCTTCTGTACATGCATTACAACTTGTGCAAGCCCATAATTCCTCTTCTGTAATATAACTTCCCAACAGAGATTTCTCGTCTTTATAATCGGCACCATGCTGATCCATGTTTTTTCCAACTTCTTCCAAACGGTCACGTGTATCCATCATTATCTTACGAGGAGAAAGAAGTTTACCTGTTAAGTTGGCAGGACAAGCAGAGGTACAGCGGCCACATTCCGTACACGAATAAGAATCCATTAATTGTTTCCAGGTTAAATCCTGAACATCCTTTGCACCAAAACGAGCAGGAGGTGCATCAGCAGGAGGGGGAACAGCACTCGGATCAAGCATCAATTTCACTTCATTCGTTACACTCTCCATATTCGAAAACTGCCCTTTAGGCGTTAACTTGCTGTAATAGGTATTTGGAAAAGCTAACATGATATGAAAATGCTTCGAGTACGGAACGTAATTTAGGAAAGCTAAAATTCCGATGATATGAAACCACCAACAAAAACGCTCAATAAATACTAATGATGATACATCACTTGGTAAAAATGAAATTAGAAAAGATGAAATAGGAAATGCACCTACAATCTCACCCTTGAAATAATGTTCCGATTGTAATAACTGAAGTTTAAAATCACAAGCATTCATGATTAAGAAAGCTGACATTAAAAATATTTCAACGAATAGAATGATGTTTGCATCCGACTTAGGCCATTTCGTCATTTCCTTCATGTGGAAACGTTTAAGCTTTATAATATTTCTTCTTGATAGAAAAACAAAACAAGCAATCAATACTAAGAAGGCAAGATATTCAAATGAGCCAATAAGGAAATTATAAAAGCTACCTAAAAAGGATAATACTCTGTGCGTACCAAAGATTCCATCAATAATAATTTCTATGACTTCTATATTGATGATAATAAATCCAACATATAAAATAACATGAAAGAAAGCAGCCACTGGACGACTACCCATCTTCGATTGACCAAGAGCCACACGAATCATAGTTTGCAAACGCTCCATTGGTCGGTCGCTAAGGTCGATATCCTGACCCAGTTTAATATTTCGAATAACCGATCTGATTTTTTTTGTAAACAAACCAACGCCAGCAATCAGCAATAAAACAAACAGAATATTAGCTATCATAATCAATAAATTTCAACTCTTGCAAAGTAATAATATTCAAGCAAACAAATTTTAAAATTGAAAGTTATTTTTAAGCAAAAAAATGTTGATTAAATCAGTGGTTTTTGGATAATAAAAATCAATCGAAAACTACTTCTTATTCTGAACATCAGAGCATTTTACTTTTACAAGCTGATCATAAGCTGTCATAAATGCATCTTCAAATCCAGCTTCTTTCAGTTTTTCAAGACGAACTTTAGCATCAGCAATTGTAGAAAAACGACCTACAAAATATCTGGTATAACCATCATCGAAAGTGATATTAAAAACAGTTTTTAAGTCATTGACCTTAGGCGAAATTGCACCACCTTCTTTAACCGCGCCCACTTGAATTGTAATAAAAGCAATCTTTGAATAATCTATATCTGTCTTTGTAGTTGTTTTTTCGACTTTATTAGTTTTAGTTGTATCGACAACTTTAATTACGGTGCTTACTTCAGCTTCTTTTTTATCCGATTTCTGATCGTTGATTGTGTTGTCCGAAGTTGGTTTATTATCATTTTTGTTAGTGTCCGCTTTTTCTTCAGCTCTATCTTCTTGTATATCAATTTTATCATTAATAACAATACCAGTTTCTAATTCAGCTTTGTATGATTTGAAAGCTCTGTAAATAGAAGATGCCATACTTGCCTGCCCGGCATCACTGCTTAAGAATCGTTGGTCGCCATCATTAGTTAAAAATCCACTTTCAATAAGCACAGATGGCATCGCTGTTTTATATAAAACTAAAAAACCCGCTTGTTTTACACCACGACTATATCTTTTTGAATTATCCTTAAACTGCATCTGAATTTTAGCCGCAAAACTTAAACTTTGCTGCATAAATTGATTCTGATAAAGCGAAAAAATAATATTTGCTTCAGGCGAATTAGGGTCGAAACCATCGTAGTTTCTTTCGTAATTATCTTCTAATAAAATAGCCGCATTCTCTCGTTTAGCAACATTTAAATTATCATCTGACTTATGTAATCCCATTACAAATGTTTCAGCACCATATGCTGATTTAGGGCCTGAATTCAGGTGAATACATATGAACAAATCAGCTTTTGCTCTATTTGCAATATTAGCACGTTCAATTAATGGGATAAAAACATCTGTTTTTCGGGTATAAACCACATTAACATCGGGACAATTAGCCTCTATGAGTTTTCCTAACTTTAAAGCCATTTTAAGGGCAACATCCTTTTCTCTGGAGTCTGAACCTAAACAACCTGTATCATGTCCACCATGACCAGCATCAATAACTATAGTTCTGATTTTATATCCTGTTTTCTTACCTGGTACGTCTGAAAAACATGAAAAAATAGAAAAATAAAAAGTAAATAAAAGAGTAAATATCCGTTTCACCATGGAATGAGTAACTTTGCAAAACAAAATTAAGTGCTTAAAGTAGGAATGCAACAGCAGTTTCGTATTAAATCTTACAACTTGTCAACGTTAAAATGTTGGTATTTCGTATGTTTCTTTCTGACGATAAGCAACGTTTTGTTAGCACAATCCGATAGTACTAATGTTTCCAAAACTGACGTTGATAGCATTAATGTTGATTCATTACAAATAGCAACCGATTTCAAGTCGAAAGTGAAATACGATGCCCTCGATTCAATTGTTTATGATCTTGAGAATGAAAAGGTTTATATGTATGGAAAGGCGCATATTACTTATGAGGATATCGACTTAAAAGCTGATTTTATTGAACTCAACTTTAACAATCGTAACCTTTTTGCTTGTGGGACAACAGATAGTTTAGGAAACCCTGTAAACTATCCTGTTTTTAAGCAAAATAACGATGAATTTAAATCAGATAGTATTCGTTATAATTTCGATACCAAACGGGGACGCATTACCGAAATAACAACTCAGCAAGGTGATAGTTACATTCATGGATCAACAGTCAAGAAAGAATCAGACAATACCACTTACATAAAACACGGGTATTACACTACTTGCGAAGCTGAAGAACCACATTATTATATCGCCAGTTCTAAAATTAAAGTTATTCCCGATAATAAAATTGTAACAGGTCCTGCAGAGTTAGTAATTGGCGATGTGCCTACGCCATTTGCTATTCCATTTGGATTCTTTCCCAATAAAAAAGCTCGTACATCTGGAATTCTTATACCGGCTTATGGACAATCGGTTCAATTGGGAGTATTTCTAACTAACGGAGGTTATTACTTTGGATTAAGCGACTATTTCGATTTAGCATTAACAGGTGATATTTACTCGCGAGGTAGTTACCGATTGAATGCATTTTCAAATTATAATAATCGTTATCACTATTCTGGAAATCTTTCTTTGAATTATTCATTTACTAAAGTGAGTCAGAAAGAATTGCCTGACTATCGAACTGAAAAAGGATTCTTTATTCGCTGGAATCATACGCAGGATTCGAAAGCCAGACCGAATACTTCCTTTAGTGCAAGTGTTAATGCTGGTTCAAGTGAATTTTACAGGTTTAATTTATCTAACTCCAATAACTTCCTCACAAATACTTTTGCATCTTCTGTGGCTTACAGTAAGTCGTGGGTAGGAAAGCCTATCAGTTTAAGTGTAGGAATGTCGCATTCACAAAACACAACCTCCAAGGATATTTCGGTAAGTCTTCCATCTGCTACTTTTGGTATTGGTCGTATTTCACCATTCAAGAAAAAGACACAAGTTGGAAGTATGAAATGGTATGAAAAAATAGGAGTGAGCTATACAACTAACTTCCAGAATTCTATAGCAACAAAAGATACATTACTATTCAGAGATGAATCTTTAAAACAATTGCGTTACGGAATTCAACATATTATTCCAATAAGTACTTCTTTTACTTTTCTAAAGTATTTTAATGTTAGTCCGAGTATTTCCTATTCTGAAAAATGGTATTTAAAATCAATTGAAAAATCTTTTGATACCGAGACCAAGTCGGTGGTTGTAGATACGTTATCTGGATTTAAATCGGCTCGTGAGTTTGCTTTTGCAGCAAATTTAAATACAAGAATTTTTGGATTAGTACAATTCAAGAAAGGAAAAATTGCAGCTATCCGTCACGTTATGACACCTGTAATTGGGTATTCATGGCGACCTGATTTTTCTGACCCATCCTATGGTGTTTACAAATCCGTTCAGTTAGATTCAACTGGCAGAACAGGACAATATTCCATTTTTGAAGGGGCCTTGTATGGTGGACCAGCATCAGGGAAGTCATCATTATTAACATTTAATCTAGATAACAACCTTGAGATGAAAACGCGAACTAAAACGGATTCATCAGATGTAATTAAAAAGTTGAAAATTTTTGAAAGTTTAGCTGCTTCTATGAACTACAATTTTGCCCTTGACTCTATGAACCTATCTCCAATAGGTGTATCGGGAAGAACAACACTATTAGATAAAGTCACTTTTAATTTTGCGGGAGTATTCGATCCTTACGTTGTGACTGAAGCAGGTACTCGCATCAATCAATTTGAGTTAAAAGAAAACGGAAAGCTTGCTCATTTGAATAACGCCAATTTATCGCTGAACTTTTCTATCATGAACAATAAAAAGAATTATAGTTCAGATAAAGGAACCAAGGAGGAATTGCAAACCATTAATAAAAACACAGCAGATTATATCGACTATACAGTTCCGTTTAATCTTTATGTTGGGTATAGTTTGTTTTATCAAAACAATTTCACCACCGCTGATCAAACAACACAAACATTGAACTTCAGTGGTGATATTCAAGTAACAAAAGCTTGGAAAGTGAATTTTAATTCGGGGTATGATTTTATTCAAAAAGACTTATCCTATACATCCCTTGGTATTTATCGCGATTTACATTGCTGGGAAATGCGTTTAAATTGGGTTCCGTTTGGATTTCAACAGAATTATTATTTTCAAATTAACGTAAAATCAAGTGTTTTGCAGGATTTAAAACTGACTAAACGGAACGACCGATTCGATCAGCGATAAACCTATTTTTTAGATTCAAAATCTCTTTTTAAGCTCCTTCGATTTTATTACTTTTGCCTCATGTTTGAGAATTTAAGTGATAAGCTCGATAGGGCGTTTAGGCTCCTGAAAGGGCAAGGACAAATTACAGAAATAAATGTTGCAGAAACATTAAAGGAAGTCCGTAAGGCACTTTTAGATGCCGATGTTAATTATAAAGTTGCCAAGCAGTTTACAGACACGGTCAAAGAAAAAGCATTAGGTCGTGATGTGCTTTTATCGGTTTCTCCAGGACAATTAATGGTAAAGATTACGCAGGAAGAATTAACTGCGTTAATGGGCGGACAAGCAACTGATATCAACCTTAAAAGTAATCCTTCGATTATTTTAATGTCAGGTTTACAAGGTTCTGGTAAAACTACTTTATCAGGTAAGCTTGCTAACTATTTAAAAACAAAAAGAAATCGATCAGTTTTATTAGTGGCTTGTGACGTTTATCGTCCTGCTGCGATTGATCAAATTAAAGTTTTAGGAGAGCAAATAGGAGTTGAGGTTTATAGCGAAGTAGAGAATAAAAATCCTGTTCAGATTGCACAAAATGCAGTTGCTTATGCAAAGAGCAAAGGATTAAATACAGTCATCGTTGATACTGCTGGTCGTTTAGCTGTCGATGAGGAAATGATGGATGAAATTTCGAGAGTAAAATCGGGAATTAATCCTGATGAAATTTTATTCGTAGTTGATGCAATGACAGGGCAGGATGCAGTTAACACTGCAAAAGCCTTCAACGATCGATTAAATTTTGATGGAGTTGTTTTAACGAAGTTGGATGGTGATACACGTGGTGGAGCTGCTTTATCAATTAAATCAGTTGTCAATAAGCCAATCAAATTTGTAGGTACAGGTGAGAAGATGGAAGCGCTGGATGTATTTTATCCAGAGCGTATGGCTGATCGTATTCTGGGTATGGGTGATATCGTTTCACTCGTTGAGCGTGCACAGGAACAATTTGATGCGAAGCAAGCTGCAGAATTACAAAAGAAGATTGCAAAGAACCAATTTAACTTTAATGATTTCTTAGGGCAGTTGCAACAGATTAAGAAGATGGGGAATATTAAAGACTTGATGGGAATGATTCCAGGAATGGGTAAAATGGTAAAAGATATTGATGTTGATGAGAATTCATTTAAGTCAATTGAAGCCATTATTCATTCTATGACTCCCGAAGAACGTGAACGCCCTGAAGTATTAAATGGAACAAGACGAAAAAGAATAGCATCAGGAAGCGGAACGTCAATTCAAGATGTTAATCGACTGATAAAACAATTCGAAGACATGCGTAAAATGATGAAGATGTTTACGACAGGTCAAGCGCAAAACATGATGCGAAACATGCCATCGCGTCGCTAATAAAAATCAAAGGTAAAAGCGTACATCAAATGTGCGCTTTACTTTTTTAGTAAAGATAGGTTATGAAATTAATTGATGGAAAAGCAACAGCAGAAGCAACTAAATTAGAGATAGCTTCTATTGTAAATGACATGAAACAACGAGGTGAACGCGCTCCTCATTTAGCTGCTATTTTGGTTGGTAACGATCCTGCTTCGGAAACATACGTAAACAACAAAATAAAAACATGTAGTGATATCGGATTTGAATCTTCATTGATTCATTTGGATGCTTCTATTTCCGAAGACGAGTTACTTAATGCAGTTCATCAATTAAATAATAATCCAGAAGTTGATGGATTTATTGTTCAGCTTCCATTACCAAAACATATCGATGTTCACCGTGTTACTGAAGCAATTTTACCGGAGAAAGATGTTGATGGATTTCATCCTATTAATGTAGGACGTATGTCGCAACAAATGCCTTGTTACCTCCCAGCTACACCGAAAGGCATTATGCAATTATTGGAGACTTATAATATTGATACAGTTGGTAAGCATTGTGTGGTAATAGGAAGAAGTAATATTGTAGGCACTCCGATGTCCATTTTGTTATCACGCAATCAATATCCCGGAAACTGCACAGTTACTATTTGTCATAGTAAAACTCCAAACATCGCTGAAATAATTAAGCAAGGAGATATCGTAATTGCAGCTATTGGTCAGCCGTTATATGTAAAAGCAGATATGATTAAAGAAGGAGCTGTAGTAATTGATGTTGGTATGTCGCGTATAGCCTCAACTGTTACAAAGTCTGGTTTTCGTTTAGCGGGTGATGTTGATTTTGATGAAGTAGCTCCTAAATGTAGTTACATTACTCCAGTTCCAGGTGGTGTAGGGCCAATGACCATTATTGGATTAGTACAAAACACCTTGATGGCTCGTCAGAAAAAAGTTAGATTTAATTAATTACCATTTTGAAAGATTTATTGAATAAAAAATATCCTGTAATGGAAGATTTTTATACCATTCAGGGGGAGGGAATGAATACAGGACGTGCTGCCTATTTTATTCGTTTAGGTGGATGCGATGTGGAATGCGTTTGGTGTGATGTGAAAGATTCATGGGATGCCAATAAACATCCTTTACTAACGGTTGGGGACTTACTTCAAAAAGTAAAAGAGAGTCAGACGAAGCTAGTAGTAGTCACCGGAGGAGAACCAGCCATGCACGATTTAACGGCGCTTACTAGTGTGTTAAAAGAGAATGGATATGAACTTGCGATCGAAACATCGGGAGCTCATAACTTAACAGGAACATGGGATTGGGTTTGTCTTTCACCGAAAAAATTCAAAGCTCCTTTGCCAGAAAATCTGCAATATGCAGATGAGCTTAAAGTTGTTATTTATCATCCCAGCGATTTTGAATGGGCGGAGAAGTATAAAGCAATGGTAACACAAGATTGTATCTGTTTATTGCAGCCTGAATACAGCAAGCACACTAAAGCAGTCGAGTTAATCGTTGATTATGTAAAGATTAATCCTAGTTGGCGGATCTCTTTACAAACTCATAAAATTATTAATGTTCCTTAGCAATTAAGCATGATAAAATCTAAAATCAGTCTGCTACTTTTACTATTGGTAATTGTAAATTTTTCATTTGCTCAAAAATCGAAGTACTCATCAACTAACCAGTCTGCAATTAATGCTTTTGAAAGAGGTTTAAAAGAGTTGGATGGAGGCGATCGAATAAAAGCAATTCCTTATTTCGAAAAAGCACTGGACAAAGACTCAAGCTTTTTAGAGCCTTATATGGCCTTGGGTGATATTTATGCAGATCAAAATGATTTAGCTAAGGCTATTGATTTATACAGAAAATTTGTTTCTATTAACCCTGATTTTTATCCTAATGCCTTATATCTTTTAGGTAGTTATGAACTTCGTGAAGGTCAATATAAGCAAGCAGAAGATCATATACTTTTATATCAGCAGAAAGCAACGAATATTCCTTCTCATAAAAAAAGGACCATCCTTCGAATGCTTCAATCATGTACGTATTCAATGGATGCAATACAACATCCTGTACCCTATAACCCAATTAATTTAGGTGGCGGAGTGAATACCGAAGGTGGCGAATATTATCCATCACTAACTGTTGATCAAAAGAAAATCATTTTTACTCGAAGATTTAAAGATGATAGAATGATGGGACGTTATCAGGAAGACTTTTACATCAGTACAAAAAAGGATTCAGTATGGCAAAAAGCAATCAATCCTGGAGGTCCTTTAAATACGATGATGAACGAAGGCGCTCCTTCTATCAGTGCGGACGGTAAAGTTGTTTTCTATGCCGCTTGTAATCGTCCTGATGGCATTGGCAACTGTGATATTTATTTATCGCAAATGATGGGCGATAATGCATGGTCACAGCCGATGAATTTAGGTGCTCCAATAAATACAACAGCTTGGGAAACGCAGCCTTCCTTTAGTTCTGATGGAAGGACCTTGTATTTCATTCGTGGTTATACCGACGAGAATAGAAATAAGGTGCAAGATATTTTTATGAGCAGTTATAACGATGATAATCGTTGGTCCGACCCTGTACGATTAAGCGATTCAATAAACACTCCCGGGAGCGAAGAAAGTGTTTTTATTCATCCCGATAATCAAACGTTATATTTCAGTAGTGATGGACATCCTGGACTTGGTGGCTTAGATATATTCATGAGTAAAAGAAGACCTGATGGAACATGGGGTAAAGCTGTTAACTTAGGTTATCCGATTAATACCAATGGAGATGAAAATAGTTTGATAGTTAGTCCTGATGGGCAATTAGCATTCTTGAGTAGTACACGCAAAGATGGATTTGGGGATTTAGATATGTACAGTTTTGAATTATATCCTTCTGTGCGTCCTTCGGTGGTAAGTTATGTAAAAGGCGTTGTGGTAGATGATAAAACAGGTAATCCGTTACAAGCAAAATTTGAAATTGTAGATGTTCGTTCAGGGGTTACCGTTATGTCGGATGTATCAGACAAAAAGAAGGGAGAGTTTTTAGCCTGCTTAACAACTGGAAAAGAGTATATGCTTAACGTGAGTAAAGAGGGTTATTTATTTTACTCTGATTATTTCAATTGTTCTGATGTAACTGATCAGCAACATGCCTATAAAATAATTGCACGCTTAAAACAACCGGTAGCTGGTGAAACCGTAGTTATGAAGAATATCTTTTTTGATAACAATAAATACGACTTAAAGACGGAAAGTTTTTCTGAGTTAAATAAGCTGGTAGCATTTTTAAAATCTAATTCCAACGTAGCAATTGAAATTGGCGGACATACTGATAGTGTTGGTGATGCCAAATTGAATATCACGTTATCAGAGAACAGAGCTAAGTCAGTATATAATTATCTGGTTGAAAAAGGAGTTGCTAAATCACGCTTATCCTTTAAGGGCTTTGGAAGTTCGGTTCCAATTGCTGATAATAATACCGAAGAGGGTAGAGCCCAAAACAGAAGAACAGAGTTTAAAATCAAATAGATTAAATAAAAAAGGGCATCTTAATGATGCCCTGATTTTTTTAATGATGTTCTTCTTTATCGTCTTTATCCTTTGGATGAGGAATAAATTCAATTCCGAGTTCCTTACATAAAATTCGCTCCATGGTTTCTTCGTCAATTTTCTTAGCAAGAATTTTCTTGTTCTTATCGAGGATGAAAATTTGAGGAGTAGTTAAAATATCAAAATCATGACGGAAATTATTCTGTGTTTTTAAGTCCGCAACATTGATCCAATTTAGTTTATGTTCCTTTATAAAATCTTTCCATTTTTGTTCTTCAACAGCCGTGTTTATTGAATAAATCTGAAGGCCTTTGCTTTTTGCTTTATCATAGAATGCTTTTACTTTCGGAACTGTTTTTTTACAATGTCCACAATCTGGATCCCAGAAAAGTAGAACCGTAAAAGGAGAATTGATATTATACATACTTTGATAGTTACCAGAAGTATCTGCTAACACCAAGTTTTTTGCTTGTTTACCTAATAAGATTGGTCCTAGAATAGAAGCTCTATCCTGTATTTTATAAAGCGTTGCATCATCAACCCAGGTAGCCTGATCCTTAGTATAATACTTAGTAACCAAACTTACGAATACTGCATCTAATCCCATGATTTGAGAAGTTTCATATGTGTTAGTTAAATACCAAACAACATATTTGAAAGTCTCTTTATTCTTCTTTGCCTTAGCCACAATCTTATCACATTCAACAATCAATGAATCGGGCGAAGGAATGACAAGATTTTTAAAGTAGTAGGCTAATTTATTGTGATAGATGGGGGTTCTTAAAATACGTTCATCAGATAAATCTAAATTATCGAAATAATGTGACTTATAATAGTTGAATACAAATGTGGAATCTTTTGCTCCATTGGGTAATATAGGTGCATCAGGAATAGTTACGTCTTTAGATGCATTATAAATTGCAGCTAAGAAAGAGTTGGTATGCGAGAGAATATAGTTGTTTTTATAATCAATTACAGCGGAATCGACTTCCCTGATTTGCTTCATTACATTTTCTGTTGATTGATTCTCTGCAATAAGTCTGCTTTTTTCGGCATTTAGAGTTTCCATTTGCTTGGATTTAACACCTATAAACTGCAGGTAATTATAAAAGTCTGTATTCTCTTGCGACCCCTTAATTTTCATTGTATTTATCACATCGTATTGATCACATTCCAACGAAAAGGATTGTGACTTATCAACCAATAGCTCAAAATATGTTTTATTAGGAAAAACAAATAAATAAATACCACCAGGTAAAGGCTCATCTCCTTTAAAAATCAAATTGCCATAAGTGTTCGCCCTTGCCGAATCTTTGATATACTGCTTGTCGCCATAATAGTTGGCAAGGTAGCAAAGTGTATCTTGAAGTCCATTTACTTTTATTTTTATTTCATATCCCTGAGCATTTGCTTTGTTTGATAAAGCAGAAACACTGAATGCATAAATAAGAATGATAAGTAGGTATTTTTTTAACATAATATTGATAAGTGTATTTTCTTTGTAAATTTAAAAGATATATTCTGTTTTTTGAATTGTTGGCAATGTAATAACTAACGCACTTTTGTTAATTTCAATTGTTCAATAACTACATATTCCCTTAAATTAGAGTGGTAACCTAGGTTTTTAGTTCATAAATTGTCACTAATTGTCAAGACTTATTTTGAATTTACAAAATAAAGATTTAAACTTGACAAATATTACAATTGCTTTTGGCGATGTATGCTAATAAAGTGTTAAAGTCGTGATAATTGTTTTTCGTTCTAAAAAATAAGAATGAAACACTATGAACATCAAAACGAATTATTATTACAGAGGTAAAGACGGAGTTTTAAGAGAAGGCGGCAAGATAGTATTTAATCGGTATCGTATTTTATCTGTCGATGGTCGAGAAATATCCGAAAAAGGAATCACTTACTACTCGTCACCGGTAGACGATATTTTAAAAATCGAAAATGGTCCTAATCTGACGAAATCGGTAAGTATAAATAGAATCATAACTGAGAAAGAATATACATCTAATCAGATGGAATATTACATATGGCTTAGTTGGACAAATGAGCAAAAGTTCAAATGGATCAATAAAAGGCATTTTTTACAACTAAAGAAAAACCTTTTACATTTGGGACTGATTCTTTTATTTATTTACTTTGTTTATCAACTAATTCAAAATCTAACAGATTGATGAGTCAGATAAGAGCACGAAATTTAATCGGATTTAAATTACAATCGAAGCAACTAAATAAATTCGAATGGTTTGCTCTGATTATTATTCTGTTCTACTTTGCAGTAATGTCTTGGCTGTTTTTTATGAATTAATTTATTCTTTACTGCTTTCCTTAGTGCTTTCCTCAGTACTTGATTTTTTACCTAAATCAACTTTAATTCCTGCACCATAGATAGGACCATTTCCAATAAACTGTCCTAGTAAATAATTTTCATAATTAACTACCAATGAAATGTTTTTAACCAAGCAAACATCTAAGCTTGCACCATATCTTAAAAAGCCTTCACTATTTTTAAATAGACCATAATTAACAAAGTTATCCTGGTTTCTTAACTCCGTAAAAGGAATTTTACCTCTCATGAATAATGATACCTGAAATTTATCTTTTTTAGTATAATATGCATAAACATTTCCAAGAAAATCATTTCTGAATTCTTTCTTTCTGTTTTGATAACCAGCCGACCAACTAAATGTAAAGTTTGAATTGCATTTGTAAAAAACATCAATAAAAATACTATTTGCAAAATCACCAAAACCTGTATTTAAACCATTTGTGTCGTTATTACCGGTAGGCAAGTTTTGAAAAATACTAATAACGGGTTGTACTTTATTCTGAGTTGACAACGCATAATTTAATCCCATTGAGATATCACCAGGTCCTGAAAAAGTTCTGCTTGAGACATTATCTGTTACTTTTCCATTGCATAAAACGGGTGCAATCAAATTAGCTGTAAGCTTATCAGTTATACCATATTTGCCTTCAACATTAAAAGATGAAAATTGAATTTTGGGAACATAAAAACCTCTATCAGCGTTTCTCAATTGTCCATCATTATCAAAAACATCATTAAACTTTGTGGTTCTGTAATCAAGTTGAAGGGATCCATTTCCCTTTGCTAAAGGTTCATTTCCTGCGATACAAACAGTGTTTAGGAATAAACATCCGGCTAATAAATAAATGCTTGTTTTCATTTTCTTTTCTAAATTGAAAATACTTCTATTTTAGGTTAATATGTTACTATTTTTCTGTAAAAGTAATTTAGTCTTCGATAAGTAGCCCAAATTTTTGTGTAAATTATAACTTTGCACTTTAAAAACAAAATTTGTATGACGGAATCAACTCTGAATGATTTTAAAGTAATGATGGACAAAGGTATGAGTTATATCGAATATTTGCGTTCGATTGAGGATTTAGTTGCAACTCAAACCACATCAGGTCATGATGTTACGACCGAAAGGGTGGAATATACCAAGTTGAATTTACACCGTATGAAACGATTAAATGATGCTAAATTTGAAAACACATCAATATTATTAAAGACACCAATCGCTGCTGCGATAATCACCGAAGCCTGGTGTGGCGACTCAGCACAAAATATCCCATGGCTTGAGCATTTTTTTAATTCTTGTTCACCTATTATCACTTCAAATTACTTTTACAGAGACGAGCATCCCGAACTAATGAATCAGTTTTTAACCAACGGAAGCCGATCAATTCCTAAATGCATCTTTTATAATCAACAAAGTGGCGAAGTATTAGGAACTTGGGGGCCACGTCCAGATGAGATAAAAAATTGGCTTGCCAAATTAAGAACGGAAAACCCTGATATGCCTAAACATGATTGGGAAATTGAGCTTCACAAATACTACACTAAAAACAATGGTGCGGCAATTAAAAGTGATTTAAACGAACTTATTTCGAACTTCTTTTAATTCCTTTTTTCAGATCTTGATAATCGAGGTAATAAAGTAATTTTATACTTACTATATCGGTTCTCGGATGTAAAAACATCTTCTTGGTATTATATCCATAATCTCTGCTTATGTTATCACTCGCAGCATCATCAATGCTGTTTTTGTAAACAATGTTCAGTACACTTCCCGGGGCAAAGCGATATTCATAAACCAAGTCGATGTTTAATAAATCAAGTTTGAAATTACTATTGCCATTATATTCATCATAATCGGCTAGTTCTCCATTTTCTAATAAATAAAAGTACTTCTTATAAAGACCTGTGATGCAATAATTTCTTGCTCTTAAAGAAATATTCATTCTGTCATTGATGGTATATGAGCAATTGATTTCATTCGTATAGGTGTCTAATCGTCTTAACCCAAATACTATTGCAGTGTCTTGTATTGATGCGAATCCAATATTTGCGGGATCAAGATTGTAGGTAAAAGAGGTGGTAATAAATAAATGATCATTCGGACGGAATCGTAAACTTAAACTTGGGTTATAACCTTCGCTTCTATACTCATCTAGAAAATTAGAAATATTCAAACTGACATCGTAGGCAAACTTCTTACGATAATCGGTACTAAATCCGACGTAGCCATAAAAATACCGATACCCATGAAAGTAATAACCTGACACACGAGGCTCATACATATCGTAGTTTCTAGTTGGTGTAAATCCACCACCAAAAAACATAGCATTGAAATCAAGAAAGCTTACAAATCCATTTAAATCTAACGAATTGTTTCCTTGCCTTCCAGTTTTAAAATCTCTTTTATTGGTATATTCAAGATTAACAAAACCATCTCGTAAAAACTTCCAAGGTTGAAATAAATTATAACGAACGTACCCTGTATTTGAAACAATTCCAGGAACAGTGAAATAACCGAGGTCCATTACATTATAAGCTGTATCAATTACCTCCGATAACATTCCGAATTTAAACGCACCACTTACTTTTGCAAACTTTAAGTTATAACGATATCCATTTATATCCTTTTGTTCTTCTGTATGATACTGCTGCGAAGAGTAAACTCCATCACCTACAAATGCATACTTCTTATTATTGGTAAATAATGAAAATCCAGCACCTGTTACGTTCGCATCTTTATTCTCATTTCTTCGCGTAGTATTTAAGTTGATAATATAAAAGTTGTTATTGCTTTTATACTGCTTGTCAAACACAAGAATATTATAATTCGCAAACGACTCTGTTAATACTTTGCGTGTTTCTCCGCTTGAGTTTTTAATTAAAGCGTAGGTATTATCTGTTGTAGCATTAAAAAAACCAATTCCTAATCCATTGTTTAGTCGGCCAGAAACCTTTGTAGCATTTAGCAATTTACTCTGTGTTGGATTCTCTACCAATACATCACCTTCGTTTAGCTCACTGCTCACTCTGAAAAATCCTCCTGGTGTTTTTCCAATTCTACGGGAGTAAAACAAATCACCTTTCGTAAAAAGATCTACACCTTCTTGAAAGAATGGTCTGTTCTCATCAAACACCACTTCCGTATAACTTAAGTTTTTAATTTTATTATCAGACTGCACCTGACCAAAATCTGGCAATAAGGTCATGTCTAAAGTAAATCGATCATCAATTCCATATTTAATATCTGCACCAGCACTCCAGCCATAAGAGTTCGAATATGAATAATTATCAAACTCATCAAATTGAGGAGAACGGGAATAATTTAAAACTCCATATGGTATTAATGCCAGGCGAACAGGCGTTTTTATATTTTCAATTCCTGTTAACTTACCCCAATACTCTAAGGGATTTGTTACGCCAGAGGGCGTTAATGACCATTGTATTAATTCGCGCTCTCTCCGAATATAACGAAGCATTTGAGTATTCCAGTCCTGTACTTGCGTACTCGGAAAACGTATAGCAGAAAAGGGGATTTCCATTTCTACTGTCCAACCCTTATCGGTCAATTTTACTGCGCTATTCCAAACCGCATTAAAGGTATAGTCGTTATACTTATTATCTAGCTGCACACCACTTGCATAAACTGTAAACTGAAATGCATCTTGATGATTAGCATAAGGATCTATTTTAAAACAGAAATAATCAGCATTCATGTCCATTTCATCACGCTTTCCAAGCTGGTGTAAAATGCTATCCGGACTTTTATCAAGCAGTTCGGCAAAGACATATATGGCATCATCTGTATAGCCCATTCGAACTTTTGTTCGTTGACTAGCCTGTGCTCCTTCAATTGGTCGTGATTGAATAAAGGTATCCGTGTAGACTGCAGTATTCCATATTGTCTCCTCCATTATACCATCAATTACAGGAGCTTTAGCAAATCGCACCGCACTAACAGACTTTAACGTATCTTGAGCGAATATAGTAATTGATGAAAAAAGCAATACTATTGCACAAAGTAAGCCTATTCGAAATGTTTTTGAAGATGATAGTGATTTAAAATTGGCAGTCATGCAACTACAGAGAAATATCAGACTGCAAATCTACAATTAAATAAGTAAGTTAATTTAGCGTTAACAACAATTATTGCAATTTAGCAATTAATAAATTTGACAAGTGAAAAAATCAGGCTTTCGATTAACGGTTTTTGTAATGAGCTTTGCATTAGCAGGACTTATTTTATTACAAGCATATTGGATATATGACGATATCAAATTAAAGGAGCAGCAGTTCGATCAATCAGTAATGCTTGCATTAAATGATATCGTAGCTAAAGTGGAACAGCAAGAAAACATTAAGATTGTCGTACAGAATTTTATTTCACAAAATGATTCTACAGGTTCAGGTGCCAGTAAAAATGATAGTTTGCTAAATCATCTTGGAAGTATTTTAGGCAGCAATAATGTGAATATAAATGCTGCTAACAACGATTTTTCAATAATCGCTCAAGAAATCAGAAAGAGGGTAAATGAGATTAAATCCAACAGAAAATACAACAAAGATTTTAGCAATAGTGCATTACTCGATTCATCAATAGATATTAGAATTGAAAACGATTTTCAACAGAAAGAGGTACTATCTTTTAACTTAAGCGACGAATCAATAATTATGGATTCGATAGAGCGGGAGGCAGAGCGCAGAATGGAATCGAAGTTCAATAAGCTTAACACTTTAATGAACAAACTGACTTTTCAAATAAACGACAGAAATAAAAGCTTGTTAGAACGAATTCCGCCAACGGTACTAGATAGTATAATAACTAAGGAATTTACTGGAAGGAATATACCTGTAAATTACATCTACGGAATCAAACAGGTTAATAAAAATAATTTTGAATACACCAATGCAAAATCAGATACTAGTAAACTCTTAAAATCCAATTATTCGGTATTACTATTTCCGAATGATATTTTAAAGAAGAACGAGCAACTTACAATTACATTTCCTAAAAAATATGAGTTCTTATTTTATTCATTATGGCCTTTATTAATCAGTGCTGTTGTGTTTTCAATTGTAATGATAATTGGATTTATTTATGTGATGCGAACAGTTTTAACACAGAAAAAATTAGCTGAGATAAAAAGTGATTTTATCAATAACATGACGCATGAATTCAAAACACCAATTGCTACTATTTCAATCGCGAATGAATCATTAAAAAATCCGAAAGTATATTCAAATCCTGAGAAACTCGATTACTACACGGGAGTAATTCGTGATGAAAACAAGCGAATGCTCCGACAAGTAGAAGTGATGTTGCAGATGGCTCAATTGGAAAAAGGAGAGTTGAAGTTAAAATATGAAACGTTGAAGATTGAAGAAGTAGCGGAAGAAGCTATCAATAGTAGTTTGCTTTCGGTTGAAAATAAAAATGGAAAATTGGAAATTAAAGTTGCAGAAGATATTCCTGCAATTACCGGCGATAGAAACCACCTAGTTAACGTCATTAGTAATTTAATAGATAACTCCATCAAATATTCTAATAATGCGCCTCAGATAGTTGTTAGCATTACTAAGTCAATTGATTTTGTAGTAATTGAAGTAAAAGATAACGGTATCGGAATGACAAAAGAAGTTCAGAAGCGAATCTTCGATACGTTTTATAGAGCAACAACAGGTAATTTGCATGATGTGAAAGGGTTTGGACTAGGACTAAGTTATGTTCGAACAATTTTAGAACAACATCAGGGAACAATCAGCGTTGAATCTGAAATTAATAAAGGAAGCACCTTTACTATACAACTACCCATTAAAAAAACCATAGCATGAAAGCAAAAATTTTGTTAGTAGAAGATGATGTTAATTTTGGAAATGTACTTAAGAATTTTCTTGAGTTAGAAGAATATAATGTCAATTTAGCTCGAGATGGTGCTGAAGGATTAGATGTTTATCAGAAAAAATCATATGACCTAATAATTTTAGATGTTATGATGCCCAAGATGGATGGATTTTCATTAGCAACTAAGATTAGGGAAGAGAATAAGAAAACGCCTATTATCTTTTTAACTGCAAAAGGGATGAAGGAAGATATGATACGAGGCTATGAAGCAGGCGCAGATGACTATTTAACCAAGCCATTCGATACAGAAGTATTGCTTTATAAAATCAATATTATTTTAAAACGCTCGTTAGGGATTATTGATTTAGATAACCAGACAGATTTTAAAATAGGTGAGTATGATTTTGATTATAAGTTAAGACAAATTCACCGACTTGGTAAAACTGAAAATCTTTCGCCAAAAGAAGCAGAACTATTGCGATTGTTATGTGTGCACCAAAATGATTTATTACCTCGCCAAAAAGCATTAAAACTTATTTGGGGTGACGATAATTACTTTAATGGCAGAAGTATGGACGTGTTTGTAACCAAAATACGCAAGTATTTAAAAGAAGACAGTCGTATTGAAATTGCTACTCTACACGGAAAGGGAATTCGTTTACTGATTAGTCAGTAATTAATTCAATTGTTCAGTCAATTTTTTATCGGTTGGATTAGTTCCAGAACGATAACGATGAATCAATTTACCATTTTCATCCAATAAGAATTTCTCAAAGTTCCAGCGAATGTCGCCTGTAAAATCAGGATTGTCTTGAGTAGTCAACCATTGAAAAATTGGATCCATATCATTTCCTTTAACTGAAACTTTAGAGGCCATGATAAAAGTTACTCCATAATTTTTCTTACAGAAATTATTAATATCTGAATTAGAACCCGGCTCTTGTCCACCAAAATTATTTGCAGGAAATCCTACAATTACCAATTTCGAATTGTATTGTTTATATAATGCTTCCAAATCTTCGTATTGGGAAGTATAGCCACATTTAGAAGCAGTATTGACGATCAGAATTTTCTTACCTTTAAAAGCAGAATAGCTCATTGTTTTACCATCTATCGTTTTAAATTCGAATGTATGAATTGATGAGGCTGTTGAGAATAATAATAGTACGGTTAGTATAAGTGTTTTCATTCATTTATAACATTTTAAACTAATTTATGTTTTATATCAACACAAATTAATCTATTTTTGAATAAAGATTTAATATGAAGTTTTTAGTTAAAATAATGTCGTTGGCCTTAGCCATTTTTTTGATCGCCTCTTTGATGCCTGGTGTATCGGTCAATTCAATGGGCTATGCTATTCTTGTTTCGCTCGTTATTATTTTATTGAATATTTATCTTAAACCGATTTTAGTATTTCTAACATTACCGATAACAGTGGTCTCACTCGGATTTTTTCTATTAGTAATTAATGCCGCAATAATTTTAATTGCGTCTAATATTTTACATGCAGGGTTTAAAGTTGATGGGTTTTGGGTTGCTTTCTTATTTAGTATTTTAATATCCATTACTAATACAATCCTCGAACGAATTTCTAGACGATTAGAAGATCGTCAGAATAATACTTACTAACGACTACAAATGTTTTTAAAGTCGCAGTAACCACATTTTTTATAATCGTCCGTTTGCGTAAAAGGAATAGATGGATTTAAAATATCTGCTAGTAATTTATGTAGGTGCTCTTCAAACAACTCCATTAAATCCTCATCAATAGTTTTTCCTTTATTTAAGAAAGTAATTGCTTTCGAATTCTTCTTTAAAAGATAAGCGCCTGCTAAGATCTCTTTACCAACTAAATGTTCTTTACGTTTTTCGCCATGCTGTTGCTTGTTGAAAATATAAACATAAAGCAATAATTGAAATGCAATTTTATTATCGGAATTCGTAAAAACTGCAGTAAAGTCTTTCGGTATTGTTAAGCTGCCACTTCCGGTTTTATAATCGAGAATTCGCAATTGATTATCTACAAAATCTAATCTATCAAATATTCCTTTTATAAATATGTTTGTTTGATTATCCAATGGAAAGTCAAAACCAAATGTTTCTTCAATACTTATAATTTCTAGGTTACTTGTATCCTTATCAATTAAAATAATTCGTGAAATTAACTCCTTAATTACTGATTGAAGTAGATAATCATTTCCTGAAAGTTGCTTATCAGAATATTCCTCTTTAATAGCAGCATCGATATAATGATCCAGTAATAAATTATCATAAAAGTGTGATGTAGGTTTAAACTGATTTTTATAAATATTCTCCATCGCCTTGTGAAGAATTCTTCCAAAAATCATTTGATCTATCCCTTTGACCTCATCAGGTTTCTTCAGTTTAGCAATTTGCTCGAAATAATATTTTAAGGGACAATAAATATATGATGCTAATGAAGAGGCAGAAAATCCTTTTCCAATTACCGACTGCGATTGATCAATATTGACGTACTTAGCAATCATTTTATCTACTATTTCATCCGACTTTTCAATAACAATCTCCTCTGCATGTATAGGTTGTAAGTCGGCTTGATACTGAATATAGTTGATTTGAATATTAGAATTCGTTTTGACCAATTCATTTTCAATTTGCAGAATAAATCGTGATTTCTCCCCACCGCCAGTTGCTGTCATCTGATTATTATAAAATAGCGAAAGCTCCTCACATCGTTGGATTAAGCGATAAAAATGATAAGCAGTAACTGCTTCTTGCTCTTCCTTACAAGGTAGTGAATAAAACTTCCTGATAGCATAAGGAATTAGGGATTTGGAAATAGAATTTGACGGTAGTGTTCCTTCATTTACATTGGCGATAAAAACATACTTATAATCGGATAAACGAGTTTCTAAGAACCCATTAATATTGATGCCCTCTCCTTCGTTTGCTTCAATAGGAATTCTGATTTTATTGATGTGATTGATAAGCAATGTCCAATACGATTGAATTGTTATCTCTTCATCAAAATTATTCAGCATGCTACCAAACAATTCAATTTCATTTTTAATACAACTTAAAATCTGCTTTTGATAATGAACACTAGGTTCTATAAACTGGTTAATCAAATTCATTAAGAACAAATGTTCTTCTATATAATCTTTTACCGGAACAAGAAGGGAGTTCTTAAGTTCCTCAATCGATTTATGGAGTATTAAGAATAAACTATTAAATGATTTTATTTCAAAAAGACTACTTACAATCGATTCTATATTCGTTTCTGCGTTTAGTAATTGTGTTCGTATGCTTTTGATTTTTTTGATAAACGCTATTATTGGAAAAGTCGTTAATGCAAGTCCCATAGAAGGATTATGCAGTATACCTTTCTTATCGAGTACTTGTAATAAAGGTAACAATAAAGAATCATCAGGTAATACTACTACAGCATTTGATAATTCTGTAGCTGGTAAATTTTCAAACTTCTGAATAAGCTCAAGTCCGATGTCTTTTGCCATTGCTGTACCGCCATTACACTGAATAATATTAATATTCTTGGTAGTATTTGATAAATCACTTCCAATAAAATTAGAAGCATCAGCCATTATCCCTTTACGAAGGTAATTACCCGCTTCCTGTTTTTTATCTTCCGTATAATAGGTGTCCGCATCTTTATAAACAATTGCATTATTGTTCTTAACTAAATAATTAATTATTACCTCTTCTGATTTTGTTAATGCATAAAATCCCGCAAAAACGATACAGTCAAATTGCTTGAACCAAGAATTGCTTTGGATGGACTGCGCTGTTTTACGCCATGCTAAACCTTCATAGCAATAATTATTTTGCGATAAAATTGTATGAAATGCATTATACAAAACAGGTAGCTTTTCCCAATACGAAATAAACGATTCTTTCAGTGGCGAAAGTGGGAGTAAGGAGAATTCATTCCAAAATCGATTTAGCAATTCAGTTTCAAATTCATCATTTGAAAACATAAGCTCAATCTCTTTGACATCAACAATTCGCTTAAATAATTTCTGAGTATCTATTAAGTTTCTATCAACCTCATCAAAATCGGCTAAAATCTGATCTCCCCATTTAATGAAATCATCGAGTTCTATAGAGTTATCAATTTTTTTATAGGCGGAGAATAAATCAATTAATAAACGTGTCTCATTTGCAATAGGAACATCAGAGCAGAGATCCATTAAATCAGCAATAGGAATGCAAGTAGGTAAAAAGCCTGGAGTAGCCAACTTCTGACCCAATTTACGTTCTATTTGAACCGCAGCCCTACGTGTTGGGACTATTATAAGCGAATTAGAAGTAACCTTAGGAAATATCGATTCTGTTAACTGATCGAGGAAAGAAATCATGCTTTAAAAATTTATATAAAAATAAAAAAGTCCCGACAGTAATTGCCGGGACTAAAAAAATAATTTTAGTGATTCTTAGTGTCTAACAACAAACTTGCTTGTTAAAGTATTATTGTTTTGAGTCACTTTTAAGAAGTAAACGCCATTGCTCATTGAAGTTAAGTCTAACTCACGAGAGTTGAATCCTTCTGTTGCATTTGCATTCATTGAATTAACTAACTGACCCATCAAATCATAAATTTCGATAGTTGTGTTTTCCATACTTGGAGTGAAGTAGTTAATTGTAAGTGTATTGTTAGCTGGGTTAGGGAATAAATTCAAACCTTCTAATCCAGTTACTTTTTCTGCGCTAACAATTTCATTTGAGTTTTGCTCACTTCCATCAGCAGTACGGAAATTAGTTGCACTTGTGCTTACACGTACACGGTAGCAAGCGTTTGCATTGAACGCACTAGCAAAACCATAAACTTGAATATAGCAAGTTCTTGAATTTGTATATGTGTTGTAAATTACTGTTTCAGTTGAAGTACCGCTTAATGCAGATGATGTCAACGTAGTTCCTGTTGAATTATATAAAGCAAGGTCATAATCAGCAGGTAACTGATCTAAAACAACTTTAATTTTTGGCGCTGAAGCTACGGTTGTAAACTTAAACCAATCCTTATCGGTAGATGTACCAATTTTAGCAAAGATATCTGTGTTTAAAGCAATTGTCTTTGCAGCAGTACGCGAGTTATTCGCTTCGTAATTATCAGTACATGTTGTTGATGCAGCAGAAGTTGTAAATGTTCCTGTTGCAGAAGCTGTACCTGCAGTTCCTGAACATGTGGCAGTCACTTGGAATTGGTATGCCGTTGAAGCTGTTAAACCTGTGATTGTAGTTGTTGCAGCTGTTACGGTTACGCTATTTGTCCAAGTTGTTGCAGTTGATACTTTGTATTGAACTAGGTAACTAGAAGCTCCAGTTACTGCTCCCCAGCTAACTGTAGCTGATGATGAAGTAATTGAAGAAGATGTTAATGATGCTGGTGTTCCGCAAGATGCAGCAGCTGTTGTAGTGAAATTAGCTAAAGTAGAAACTATACCTAATGTACCAGAACATGATGATGTTACCTGGAATTCATAAGCCGTAGAAACAGTTAATCCTGTTAACGCTGTAGAGGTAGCTGAAGTTGTAACTGTTGTCCATGTTCCAGAACCCACAGCACGATATTGTAATGAATAAGATGTTGCACCCGAAACAGCTGTCCAGCTAATTGTTGCAGTTGTTGATCCAACAGAAGAAGATGTTAATCCAGTAACAGTTCCACAAGATGTTGGAGGAGTAGGAGGTGTACATCCTAAAGAAGTTAATAAACCTGTACGAGATGTATTGATTGCAGCAGTCATACGAGTAGATTGACCAGTAGTAAACATATACATACATGCATCATCTGTATAATCCATGTAATTCATTGTCATTTCAGTTGGCGTACCAGTACAAGTACTTAAATGAGGGTAAGTAGGACATCCATAATTAGAAGTATTATGCGTTGGAGTGTCGTTTACTAAGTCGCTACCACAATTAGCATCACCCCAAATATGGCGTAAGTTTAACCAGTGACCAACTTCGTGAGTTGCTGTTCTTCCTTTATTAAAAGGTGCAGATAATGTCCCTGTTCTTCCGAAAGCATTATATAAAATTACAACACCATCTGTTGCAGCAGCGCCACCTGGAAATTGAGCGTATCCTAAGATACCACCACTCATATTACAAGACCAAATGTTTAAATATTGACTTGTATTCCATGGATCAGAACCGCCATTTGCAGCACGTTTCATGTTATCGTTTGTAGTGAATGCAGTTGTGGTTGTCGATTTACGAATAATACCAGTGGTTGCATTACCATTAGGATCACGTTGCGCCAAACAAAACTGAATCTGACAATCAGCAGCTAAAGCTGAAAAGATAGAAGGAGTTAAAGACGCATCTACATTTAGTTTACGGAAATCCTCATTTAATACATCTATTTGTGATTGGATTTGAGCATCTGAAATATTCTGTGCCGCTGTATTATAAACAACGTGTACTACCACTGGAATAGTAATTATTGCTCCAGTTCGGTGTGAAGGATCAGACAACCATTGACTAGTTGCATGTTCAATTTGCTGCATTCTTGTTTCAACAGTTGGATCTTCAGCAATTTGCTGATGCAAATGATCCATACTGCCACAAGATCTTTGTGACTGTGAAAATCCAATCGTTGAAAGACTCATCATGAGCCCCAAGATAGCAATGTAGGTTTTTTTCATGTTTTAGTTATTAAGATAGTTTTATAAATAGTTAATAAATTTCATTTGCTATTGAGTTGATTAGTAACGGAAAAATCAACAAAAAGCGCAGAAACTTTTCAAAGGTGGATATCAAATGTAAAAAACACTCTAATGCAAAGCAAATTTATTTTTGCATAAACCAGAAAAAAAAGGATGGAAATTAACAATCCGACGAAGTAAATAATTAAAAGCACTCTGAAAAATTCAGAAAATGATTTACAAGATGCTGTTAATTTCTTTCTTTATTCCATGAATTTATAGCCTACACCACGAACAGAGAAAAAGTGTTTTGGGTCTGATGGGTCCTTTTCAAACATTTTTCTGAAGGTAACTATAAAATTATCTATTGTTCTGGTGGAAGGATAAACGTCATAACCCCAAACAATTTCTAAGATTGACTCTCTGGAAACGACTTCATTTTTTCTTTCAATTAAAAGCCTTAAAAGCGCATTTTCCTTCTTTGTTAGGCTAACCGATTTATTGGCTGGAGTTACAACCATCATATTTTGAAAATTAATCTGAAAGCCATCAAGGTTATATGAATTAATACTCTCTCTGACATCAGCCGATAAACCTGATCGTTTCAATAATACCTGAACACGCAAAAGCATCTCCTCGAGATTAAATGGTTTTGTAAGATAGTCGTCAGCTCCTAATCTAAGACCAGCAATTTTATCTGCAGAACTATTTTTAGCGGTAAGGAACAGAATAGGAATCTCCTTGTTTTCAAGTCGAATAGCTTCACAAACTTTAAAGCCATCCATTTCAGGAAGCATAACATCCAATACAATTAAGTCAAATCGCTCTTGTTTAAAAGCTTTTAAAGCTGATTTGCCATCGCCAACAGCATTAACCTTATATCCTTCTAAATCAAGATTTAACTTAATCGTTTCTTGTAAGCTTATTTCGTCTTCTACTAGGAGTATTCGCTTCATATCTATAAATTTCTGCGTCAAATATACGTTTCAATCATTTCAAAAAATAAAAATGTAAATACCCCTGATACTGAATTACAACTATTTTACAAATTAATGATAGAGCGACTGAAATAGTCTATTAAATCAATCGTACTTAGGAAAAGTTAAATATTTAATTAAATTTGTTATCCCCAAACAATTAGTTCCATTTAAAAACCTTAAAGTCAAATAAAACAAATGAAAAAACTATTACTCATTGCTGCCGCAGCATTGATGATGACAGGATCTGCTTCTGCTCAACGTCAATCGGCAAAAGTTGTAAGTTCGACGCCATTGCATCGTACTTGCGGAACAGGTATTTTACCTGATGAATATGAAAACTGGATTTCTGCCAAAATGCAGGAAGCAGCTGCTAATAATCAAGGCAGTAAAATGAAAACGGTTTACAATTTACCTGTAGTTGTCCATGTAATTCATAATGGTACTGCAGTAGGGTCAAGTTTCAATATCTCCAATGCTCAAATTTTATCACAAATTGAAGTATTGAACGAAGATTTTAGAAAATTAAACGCTGATACAAGTTTAATTCCTTCTGTGTTTGCAGGACTTGCTGCTGATTGTGAAATCAATTTTTGCTTAGCTCAAACAGATCCTAATGGACAAGCTACGACAGGAATTGATAGAATTGATAGAAATAGTAAAGGATGGACAGCACCTCCTTATTCTAAAAATTATGTGGATGCTACTATAAAACCAGCAACAATTTGGGACGTTAATAAATATCTGAACATCTGGGTAAGTAATTTAAGTGGTGGATTATTAGGTTATGCTACATTCCCACCTTCAAGTACAAACACTGGATTATCTGCTCCTTTTGGAACAGCAACTTCTGATGGTGTAGTAATTCTTTACAATGCATTTGGTCGTGTAGGTAATGTTGCATCACCTTATAATAAAGGTCGTACTACAACACATGAACTTGGTCACTGGTTTGGTCTACGTCATATCAACGGTGATGCTAATTGTAGTTCAGATTTTTGTAATGATACACCAACCCAAGCTTCATTAAACTTCGGTTGTCCGAATTTTCCAAAAGTAAGTTGTTCAAATGGGCCTAATGGTGATATGTTCATGAATTATATGGACTATACAGATGATGCTTGTATGTTTATGTTCACCCCTAATCAAAAGGCAAGAATGGTAACTACTTTAAATAATACACCATTCCGAGTAAATTTAGCTGCTTCTAATCGTTGTAGTCCGCCGGTTGTAGCTGCACCAGTAGCTGCATTTACATCAAACTCAACTTCAATTTCGGTAGGAAGTTCTGTTAACTTTACTGATCAATCAACGAACTCTCCAACTTCTTGGAGTTGGACATTTGCTGGAGGTACTCCTTCAACTTCAACTGCTCAAAATCCAACTGGAATTGTTTATAGTGCTGCAGGTACATATGCTGTTACTTTAACAGCAACAAATGCGAATGGTAGCAATACATTAACTCAATCAACTTATATCACTGTAACAAGTGGAACAACAACTTCATCTTGTGATACACTTTCTAACTTTGATTTAGCTACAATGACTCCTTCCATCAGCGGTTCAGGTACTTGGGGCTATGTTTCTGGTCAGAATGATTATTTAGACGTTGCTAAGGCTGATAAATTTGCTATAGCAGGTGCTAATAGTACAATCGATGGTACTTATATGGCTTTCGGAATTGGTTCTTCAAGTGGAACAGGTCAGACTGCTACAGTAAAAGTTTGGAGCGATGCTGCAGGTTTACCTTCAACAGTTTTGGGTACTGCAACAATTTCTTATGATTCAATTGCGGCTTATGCTGCTTCAGGCGCTCAAATGTGGGTTGATTTTACACCAGACATTCCAGTTTCAGTTGGAAACGTTTATGTAGGAGTTGAATTTGGTTATACAGCAGGTGATACATTAGCCCTTATTCATAGCGCTGATGGAGAAGTAACACCAGGTACTGCTTATGAATTATGGAGTGATGGAACATGGCATGCATATAGCGAAACACCTGCTTCTTGGGGACTTAACGTAGCACATTTAATTCGTCCTGTTGTTTGTTCAAATGGAAGTTCTGGTGGAACATCTTCTTGTGATTCTATCACAAATTGGGATGCAGCAGTAATGACACCATCAATTCTTGGATCAAGCGGTTGGGGATATGTATCTGGACAAAATGATTATTTAGATGTTGCTAAGGCTGATAAATACACAGTTACTGGGACAGGTTTGACAGTAGATGGTACCTATATGACATTCGGTATCGGTTCTTCAAGCGGTACTGGTCAAACTGCAACAGTTAAAGTATGGAGTGATGCAGCTGGATTACCTTCGACAATGTTAGGATCAGCAACAATTACCTATGATTCAATTGCAGCCTATGCTGCTTCAGGTTCTGAAATGTGGATTGATTTTACACCAGATGTACCTGTAACTGCAGGAACTATTTATGTAGGTGTTGAATTCGGTTATACAGCAGGTGATACATTAGCAATCGTTCATTGTGCAGATGCTGAAATTGCAACTGGAACAGCTTATGAATTATGGAGTGATGGAACATGGCATGCATACAGCGAAACTCCTGCATCTTGGGGAGTTAATGTTGCTCACTTGATTCGTCCAGTAGTATGTAGCAATTCTAGCGTTGGTATCGAAGAAAACACACTTGGTGCTGTTAACTTATTCCCTAATCCAACACGTGGTGAATTAACAGTTGTTTTATCAGACGTAACATCTGCTTCTGATGTTTCTTTCAGAATTTTCAACATGGTAGGCTCAGAAGTTTTAAATACTACATTACCATCTAATGGAAATGGAACTTATCATATGGATCTATCGCATTTATCTCAAGGATTATATTTCGTAGAGATAAACAATGCAACTACAAAGACATTAAAGAAAATTCAGATTTTAAAATAATCTTATTTTAAGTTCTTGATAAAAAGAGGGGTGTTAACGCATCCCTCTTTTTTTATTATTATGAGCAACTTTATTTTAACTTTGTAAATCGTAAAAATCCAGATGAAAAAAATTATCTATCTATTTTGTTTATTCCCGATTCTGAGTTTCGCTCAAGTTCATCGTTGTGTAACAGATAGTTTACATCGATATAAATTAGCAACAGATTTAAGCTACAAATCAAATTATCTGGAAAATGAAAAGTTTTTTAAAATTCAAAATTTACTAAAGGCCTCAATAAACGATTCCACCTATATAATTCCTGTTGTTGTTCATGTTATTTATCATGCCGATAATGCTCCCGTAGAAAATGTTTCCGATGAGCAAGTACAAAGTCAGATAGATGTTTTAAATGAAGATTACAATACGAACAATGAAAATATTCTAGATGTTCCTGCTATTTGGCAGCCACTTGTTCGAAGTAGTAAGATTAAGTTTGTTCTGGCTAATACAGATACAATCGGCAATTATACAACTGGCATTACAAGAACAGCAACCAATATACCCAATGCCTTTTCCATTTTTGATAATCGCATTTATAGTCAGGCCGATGGTGGACAAAATGCATGGAACAGTAATTATTATTTAAATATTTGGGTGTGTGATTTAGAGAATAATGTTCTTGGTTTTGCTGCATTTCCTGGTTCGATTCCAAACAGCGATGGGGTAGTTATAAACTATAAAGCATTCGGACGTTTCAAGAATACAAAAGCGCCTTATAATTACGGCCGCACAGCAACACATGAAGTCGGACATTGGTTAAACCTAATTCATATTTGGGGTGATGATAACGGAGGTTGCAGTAATGATGATGCTATTTCGGATACACCTAAACAAGCTAATTCAACTACACGTTGTCCATCATTTCCTAAAACAGATGCCTGTACAGATACAGCTCCAGGAATTATGTACATGAATTACATGGATTATACCGATGATCAATGCATGAGCTTTTTTACTAACCGACAGGTAGAAAGAATGAAACTCGCATTATCAACTAATCGTCAATCTTTAGTAACATCTAACGGACTTTCGTCACCGAATATAAATCAACCAGACATCTCTATTGATTCAATTGAAAATCCTGTTATTTATTCTTCGAATCGATGCTTTCAACCGAAAGTAAAAATCAGAAACAACGGAAACACAACCCAATCAAACATTACATTTAATTATGCTGTTTCTGTGGGAATATCCAAGAACTATTTGTGGAAAGATTCTATTCAGCCAGGTGAAACAAAATGGGTGGAGTTAGCTGAAATAGGAGGTGATCTTGGTCGTAATTTATTTGAAGTTCGAATCGTAAATTCAGATTACAATCAGGTTAATAATTACAAGAGCGCATCATTCAGAATTAACAATACTTCTAATTTTAACTGCACGATACAATCATCAATTAGTATTTATCCTAATCCTGTTACAAACAGTACTTTTTTAACCATAAATGCAAATTATTCTGAAAGTCAGAAAGCAACAATTAAGATATATTCGAATGACGGAAGATTAGTTTACTCAAATGAATTTAAATTTAATCCGCAGGACAAGCTCGAATTAAACCATTTAAATCTGAGTGCAGGGATCTATCAACTAGAATTCAACGGTGAACTAAACCGTGATGTCAAAAAATTTGTTGTAGTCAATAAGTAAAATAAAACAAATGAGATTTATAGAGGAGCAACTTGTAAAAAGTTCAGACGAGCAAATAACTAAAATCAGTACTAAAGTTTTTAAAGGAGAGCGTATTTCAGATGATGATGCTTTGTATTTATTCAAATATGCAGAGCTTTCGGAGATTGGTGTATTAGCTAATTACGTTCGAGAGAAGAAGAATGGAAAGCATACTTATTTCAATCGTAACTTCCATATTGAACCGACCAACCTCTGTGTTTTTTCCTGTAAATTTTGTTCTTACTCACAAGAATACAAACATAAAGAAGCAGGTTGGGAAATGACCATTGATCAAATGCTAAATAAAGTAAAAGCTTATGATGGTATTCCTATTACCGAAGTGCATATTGTAGGAGGTGTTCATCCGAAAATGGATGTTGAATTTTTCGGAGAGTTGTTATCACAAATTAAAAGTCATCGTCCCGATTTGCATATTAAAGCCTTTACTGCTGTTGAACTAGATTACATGTTTCGCAAAGGTAAAATGACAACTAAAGAAGGAATGGAGTTTTTAATTTCGAAAGGATTGAATTCAATTCCCGGAGGTGGTGCAGAAATTTTTGATGAAGCAACACGCTTAGAAATTGCAGGCGATAAATGCGATTCTAATAAATGGCTTGAAATACATCAAACTGCACACGAATGTGGCATCAGAAGTAATTGTACGATGTTATACGGACATATTGAAACCTACGAGCATCGTGTGGATCATATGAGACGATTACGTGAATTGCAGGATCAAACAAAAGGATTTCAAACTTTTATTCCATTGAAGTTTAGAAATTCAGATAACGATATGAGTCATGTTTCAGAGGTATCGTTAATTGAAGATTTAAAAGTGTATGGTATATCAAGAATTTATCTTGATAATTTTGATCATGTAAAAGCGTATTGGCCAATGTTAGGCAGAAGTTCTGCACAGCTTACACAATCGTTTGGTGTTGATGATTTAGACGGAACAATTGACGATTCTACTAAGATTTATTCGATGGCGGGATCAGAAGAGCAGAATCCAACGTTATCAACAGATGAGTTGATTGATTTAATCAGACAGTCGGGTAGAATTCCTGTAGAGAGAGATACACTTTACAATATTGTTAAAGTTTACGAATAGTTTACTGCATTGCTTTCTTTGCAAGGTAAAGTGCAATAATCGAAAAGAAAATATTAGGTATCCAAACAGCTAATAAAGGCGACATATTACCGTTAGTAGCGAACGTCTGACTGATTTGCATAAACATGATGTAAGTAAAGCTTAGTAGGATTCCAAGTCCGATTTGCATACCTATACCACCACGTACTTTTTTACTTGATAAAGAAACACCTATTAAAGTAAGAATAAATGTTGCAAAAGGAAATGAAGTACGACGGTAAAGTTCTACCTGGTACAATGGAATTTCTTCTGAACCACGTAAAGTTTCTTCTTCAATGTATTTCTTTAGTTGGTAAGAATCCATTGTTTCAATATAATTCGATCGTCTATTGAATTCATCAGGCTTAAAAGCTAAAGATGTATCAATCTGATATCCGGATTTAATAGTCTCCTTCATACCATCAATTGTACGAATGAAATAATTTTCCACTTTCCATTTCGTTTTAGTACTATCCCAGATAATTCTTTCCGACATTAACTTTGAAACCATTTTCCCATTTTCAATTTTCTCCATTGAAAACTGATAGCCGATTTTATCTACGTTATTATAACTATCAAAATAAATAAAAACACCAGGTGCTATCTGACGATGAACATGGCGATTCTTGTAGACATATGGATTCTTAATGTATTTAGTTTCGAATGCGATTCGAGTAGAGTTAGAATGTGGTATTACATAATTATTTAAATAGAGCGAAATACTTGTTATAACTGTTGCTCCAACCATGTAAGGAACTAACAAGCGCTTAAAGCTGACACCACTACTAAGTATAGCAACTATCTCTGTAAGATTTGCCATTCGCGAAGTGAAGAAGATTACGGATATAAAAACGAACAGCGGACTAAATAAATTTCCAAAGTATGGGATAAAGTTTAAATAATAATCAAATACAATTGCTTTAAGTGGCGCTTCCTTCTCGATGAAGTCATCAATCTTTTCAGAGATATCAAATACAATGGCAATTAAAATAATTAACCCTAACGCAAAAAAGAAAGTCCCTAAGAACTTTCTGATGATATAGCGGTCAAGTATTTTCATTTTCATCATTACAAACGACGACTAACATTTTCAAGAATAACAGGCTTCCATGCCGCAAAAGAACCATCAATAATCCTACGACGCGCTTCTTTTACGAGCCATAAGTAAAATCCTAAATTATGAATAGTTGCGATTTGAGCTCCTAGCATTTCGTTATTAGAATTCAAATGACGCAAATAAGCTTTCGAGTAATAAGTATCCACATATGTTTCACCATCTGCTTCAATGGGAGAAAAATCATCTTTCCATTTTTCATTACGAATATTGATAATTCCTTGCTTTGTAAACAACATTCCGTTGCGTGCATTACGTGTAGGCATTACGCAATCGAACATGTCCACACCTAAAGCAATTCCTTCAATGATATTTGCAGGAGTGCCAACACCCATCAGATAACGAGGTTTATCCTTCGGAAGAATATCAGTAATCTGATCGGTAATTTCATACATCATCTCTGCAGGTTCACCAACAGATAATCCACCAATAGCATTTCCAACTCGTTCTTTGGAAGCAATAAACTCTGCACTTTGTTTCCGTAAATCTTTAAAAGTACTTCCTTGCACGATTGGAAACAAATTCTGCTCATAACCATAGAGCGAATCCGTCTTATCAAAATGATCACAGCAACGGGTTAACCAGCGGTGCGTTAACTCCATCGATTTTTTAGCAAGAGAATATTCACAAGGGTAGGGAGTACACTCATCAAAAGCCATGATGATATCACCACCAATACTTCGTTGAATATCCATTGCTCTTTCAGGAGTAAACAAATGCTTAGAGCCATCGATATGAGAGCTAAACTGAACTCCTTCTTCTTTTATCTTACGAATTCCTGAAAGGGAGAAAACTTGAAATCCACCACTATCAGTTAGGATAGGACCATCCCAATTCATGAACTTATGTAAACCTCCAGCTTTTTCAAGAACGGATGTCCCTGGCCGTAAGTAAAGGTGATACGTATTCCCTAAAATTATTTGCGCCTGAATATCATTTTTTAATTCACGCTGATGAACGGCTTTAACTGTCCCTGCAGTACCCACAGGCATGAAGATGGGTGTTTCAATTGTACCATGCGCAGTTTCAAGTAAACCAGCACGCGCTTTAGATTGCGAATCGCTATGTTGAAGTGTAAATTTCATTCGTTAAAATAGAGTGTAAATTTAGGAAATAAAAGCCACTATACTTTTTGTCCTGTAAGTGCTCGTAACACAACCGAAGCACAGGTTGCACCAAATGTTGCAGGCAAATAGGAAATGGTTCCGTAGGCCGATTTTTTAAAGTTAGTTCCGTCTGTTTTTATTAATGATTCTTTCACGATGTGCTCATCAGAAAAAACAGCTTTTATACCAGTAAAGACACCCTTACGATGCAGACGCTTACGAACATATTTTGCTAAACGACAAGTATGTGTTTCAGAGATATCTGTTACACGCAAACGAGTCGGGTCGAACTTACCACCTGCACCCATTGAACTCACAATGTTTTGTTGTTTCGCATAGGCAGTAATAAGCACCATGATTTTAGGTGTGATTGAATCGATGGCTTCAATTACATAATCGTATTTGATAGATAAAAGTTCTTCTACCATTTCGGGCATGATGAACGATTGTACTACTCGCAATTTCAAATCAGGATTGATAGAAAGCAAACGTTCCTTCATGATTAATGCTTTGGGTTCACCGTGATTAGTTGCTAAGGCTGGTAACTGACGATTACGATTCGTAGGATCAACAACATCACCATCAACAATCGTCATTTGTCCGACGCCACCACGCGCAATAAATTCAGCGGCATAAGAACCAACACCACCAAGTCCAATGACTAAAACATGTTTATGCTCTAGTTCTTGAAGCTTTTCCTTTCCAATTAATAATTCCGTTCTCGATAACCAGGAGCGATCCGTCATTTTTTAAAAACTGTTTTGAAGTTTTGATAAACTATTTCTTTCAATGTTTGTACTTCCATCGATTTGATTTCAGCAGCTTTTACAAAAATATCATCAATTGCAATAGCACTGTTATCAGTTTCTAAAAAGATTTTATCGTTGGGTGTTTGCAAAAATGTTTCGATTAATTGCGGTTCTGATTTTAGCAGATGATGACCAAAGGATAAATACATTCCAACGTTTAATAAATCCTTTGCAATAGTCCATTTTAGGCGAGTGCCATGAATTATCCAAGGCTGAATAGGACTTAGGTCACGTTTTATTTTCAAAAGCTCTTCATGCGATTTGACCTGATGAATAATCAATGGTTTCAAATATTTCTCTGATAATTGAATCTGACTTTTAAATACTTGTTGTTGATATGCATAATCGACATCAATAATTTTATCTAATCCGCATTCACCAATGGCAATTAAATTATCGTGATTAATTAATTCCTCGACAACTAATAAATTGGTCGATGAATTTTCCTTAGTCAAAAACCAAGGATGCAATCCGATACTAAACAATTGATTGATTAATTCAGGAGCTTTCAAATATTCATTCACATCAATACTTCTAAAAGAAATTACTTCTTCACGATTTGAAAAATGATGTGTATGGATATCGATATAAGGGGTACTCACTTCGCAATTGATTTATTGTAGTGCTCTATGATTAAATCGGGACGTTTAATAGAATCAAACAACCATTGCTGGTATAATTCAGATCTATCGGATTCACTCAGTTGCCAACTTACCATACTTTCTTCTAATCGCTTTCTTAAATCATATAATGCGATGGAGCATGCTACAGACACATTTAGACTCTCTGTAAATCCGTTCATTGGTATAATCACACATTCATCAGCAGTTGCCATTAACTCCTCTGAAACGCCTTTTTGCTCTTGTCCCATGACTAAAGCTATGGGTTTATCAAATGTTAATTCTGAAATTGATTTACTAGCAGCATGAGGCGATACGGCTACAATTTTATAACCTTTCTTCTTTAGTGTTTCAATGCATGATTGAGTTTTATCAACTCCATCATAACGATTCACATTTACCCAATTCAATGAACCACGCTGAATTTTTCTAGCACCTCGAAAAGGGAAATCACCTTCAATCAAATGAATATTCTGCACCCCAAAACACTCTGCACTTCGACAGATCGCACTAATATTATGCGGATCCACCACCTGATCCATTACCACCGTTAGATAATTCGTCCGCTTTGCAAGTACTTCTTTTAATCGAAGTATTCGCTCCGCCTGAACAAATTGTTCGAGGTAGGTGAGGAGGTCGGGGGAAAGAGAAATCAATTTGCTAATTTGTTAATTTGCTAATGGGATAATTTGGCAATTTGCTAATATGCTAACGGGACAATTTGATAATTTGACAATTCGATAATTCGAATTTTTATATGACGCTCCTACGGAACTATTTTTATTTCGCCCCGTTGGAGCTATTGATATCATTAATTGATTATTAGAGCTCCGTAGGAGCGAAATAACAATTGAATGATTATATAGTTATTGATTGAGCTCCGTAGGAGCGTCACCAACCGACTCAAACAAGTATTCTTCTTTATAATCTACCTCATAAGCTTGTAAGAATTCGATATACTCTTCTCGGAATTTTGTTTTTTGATGGTGTTCCTCTTGGTGAGCAATATAATTCATAATAATATTCACTTGTGACGCACCTACCGAAAAGGCTCCGAATCCATTTTGCCATTCGAATTTCCCTGGCACTAGTTTCTTTTCATTTATCCATCTCGATGAATTAGCTTTAATATCACGAACTAAATCGGATAAATTACAATCAGGTTTTATTCCTAACAAAATATGAATGTGATCTTCAACACCATTAACATTCATTAATTTTTGTCCTTTGTTTGTGACAATTCCTGTAATGTATTGAAATAATTCATCACGCCATGATTTGGAAATGACACACGCCCTTCGCTTAACGGCGAATACTACATGAATGTAGAGCTGGGTATAGGTGTTGGCCATAATTAATATTACGCCCCGCTGGGGCTATTTATATTGCGCCCCTAACGGGGCTATTTTTGTTACGCTCCTATGGAGCTAAGGTTGTTACATATTTCGTCTGTACTGACCACCAACTTCAAATAATGCTTTGGTGATTTGACCTAGGCTGCAATACTTACTTACTTCCATCATCACATCAAACATGTTCTTGTTATGAATGGCTGTCACTTGCAACTCACGTAGTAAATTGGAAGCTTTGTCTTGATGCGCCTTATGCAAATTATTCAACATGTTAATCTGGAATTCTTTTTCTTCTGTTGTTGCACGAATGACTTCTTTTGGTGTTACTGTTGGAGATCCTTTCGATGATAAGAAGGTATTTACTCCGATAATTGGATATTCACCTGTATGTTTCAACATTTCATAATGCAACGACTCTTCCTGAATCTTTCCACGCTGATACATTGTTTCCATCGAACCTAATACACCACCACGTTCTGTAATACGATCAAATTCTGTTAACACAGCTGCTTCTACTAATTCTGTTAATTCTTCAATGATGAATGAACCTTGTAATGGGTTTTCATTCTTCGCTAATCCTAATTCACGATTAATGATTAACTGAATAGCCATCGCACGACGAACTGATTCTTCTGTAGGCGTTGTAATAGCTTCATCGTATGCATTCGTGTGAAGTGAATTACAGTTATCGTAAATAGCATACAATGCTTGCAATGTTGTGCGGATATCGTTGAAATCAATTTCCTG
Source organism: Bacteroidota bacterium (assembly GCA_046052065.1). GTDB lineage: Bacteria > Bacteroidota > Bacteroidia > AKYH767-A > OLB10 > CAINEC01. The sequence continues at coordinate 18,237 of JBJOND010000002.1, read as the reverse complement.
CGCATGCAACGAACGACCTGATGTTTGTATATGATACTTCAACATCTGACTTCTTTCATTCGCGTTATATTTTAACTTCATTGCTTTCGCCCAAATACGACGAGCCACACGTCCGATTACTGAATACTCAGGATCGATACCGTTACTGAAGAAGAAAGATAGGTTAGGAGCGAAGTCGTTGATGTTCATTCCACGACTAACATAGTATTCTACGTAAGTAAATCCGTTAGCCAATGTAAATGCTAATTGTGTTATCGGATTGGCACCTGCTTCTGCAATATGATACCCAGAAATAGAAACCGAATAGAAATTACGAATCTTATTCTGAATGAAATATTCTTGCATATCACCCATCAAACGCAAGGCAAATTCAGTCGAGAAAATACAAGTGTTTTGCGCCTGATCTTCTTTTAAAATATCCGCTTGAACAGTTCCTCTTACTTGCGCAATCGTATCCGCTTTTATTTTCTGATAAACATCCGAAGGTAGAACAGCATCACCCGTAACGCCCAATAACATCAAACCTAAACCATTATTACCTTCTGGCAATGGACCATTGTAAGTAGGACGAGGTAACCCTTTGTCTTTGAAAATCTGATTAATCTTTTCGTTAACGCTATCCGTTAGTCCGTTGTTTTGTATGTATATTTCACATTGCTGATCGATAGCCGCATTCATGAAAAATCCAGTTAACATAGCAGCAGGACCATTGATAGTCATACTTACCGATGTCTTCGGATCAGCCAGATTAAATCCACTGTATAATTTCTTCGCATCATCTAAACAACAAATGCTCACACCTGCATTACCAATCTTACCGTAAATATCCGGACGATAATCAGGGTCGTGACCATATAAAGTTACAGAGTCAAAAGCTGTACTTAATCGATGAGCAGGCATTCCTAATGAAACATAATGGAATCGACGATTAGTTCTTTCTGGTCCGCCTTCACCAGCGAACATACGGGTAGGATCTTCACCTTCGCGCTTGAAAGGAAATACGCCAGCAGTGTAAGGGAATTCTCCAGGGACATTCTCTTGTAACATCCAGTTTAACTGTTCACCCCAAGCTTCAAAACGTGGAACAGAAACTTTTGGAATACGAGATTTAGATAACGACTCATAGTGCGTTTTAATCTTAATTTCTTTATCACGCACTTTGAAGATATAGTAATCGTTTTTGTAAGCTTGAATTTTAGAACTGAAATTCTCCAGCATCTTACGATTGGTACCATCTAATTTCAATTCCCATTCTGCATACGCTGATTTTAATACATCAATTGCTTTGTCTTTATCAGTAACATTTAAATCAGATAATGCATCCATCGCTTTATGAATACCGAATAACTTTTGCGCAACTTCTGATTGATCTTTCGCCCACTTATCATATGCACGATTATTCTCTGCAATCTCACTTAAATAACGCATACGGTGAGGAGGGATGATATAAATCTTCTCCGACATTTCATCCGTCACTTGAAAAGAAGAAACAAGCTTACCATTCGATTTTTGATTCAGATGATCCATGATTGCTTTATACAAGCGATTCATTCCTGGATCGTTGAATTGAGAGGCGATTGTCCCAAAAACTGGAAGTGATTCATCATCGGCATCCCATAAATTATGGTTGCGCTTAAATTGTTTTTTTACATCACGAATAGCATCTAAAGCACCACGCTTATCAAACTTGTTTAAGGCAATGATATTCGCAAAATCAAGCATATCGATTTTCTCTAGCTGTGTAGCAGCACCGTATTCGGGAGTCATTACATACAGACTCATATCGCTATGCTCGGTAATTTCAGTATCACTCTGACCAATTCCAGAAGTTTCTAAAATGATTAAATCAAATCCAGCGGCCTTAGTAATATCAACTGCTTCCTTCACATATTTTGAAAGAGCAAGATTACTCTGACGCGTAGCGAGGGAACGCATGTACACGTGATCGTTATTGATTGCGTTCATACGAATACGATCTCCGAGTAAAGCACCACCTGTTTTACGCTTTGATGGATCTACGGAAATGATGGCAATGTTTTTATCTTTAAAATCGACTGTAAAGCGACGAACCAATTCATCTACTAAAGAAGATTTTCCTGCGCCACCTGTTCCTGTTATTCCAAGTACAGGAGTCAAAGATGCATCAGCACGATTTTTAATTTCTTGATTAAGTTTATCGAACTCATCTGGATTATTCTCAGCAGCTGAAATCAAACGTGCAACTGCATAATGATTCTTAGGGGAAATAGCAGAAAGCTCATCCTTTAAATTCTGACCAGTTGCGAAATCACACTTCTCCAACATATCGTTAATCATTCCTTGCAAGCCCATTGCACGACCATCATCAGGATGATAGATACGAGAAATACCGTATTCGTGAAGCTCTTTAATTTCTTCGGGAAGGATTGTTCCACCACCGCCACCAAAAATTCGGATATGACCACAGCCACGTTCCTTCAACAAATCGAACATATACTTGAAGTATTCCATGTGTCCGCCTTGGTACGACGTCATCGCAATTGCATTCGCATCCTCTTCAATCGCACAATTCACAACTTCATTTACACTTCTGTCGTGACCAAGGTGAATTACCTCAGCACCACTGCTTTGCATGATACGACGCATGATATTGATAGAAGCATCATGTCCATCGAAAAGGGAGGCTGCTGTTACAATTCTGACTTTATTTTTAGGCTGATAAGGAGTTTGATCCATCATAATTTTAGGGCGTAAAATACGAGTGCGAAATTAGGAAAATTAAGGGAGTTTTTTGATTTGAAGATTAACCAATTTGAAGATTTGAAGATTATTCATTTTCAAATTGTCCCACCATCATATTTTCAAATTAACTCATTGTCAAATTCTCAAATCACCCCTCATTTTCAAATTAACTCTCATTTTCAAATTTTCAAATTGATAATCCTTTTTTTACTAAATTCGCAGCACAATTTTAAAGAATATTATGAGCGTTTTAGTTAATAAAGACAGTCGCGTTATCGTTCAGGGATTTACTGGGAACGAAGGAACATTCCATGCAACGCAAATGATTGAATATGGAACCAATGTAGTTGGTGGAGTAACTCCAGGAAAAGGTGGTTCAACTCACTTAGATCGTCCGGTTTTTAACACGGTAGCAGATGCAGTAGCGCAAGCACAAGCAAATGTTTCTATCATTTTCGTTCCGCCAGCATTCGCAGCGGACGCAATTATGGAAGCAGCAGAAGCAGGAATTAAAATCATCATTTGTATCACAGAAGGAATTCCTACTCGTGATATGATTGTGGTTAAAGAATATTTAAAAGGACACGATTGCCGTTTAATCGGACCAAATTGTCCAGGAGTAATTACACCAGGAGAAGCGAAAGTAGGTATTATGCCAGGATTCGTTTTCCACAAAGGAAGAGTAGGTATCGTTTCTAAATCAGGAACCCTTACTTATGAAGCTGCGGATCAGATTGCAAAAGCAGGTTTAGGTGTTTCAACAGCTATCGGAATTGGTGGAGATCCAATTATTGGAACTACCACTCGTGAAGCAGTTGAATTATTCATGAATGACCCTGAAACAGATGCGATCATTATGATTGGTGAGATTGGTGGTGGACTTGAAGCTGAAGCTGCAAATTGGATTAAAGCAACAGGCAATAAGAAGCCAGTTGTTGGATTTATTGCAGGACAAACAGCGCCTCCGGGACGTAGAATGGGTCATGCAGGTGCAATTGTAGGTGGTGCTGATGATACAGCTGCTGCTAAAATGCGTATCATGCGTGAGTGCGGAATTCATGTAGTTGATTCTCCAGCAATGATTGGAACTACAATGGCAGAAGTATTAGGAAGAGTATCTGCTTAATAGCAACATAAATTATAGATTAGGGACGAGTAATCGTCCCTTTTTTATTTAACAATATTCATAGGAATGAGAATCCAATTAATTCCAACATTCACACCTGTAAAAATGCGTGTTGATTTAGCATAGCTAACATCCCCATTTTCATTTAAATTACTTGAATATGTATTTAGACTGATTTCTTCCTTCAATAATTTTATCAAAAGCTCTTCTTTGCTCAAATTTGAATAATCGGTTGTTACATCTGTAAACATATAGCCAACACGACCTTCGATATTAATCATCAATCGTTTTGATAGTTTAATATCCCAACCGAGTCCACCAACAGCAGACAATCCGAAATTATTGAAATCACTTTTAAAATCTTTCTCCGTATAGTTTAAACTACCATCGCTGTTGAAGACCGTTTCGTTAGCTGACATTAGAAAGGATATCATCGGACCGAACTCGGTATAGAGGCCAATTCTATTTTTTCGTTTAAGTAAAACAGGGACATCGAGATAGGTAAATTCTGATTCTCCATTGAAAGTATTAGTTGCATCAACAAGTGTATACTTCTGATTTTGATTAGCTAATAAAATATCAGATGTGATTCCCCATTTACGAGTAAACATCACATTCACTTGGGCGCCATAACTATTTGCACCTGTCTTCACATAATCGACCTGGTCAAAAATATTCTTATTATAAACGGCTGTGTTGTTAAATGCAATCTTACCTCCAAGGCTTAGTCGCTGTGCATTGCTACTAAAAAACAGCAATAAAAAAGCAACTGTAAATAATAGGTTTCGTAGTCTCATATAATAAATGTAAATAAAAAAGGACAAACTTTCGTCTGTCCTTTGAAAATCTTTATGAAATATGATTTATTTCAACTTGTATGTTAAACCGATATTTAAACCAGCCCAAGCACGCATTGTTTTTTGATATTCGAAATCACCCTTTTTGTTTGTGTGATTAAAAATTGCGTTATAGCTAAGATTATCTTTTCCTGCTAATTCTGTTGCTTCAGCTGCTGTATATTCTACTGTTGCATCAGTTAACATATAACCCAATCTCAAACCAGCAGTTAGACCTAATTGTTCATTTAATTCGAAATCTGCTCCGAAACCTAGAACACCTGATAATCCAAATCCTTTAAAATCATTTTTGAAATCTTTATCAGAATAATTTCCAGTCGTAGCACTTGGGAAATCAAATGTTTCTTTAGCGCTGCTTAAGAAAGATAATTGTGGACCAACTTCGAAATACGCACCGTTTCCACTTCCTAACTTAAATAAAACTGGAATGTCGATGTATTTTAATTTTGTTTCAACTGTAGCTGGCAATGCAGATGCTTCAGGTCCAAATTTCAAATCATACTTTTGATTTTGTCCTGAAATTAGAATGTTTACATCGATGCTAGACTTTTCTGCTAAACGATAGTTGAAAGAAGCGCCGAAAGAACCTCCTGTTGTTGGAGCGTAATCTAATTCATAACCTTGATCACTTACATTGTTATTGAATAAGCCAGTGTAGTTAAATGCACCTTTTAAGCCGATGGTTATCTCACCTTGAGCATGTGCACCGCATGTAATTGCTGCTAAAGCGGCAACTAAAAATAATTTTTTCATAGTGTTTGTTTAGTTGATTATTTGACAATATTAAATTTAAATCTTGATTTCAGATTTATATTAAGATTATTAAGATGTTATTTAATGTTTTTGATTTCTTCCTTTTTTTCAATCTTATACGTTAATCCAACATTGATTCCTCCCCAAATTCTATTGGTTCTCTTGTAATCAACATACTCGTTCGCGTAATAATTAATTGCAGCGTTCATACTGTGACTGCCATCATAACCATAAACTGGTGAGAACTTTTCATCTAATGGATACTTTTCATCTGCATCTTTAAATTCATTAGTAGCATCTGTAAACATATAACCCAAGCGAATACCAGCGTTTAATTCAAACTTATCATTTAAGCGAATATCAGCACCAGCTCCAACAACGCCGGCTACACCGAAACCTCTAAAATCACTTTTAAAGTGTTGCTCTTCATAACTTAACGTAGAGTTCTCATAAGTGAATGTTTCCTTATCGCTAAACAAAATCGACATTTGCGGACCTACCTCAACATAAATCCCGGTGTTGTTTTTCATCTTAAACAAAACCGGAATATCGAAATACCTTAGTTTGTTTTTAAGCTCTGCCAAATCTGGATTTGCTTCAGTTCCAAAATTGAATTGGTAATTCTGCTTTTGTTTTGAAATTAAAATGTTAGCATCTAGGCAATAATTTTTAGTTACAGCATAATTAAATGAAAATCCAAATGACTCTCCATAAGTTGTCTTATAATCTAATTTGAAATTACGATTCGTGACATTTTCATTTCGTAGGTAGGTGTTATTAAAAGCCCCTTTAATTCCTACTCGCATTTCGCCTTGTGCCTGCGATCCGAAAGATATCAAAGATAGCAAGGCAATTATTAGTAATTTTTTCAATGGATTTAGTTAGTTGATTATATTTGACAAAATAACTATAAAACTACTAAACATCCAAATTAACTGTATATGAATTTATTATTAGGAAAAACGGCCTTAGTGACCGGCGCTTCTAGAGGAATTGGGCGTGGAATCGCCATTGAAATGGCAAAACAAGGGGCAAATATTGCTTTTACGTACCTTTCTTCTCCTGAAAAAGCAGCTACCTTAGAGACAGAATTAGCAGCTTTAGGCGTAAAAGCGAAAGGCTATCAGTCAGATGCATCTGATTTTAAAGCCGCAGAAGAGCTGATTAATGCCGTAGTTACTGAATTTACAACGCTTGATATTGTTGTCAATAATGCCGGAATCACCCGTGATAATTTATTGATGCGCATGTCGGAAGAGCAATTTGATGAGGTAATAAAGACGAATTTAAAGAGTGTATTTAATGTTATCAAAGCTTGCCAACGACCAATGTTAAAGCAACGCAGTGGTTCAATTATCAATATGACATCGATTGTTGGGGTAAAAGGAAATGCAGGTCAGGCGAATTATGCAGCATCTAAAGCCGGAATCATCGGATTTACAAAATCGATTGCGCAGGAATTAGGTTCTCGTAATATTCGTTGTAATGCAATCGCTCCAGGATTTATTGAGACAGAAATGACAGATGTGTTAAACGAAGACACTGTTAAAATGTGGAGAGAACAAATTCCGATGAAACGTGGCGGAACTCCAATTGACATTGCTAATGCTTGTATTTTCCTTGCAAGTGATATGTCGACTTATATTACCGGTCAAACATTACACGTGAACGGCGGATTATTAACTATCTAAAAACTAAATATGAAAAAGATACTTTCTCTCTTACTTCTAATGACTATCAACACCGTGATAGTTATTGGCGGACCTGGCGATAAAATATTGCCTTATCCAATTACTCAAGCAAAAATGGCAAACGGTTTAAACGTAGTGACTGTCCCTTATGATAGTCCTGGTTTAGCAGCATTTTATATCATCATGCGTGTTGGTTCACGCGATGAAGTAGATGCTGGTCGTACAGGATTTGCCCATTTCTTCGAGCATATGATGTTTCGCGGAACTGAAAAATATCCAAAGGAAGCTTACAGCAATGCTTTGAAAGCAACAGGTGCAAGTGCAAATGCAAATACCTGGTTAGATCGTACGGTTTATCACATGACAGGTAATGCATCAATGCTTGATAAAATGTTTGAATTAGAAGCAGATCGTTTTATGAATCTAAAATATTCTGTCCAAGATTTTAAAACGGAAGCAGGTGCAGTTAAAGGAGAGTACACAAAAAATTCTGCTAGTCCTTATGAGCAATTAGATGAAAAGATGAATGATGTTGCATTTACAGCACATACCTACAAGCACACTACTATGGGATTTTTTGCTGATGTCGTAGATATGCCTAATCAATATGATTTCTCTTTACAGTTCTTCAAGAATTTTTATCGTCCTGAATACGCAACGATTTTAGTAGTGGGTGATGTTACTCCTGAAGCTGTAAACAAATTAGCAGAAAAGTATTTTGGCATGTGGCAGACAGGAAACTATGTAAGTAAAATTCCAGTTGAGCCTGCTCAAACAGAAACACGATTTGCGCATGTAAAAGTTCCTAATTTCCCTCCAGTGGTATCGTTAAATTATAAGTCGCCAGCATTTGATGATTCTAAAATTGATATGCCTGCGCTAGATTTATTAAACACAATTTTATTTTCTGAAAAAGCAGACTTGTATAAGAAGTTAGTTATCGATGAGCAGAAAGTAAGAGATATTGGTGGTTATGCTTCAAACACGCGCGACCCTTATTTATCTCAAATAAGTGCTTCATTGGTTGATGAAAAAGATATGCAATATGTAAAAGATGAAATCACGAAAGCAATCGAGAAATCAAAAACAGAATTAGTAGATGCTTCAACGTTAGAGCAAGCTAAAATGCGCATGAAGTACAGCTTCGCGATGGGAATGGATAGTCCTACTAGCATAGCTGAAGCTTTATCTGGTTATATCTGGGTAACAGGCGATGCTGAATCAATCAATAAAGCGTATCATTTATATGATAAAGTGACTCCACAGGACTTGATGGATGTAGCTAAAAAATACTTTGTTTCTTCAGGACTTACTATCGGAACTATTTCGGGTGCGGATAATTGTCCAATAAAATAATTACAAACATGAAAAAAATATTCTCCCTATTAGTTCTATTAATGATCAGTATGCGAATGATGGCTGCTGATGTAGTAGAATTGAAACTACCTAAATCAGATTTAGTTGTAGTTAAATTGATGTTTAAAAATGGTTCTATCTGTGACCCTGCAGGCAAAGAAGGCTTGACTTCTCTAACTGCAAGTGTGATTGCAGAAGGTGGTACTTCAAAAATGACAAGTACGCAAATAAAAGATTTAATTTATCCTTGGGCTGCTTATTACGGTGTGTCAGTTGATAAGCAAGTTTCTATTTTTACATTTGAAGTTCATAAAGATCATTTAGATAAATTTTATCCAATCATAATTGACCTGATTAAAAATCCACGATTTGCGGATGATGACTTTGCACGTGTAAAATCAAATCAATTGAATTATGTGAGTGAAGTAATTCATTCTTCGTCGGATGAAGAGTACAGTAAAAAGTACTTAGAGAATTTATTATTCAGAGGGACAAATATGGCTCACCTTGTTGGAGGAACAGCAGATGGTGTGAACAGCATTACGATTGCTGATGTAAAAGCTCAATACAAAAACTTCTTTGGAAGCAACAATCTTACTATTGGTATTGCAGGAAATTATTCGGATGCTTTTTTAACAAACTTAAAAAATGATTTAGGTGGATTAGCTAAAACAGCAATGGTTGTTCCTGAAGCTGGAAAAGGAAGAAGGCCAAATGGAATTCAGGTGGAGATTGTATCGAAGGAAAGTGCATTAGGGTCTGCAGTATTTGCAGGATTTCCGATGGATTTAACACGTGCGAATGATGACTTTGCTGCTTTGATGATTGCAAACTCATGGTTAGGCGAGCATCGTAAATCGTATTCACGATTATATCAGAAAATTCGTGAGCAACGTTCGATGAACTATGGCGATTATACCTATATTGAATGGTATAATAACGGTGGTGGAAATATGTTGCCTAGAGCGGGATATCCACGTTTGAGTAATTACTTCTCTATCTGGCTACGTCCTGTTCAAACAGCTAAAGGATTAAAAGGACAATATCCAGAATTAAAAGACATAGAAGTAGGACATGCACATTTTGCTTTGCGTATGGCATTGCGTGAAATGAGTAATATGATTTCAAACGGAATGAGTAAAGAAGATTTCGAATTGACAAGAACTTTTTTACGTTCGTATATGAAGCTTTATGCTCAAACACCAGAGCAGCAATTAGGATATTTATTAGATAGTAAATTCTACGGACGCAAAGATTGGTTAAAAGAAGCAGATGCTTTATTAGCGAATTTAACCGTTGAGCAAGTGAATGCTGCCATGAAAAAATACTGGCAGACGAATAATATGTTCATTGCGATTGTAACCGATAAATCAGAAGCTGTTCCTTTAGCAAGAAGCTTAAGAGATAATTTAGTTTCTCCAATGAGTTATAGCAACACCTTAAAAGGAGTAATGACGAATGAGATTTTAACGGAAGATAAAGAAGTAGAAAAGTTTCCGATGAAAGTTACTTCAGTTGAGATTATCGAGGATGCAACAACCTTCAAGAAATAATAATAAATAGTAATTGATGCAGGCGATCAGATTGGTCGCCTGTGTTTGTTTATAGAATGACAAAACGAGTAGCGATAATAGGAGGAGGGGCAGCAGGATTTTTTTCTGCCATCTGCATGGCGGAAAAAAATCCGCATCTCGATATATCCATATTTGAAAAGTCAAGCACCGTATTAGGCAAAGTAAAAATTTCGGGAGGCGGTCGTTGTAATGTTACGCATCACTGTTTCGATCCGAAAGAACTCATTCGCTTTTATCCGAGAGGAGGTAAACAACTATTAGGTCCATTTCACACCTTCGGACCAACACAAACCATTGAGTGGTTTAATAAGTATGATGTAAAGCTTAAAGTCGAAGAGGATGGAAGGATGTTTCCTACCAGCGATAATTCAGCAACCATCATCAATTGTTTTTTAAATGCGGTTGATCATTATGGTATCAAAGTAAAAACGCAATCAGGCATTGAGAAATTAACTCCTCTTGAAAATGGAAATAAAGGATGGCGCGTCAGCTTTCAACATGGAGGCACTTCTGATTATGATGCAATTGTATTAGCAACAGGCAGCAGTTCAAATTTTTGGAATATGTTGAAAGAACTGTCGATTGAAATTGTTGCTCCTGTTCCGTCTTTATTTACGTTTAATTGCAAAGATGCCCGATTAAAAAATTTAGCTGGTGTTGCTTTCAAACAGGTTAAAGTAAAAATTCAAGGAACTAAATTAGAGAGTGAAGGTCCATTGCTAATTACGCATTGGGGTTTAAGCGGACCAGGTATATTAAAGCTATCATCATTTGGTGCTACGCATTTAGCAGAACTGGATTATAACTTTAAAATCACCATTAACCTTTTACCAAGCTTAAAAGAGGATGATGTATTTGAAATTCTGAATGACTTCAAAAACAATAACAGTAAAAAACAGATGATAACGGGTTCCTGCTTTTCGGAAATCCCTAAGCGTTATTGGCAACAATTAATCGAGCTCTTACAACTTGAAAATAAAAACTGGGCGGATGCTTCTAAACAAGATATTCGAAAACTTACGCTCGCCTTATGTGCTGCTGAATTTTCAATTAATGGCAAGAGCACCAATAAAGATGAATTCGTGACTTGCGGCGGAATCGATTTAAATGAGATAGATTTCAAGTCGATGAAGATTAAGAAATACGATAACTTATTTGTAGCTGGTGAAGTAATGAATATTGATGCACTTACAGGCGGATTTAATTTTCAGAATGCGTGGACATCAGGATTTATTGCTGCCAATGCAGTTAATGAATCATTAGAAGGGTAAAAAAATTACTTTTGCAGTAGATGGAAGAAAACAATAATTCAATTCTTGAGCAGTTAAAAGAGAAAGAACTTATTCCTTCTGCATTGCTGTTTTTGTTTGTATTGATTCCTTTCTTACCACGATTTGGCGCGTTGGATGCGATGGGATTTCACTGGATGTGCTTCGCGATTTTAAATGTGATAACTTCATTTTATCTCATCAATAAAAATCAACTTGTTCTATTTCCAATTTCTTTCAAGCCATTATTGTTTTATTGTTCGTGGATTTTATTATCCATCGTTTCTTGCTTATTTGCATACAATAAAATTGAAAGCATTGTAGTGCTTTCACGAATGATGATTGTGCTCGCAGGAATTTACAATCTGATTTGTCTATTAAAAAACAAGCGTGAATTACTGGATATTTTATTGAAGTTATTATTGGCTGCTTTGGTAGTAGAGTCAGTATATTCCATTTGGATGCTATTTTACAACTTCACACGTTACAATGCTATTGATGATATTGTTTACTTCATTCGTTTTTTTGCTGGAAACAAAAATATACTTGCTGCCTCTATAGCTGTTAAAATTCCAGTTGCGTTTTACTTTTTACATCAATCAAAAAGTAAAAAAGAAATTGCAAGCTATACTAGTATTTTATTCTTGGGAGTCTCAGCCATTATTATTTTAAATGCACGCGCTACTTACGTTTCTGTTTTCTTACAGTCGGTATTATTTGTAGCCTATGAAATTTTATGCTGGATAAAGAGTGGTAAAGTAAAGACCTATCTACAAAAAGCAATCACTTATTTCGCTGTATTTTCTATTGCAATAGTGTTATGGCAGGTTGTTTTTTCTCAGATTGAAAAATCAAAAAAGACCGTATCCTACGGCGACATTAACAAACGAATTGCATCCATTGAATTTACTCAATCGGGTAGTAGCAGTCGTTTTGTTTATTGGAACGAAGCCTATGACTTTATTAAGAAAAATCCTTTGATAGGCGGAGGCTTAGGCAACTGGAAGATACATGCGATTAATTATGAGCAGAATTACAGAACTAGTTTTGTTTGCTCAAAACATGTGCACAATGACTTTCTGGAAGTTGCAGCAGATAGCGGAATACTAAGCGCACTTTTATTCACTTTATTTTTTATTGCTATAGGATTGTCACTATTAAAATCGAGTTTACAATTCACGAAAGAAAATAGCATGTTGGCATTTATGCTTTTATTGATGTTGATGGCGTTTATCATCGATAGCTTTTTAAACTTCCCATCTGAACGGCCAATCATGCAGAGTTTGCTGATTTTTATTATTGCTATATCAGCTATTTATATTTCAGGAAAGGAAATTCAAAGCATTTCAATTAACCATCCTTTATCATTAGGATTATTAATCTCTATTTGCTTTAGCATGTATATTAGCATTAATGCTTACTTTTCGATGTGCTTACAAGCGAAAGTAAGAGCGAATACAGCAAAAATGTCGGAAGTAAAAAGCTTTCCTGCTATTCCTAATATTACTGAATATGTGATGCCTATCAACGGAGTGCAAGCGAATTATTTTTATTCGAAGAAAGATTACAAGAAAGCGGAATACTATTTATCGAAGAAAGGAAATACCAATCCGTATTATTACTATTCAGAATATGTAAAGAGCAGAATATTATTTGCACAACGTGATACTGCGAATGCGATTAAATATGCAACAATAGCGTTTAAAAATCGTCCTGCCGACTTAAACATGTTTAATAATCTTGCTTACATCTATCAGGCAAAGAAAGATACTGCAGGAATTAAAAAGATTTATTCAATCATGAATGCTTGCATAAAAAATCCGAAGGCAGCCGATAGTTATGCTTCTTATTATCTGAAAGCAAGTAACGATACAAACTATATTAAGCAGTTTTTAGCAAGCAAAATTCAGGAATTTCCGAATGATACGATTTTGAAAAAGACGCTGAAGAAATTACAATAACCTATTTTGTAATCATCAACTTACCTCTTGATGAAGTGGCGTTATTGCTGATTTCATACACATACATTCCGCTTTTGTACTTCGAAGAAACGGACCAAGTGAATTCGTGAAGTCCTTTTGTAGCAATACCTGTATTCAACGACTCCATCAGTTTTCCATTCAAATTATAAATACGAATTACCACATCGCTATAGTTTGAATTGACAAAGCTAAAAGTGACCTTATCAGCTGCTGGATTAGGATAGATGGTTTCTTTAAACAACGATACATTGGGTTCATTCATACCCGTTAGTAAGGGATCAATTGATAAGATTGAATCGATGTTTAAATTCTCATCACCTGGTAAATAGGATAAGTATTGAAACGAATCGAAGAACATTTCATCAGAGGTACTGAAGCCAGCAAAAACATTTATTGGTGGGTTATGTGGATTATAGGGATTATTAGTTGTGTTATCATAAGTATGTTTACCATATAACTTATAACCTGCTGGGACTTTCACCATCTTCTTGAAAGTATAATATCCTTGCCAATTAAAATCCCAGTTATTAATTCGAATCAAAGGAATCGTATCAGTACCTTGATAAGCATAATTAATAATTTTCGTTGCAAGCTTATGTGAGTGTGGGAATGTGGCAAAAATACTTAGTGGCGAAGTCAATGTACTTGCTCCTGCGGGGTAGGTAGCAGAAAAATTGGTAACGGAATTAGCAGGAATCGCCAAATTCCAATTTTGCAATGGCGTAAATACAGAAACAGTTCGCACACCGGTGGTGCCTTGTGGATAAAAATAAATTCTGATTTTGGTGCTATCCATTTGTCCGAATGATCCAGCGGGATAATGCATTTGTAAAATAATTTTAGATCCTGCTTTTAAGGTCATTCCCATTTTTAACGGTCCGCTAGAAGGAAAAACAGTAGGTGCACTTCCAGGTGCATAAGCCCCGATTGAAAAATCACCTGTAGGATTAAAGCAAGTACCTGATAAATCGTTTGTGGTATTTCCAATCGTATCCACATTCACAATCACATGATGAACGATATCTTGGTTACCAAGAATAATTTCGAAAGCTCGAATAATTCTGTTTTGAGTTAATCCTGTTGGTAGCGAAAAACAATTATAAGCATCTGTACTAATCGCATTACTTGAAAACGCACCGATGGATAATTCTAAATCGGGAGTACCATATAACTGATATTGCGGATAACTAGGAGGTGTAGGTGCGAGTGTTGTATCTCCGGGTTGAAGTCCTTGATCAATCCAATCGAGGATGGCTTGCTTTTCAGTTGCAGTGATTATACGTTCATGAGTAAAACGCGAATACGTCGTATCAGGACTCCAAGGCGGCATTTTATCCACTGATAAAAAGGCATGGATATAATATGCATTTTGTAGAACCTGTGTGTAACCTTCGAAAGAAGCTGCGTGCGTATTTGCATTATGACAAGAACCACAACGATTATAAATTATTCCAGCTACATCGCTAAACACCACCTGCGAAAAAGATAGGGAAGGAAGTAGGATGAATAAGGCAACTATAACTTTTTTATAACTCATAGTATTTTTAATGAAGTAATGTGATTTTATTTTTTTTTAAACGTTTAATTCTGAATAATAATTTTCTTACAAAAACTATTGTCTCCATCAAATACTTTAACAAAGTAAATTCCTTTTGATAAATTATTCAAAGCGATATCTTTTTTAAATTCATTAATAATATTTTCTTCTAAAATAATTTCACCAAACAAATTAACTATTTCTAATCTGCCTCTTGAAATTAATTTATCGAATGAAATTATGAAATTACCGAAAGATGGGTTTGGATAAATTTGAAATAAAAAAGTATTGGTGGATTGATTTAATCCTACATTGGAGCAAAGTGTATTTACGATGCCTCCACTACTCACAGATATAGGAATTACAGTTGAAATTAATGTAGGTGAATTAATACTGAAATTCTGATTAAAAACTTGCATAGAATATGAAACGACAGATGGAATCCAACTTGTATCATTACATAAACTTGAACCAACAGAATCAGTCTTTATGAACCAAGCATTTTCATTACCACTTCCAGGGAAATCATGGTTAGATCCAGCGATAAGATAGCCTCCATCGAAAGTATTAGTTAAGAAATAACCTTTATCTACACTAGTCCCACTAAATGCTTTTGACCATTGAATATTTCCAATAGAATCTGTTTTTAACAAAGAAACATCTCCAAAATTAATGTTAGATTGATAAACATTACTAAATCCTGTAAAAATATAACCTCCATCAGATGTTTGCTTCACACAATTACCTTGGTCATTTCCCGTCCCTCCAAAAGTTTTCACCCAAAGGGTATCACCGTTTGAATCTGTTTTTATTAAATGCGAGTAATGGTAACTTGAATCACTATTGTAAATATTTCCTGTGATTATATACCCACCATCATTTGTTTGCTCTATTGCTACACCTCTATCTATATAAGTTCCTCCATATCCTTTACTCCAAAGAATATTTCCCAATGCGTCAGTTTTAGTTAAGAATGCATCATAATAATCACTCCCAGTAATAATGTAACCGCCGTCTACGGTTTGCTTCACATCATTTGCTCCACCAGACCCGATTACTTCTTTTACCCAAACAATATTTCCACTAGAATTAAACTTTATTAAATGTGCGGTAACACCTGAAATATAAAACTGTCCTGAAACAATATACCCTCCATCTGTTGTTTGGTGAACAGCAGTAACAATATCATAATTGCTCTCTCCAAATTTTTTAGACCAGATAAGGCCACCAGTTGAGTCCGTTTTTATTAAATATCCATCATAATTTCCAGTTGTATAGCCCATTGTTCCGGCGACAATAAACCCACTATCACTAGTTTGTTCAACTGAATTATTGTAAATAGGATTTATACCAATGTATAGTTTTGTCCAAAGTGTATCACCATTAGTATCCATTTTTATTAAACAGACATTTGAATTGACTGTATTTGGAATTGATGTTGTTCCTGAAATAATATAATCACCATCAAAAGTTGGTTTAATAGAATAACCCTCGGTATTTCCAGACATACCAATAGTTTTTTGGAAAATAGTTTGGGCAAATAAGAAACTATTTGAAAAGAATAAAATTGAACATATAACCCAAAAGCTCTTCTTGAATTTATTATTCTTTATTGGGTTCGATTGCAACATTTTCTAATTTTTTATATTAAATAATTTAATAGTAGAAATGGTTTACTAAAATACAAATTAATTGCTCTTGTTAGGTAATTTAAAATAATTAGCAATGCCTTCCGTTAAGGGAATTATTCAGTTTCTGCGGAGCACTGAACCAGCATTTTTACTAATATGATGCTGTGGCTAAGATGTACTGTTATCGTATGCATTCTTTTAAGTCAAAGTCAAGTATTTCTGAATAGCTTTCTCCGTCTTCTTCGTCAAATTCTGGTTTTGAAATCCTACATCCTTCACCAGTTTCATAGTTAAAAATAAATCCTTCTTTTAATGAGCGAATATTCTTTACGGCCTTTTTTACCTTTTTAATGTCTGTTAAATAGCCTCGGGCTCTACTAACTTCAATAATAATTTCTGGTTGATTCCAAGTATTACCATCCTTTTTAATTACTATATCAGGTATAAATGAACCATTATTAAAGTTGCTATTTTTTATTCTTAATTCTGGAGCTATTGAAAATTCGTATTCTTGACCTGAATTGTCGATGTGTTTTCTAATGAAGTAAATGAAGTTTGAAATTACTTCTTGGTGTTCTGGCAAATTAAACCCTGATAAACCCTTCATAAATTTCCTGTTTTTAAATTTTGAGTGTAAAGTCGTAGTTTTATGTCGTATATATTTTTCAATTAATTAAATGTTATTTGCCCCCTAAAATACAAATTAATTGTAATTGGCAATCGTTTTAAAATAATTAGCAATGTCTTCCGTTAAGGGAATTATTCAGTTATCTTTGCATCTGCATTGGGGTCGACAGGAATCGACAGTATGTGCAATTGGTAAGTAAGCATGCAGGGCGTTGTTAGTGGTCCCTTAAAACGCAACTTCCGATCGTCTAAATGGCGAAACTTCTTACGCGCTTGCGGCTTAATTCTCCAAGAGAATTTGCCTAATCGACTGCTCTAGGAGCAGCGACAAGCTATCCCGCCTTTGTCCATGTTTGTCGGGCGAAGGACCGGGGTATCAAAAAGACAAACTGCGGTTGTTGGCGCTCCGACGATAACTTAAGAACAGGAGATAAGGATGGTGATGGTTTGTGATCCGCCTAACATCATCTCGAAAACCCAAGCGACTACTAAGCATGTAGAAAGCTTATTACTTCCTTATCTGGACGTGGGTTCAACTCCCACCGGCTCCACAAAATTGGCTTCGCTTCGCGAAGTGAAAAAGCTCATTTTAATTTCGATAGGCACGGGTTAAAACCCGTGTCTTAAAGAATTTTGATGAGCTTTTTTTATTACCGTAGGTAATAGCCAATTTCGTGGAAGCTCCCATATCAGAATCGCGATATATTAGTGCGAAGCGCAATATATCGCAACTTTCTCCCACCAAAATTTAAAAGTAGCAAGAGGCAAAGTGTGTGAGGCCCCCTTATCAGAATCGCGGTGTAGTAGTGTAGCGAGGCTTCGCTACACGCTACTCCGCAACTTTCTCCCACCAAAATTCAAAAGTAGCAAGAGGCAAAGTGTGTGAGGCCACCTTATCAGAATCGCGTACTTCGACTTCGCTCAGTACGCTTATTTCTCCAACAATTTATAGATATTCAGTTTGCTGAGCGGAGTCAAAGCAAACTGATTTTACATTATCAAATTTTCAAATTATTGTCTTGTCCTAAAATAGGTTTACACAAAACAAGAACAAATGGACAAGAAAAGTAAACCAAAATTAGGACGATGGTTCAACAATGGGTTGTATCTATCG
>JBJOND010000001.1:0-108091 GCA_046052065.1 Bacteroidota bacterium | reverse complement strand
CAGAAGCTTTAAAAGATAGTACTGATTGGAAGGCCACAACGCAAGAGTTGATTCGTCTTCAACAGGAATGGAAAAAAATTGGTCCTGCAGGCGATAAGAACGAAAAAGTATGGCAACGTTTTAAAGCGGTAAGCGATGAGTATTTCGCTCGTAAAACTGCTCACTTCGCTGCGCAAGATGGACAGCAAGGTGAAAATCTTCAAAAGAAAATGAATTTAATTGCTGAAGTAGAGCAATATAAAATCCCAGAAGATGCGAATGAGGCAATTGAGCAATTAAAAGTGTTCCAGCGTTCTTATACTGAAATTGGATTAGTGCCAATCAAAGAAAAAGAAGCCATTCAAACGCGATTTAGAAATGCTATTCAGGTGCACTTTAACGAGTTGAAATCAAAGCCTGAATACAAGCAAGCGTTCCGTCCTCGTCAAGATCGCCCCGAGCGCCAGGATAGAGCTCCAAGAAATAATGAGCAGAAAGGGAGTAATGATGATTCAAGAAATTTGAAATCGAAAATGGAGAAATTAAGCTCGGAAGTTCAATTGCTTGAAAATAACCTTGGGTTCTTTGCTAATTCAAAAAATGCAAATGCTTTAAAAGAGGAATATGAGCAGAAAATTCAAAAAGCGAAAGAGGAAATTGCTCAAATTAAGTCGAAAATGAACGAACTAAGAAATATTTAAGCAATTATAATAAGATTGTAAAATAGCCCTATAGCGTATGCTTTAGGGCTATTTTTTATGAGTATAAAGTCGCAAATTTTTGTAAATTAGCCACCTCAAAACAACAGATTACACCCTTACTATGAAAAAGTTCTTGTTAATTGCAGCTCTTTTAACCTCAGGATTATTAAGAAATGCTAGTGCACAATTGTCTCACGATAAATGCCATGCGGAAATAATGTTTCAGGAGGCAGCAGCCAAAGACCCTAAAGTACTTCAAAATCGTGAAGCTCTTGAGCGGTTTACCGAAGAATATATCAATAGTGGAGCAGCTTCACGTGCTTCAAGCGTGGTAAAAGTGATTCCTGTTGTTGTTCACGTAGTTCATTATGGTGGAGCAGAAAATATTAGCAAAGCTCAGATTGATGATCAGATTCGTACGCTAAACGAAGATTTTCAACGTTTGAATCCGGATACTGTTAATACACCCGCAGCATTTGTACCCGTTGCAGGTAATGCGGGTGTAGAATTTCGTTTGGCTCAAATTGATCCTGATGGAAATTGTACTGATGGGATAACAAGAATTTATTCACCTCTGACCTACAACGCTCGTAACAATGTAAAATCATTGCAATGCTGGCCACGTGATAAATATCTAAACATTTGGGTAGTAAATAGTATTGCAAACGTAAATGGATCGCCAGGAATGGTTATTGGTTTTGCTCAGTTTCCTGGTGGAGCCGACTCAACGGATGGTGTTGTAATTAAGCATGACTATATGGGTACAATTGGTACAGCTGCAAATTCGCAAAATGCAGGTCGTACTGCAACGCATGAAGTCGGTCATTGGTTAAATCTACGTCATATTTGGGGAGATGCTACATGCGGGAATGATTTTGTATCCGATACTCCAACTCAAAACGCTGCTAACTTATCAAATTGTCCAACTTGGCCAAGTGTTTCTGCTTGCTCAGGAAATGCTCCTAACGGTGATATGTTTACGAACTACATGGATTATACGAATGGTCCATGTCAGAATATGTTTTCTGCAGGTCAGGCTACAAGGATGCAAACTACTTTGAATTCCAATATTAGTGGTAGAAATAATTTATGGTCAGCTTCTAATCTTGCTGCAACAGGAACTAGCGGTACTCCAGCACCGTTATGTGCTCCTATAGCTGATTTTATTCCAAAACCAATTATGATCTGTGAAGGTGGAAGCGTTCAATTTAATGATGGATCTTGGGGTGCAGAAGTTGCTTCACGTACCTGGACATTTAACGGAGGTACACCAGCAACAGATACAGCTGCTAATCCAATGGTAATGTATACAACACCTGGTGTTTATGATGTTACATTAACGGTTAATAATGCTACAGGAAGTGATTCAAAAACTGTTGCAGGAAAAGTAATTGTTAGTTCTTCTAACGTTACAAACTTAATTCCATTTAATGAAGGGTTTGAAAATGGTACATGGCCATTTAACGATTATTATGAATACAATGCCAATGGAGGAAATACTTGGGCTACAACAACATTAGCCAAGTCACAAGGATCTAAGTCGCTTTATATTTATAATTTCTTTAATGCAAGTACAGGATTCCAGGCTAATGATAAAGGACCAGATGAGTTTGTCACTCCTGCTTTTAACTTAACAGGTGTAACTGCTGCAAACATGACGTTTGATTTAGCATGCGCATTACGCGATTCAACAACCGATAAATTAGCAGTTGCTTATTCGTTCAATTGTGGTCAAACATGGACGGTTCGTTATACGCGTCAAGGAATTCCTTTACAAACTACAACAGGTTTTGTAAATGGCAATTTTATTCCAACAGCTGCACAGTGGAGAACAGAAACAGTAAACTTCGGTAATACAATTAACAACAAATCGAATGTTCGTTTCCGTTTTGAGTTTACACATGAGACCGCAAATAATATTTACATCGATAATATTAACTTGAATGGAACGATTTCAAGCGTGAATGAAATTAATGCATCTTCTGCTGATATGAATATCTATCCGAATCCATCAAAAGGAATTACTTATATTGACTTTACAATGGCAGCTGCTGGTGATGTTCAAATTGATGTAATGGATATTGAAGGAAGAGTTGTTTCTACATTCAGCGACTTTTTACCAGAAGGAGATCATCAGTACACAATGAACAATGATTTAGCAAATGGTGTTTATATGGTGCGCTTAACATTCGGTAATAATTCAATAACTAAAAAAGCAATAATTAAATAATTAAATCGATAAACGTTTAGAATCCCTCGTGGTTATATTACTACGGGGGATTTATTTAGATACATAAAACTATGAGAAAAGTATTACTACCATTATTCGCACTGTTGTTTTCGACTGTCGTTTCAAATGCACAAAGTCCAGTCTATCGGACATGCGATACCGATGTAATGTGGAAAGAAGCTGTTAAGGCCGATCCTGATGCTGCGTTGCGAAGAGCAGGTATTCCACTTTCAGGCGCGCGAAAACTTCCAGGTACAAAAGTAGTTTCACCAACTGGATTTGTGCAATACAAAATTCCGGTTGTGTTTCATGTTATGCATACCTACGGGCCGGAAAATATTAGTAAAGCACAAATAGTAGATGCCGTAAATAGTTTGAATTTAGCATTTCAAAAACTAAATGCTGATACTGGAGATGTAATTCCTCTTTTTCAATCCATTTTTGCAAACGCCGAAATAGGATTTGAATTGGCAAACATAGATCCCGATGGAAATTGTACAGATGGTATTACAAGAACATACACGAAGTTTACAAATGCAGCTAATGACAATGTTAAAACATTAGTTGGTTGGCCTTGTGAAAAATATTTAAATATCTGGGTGGTTAAGAATATTGCAAGTGGTGCAGCAGGTTATGCCTATTATCCTGGCATTTCATCAAATATTGATGGTATCGTAATGCGCCATGATTATACCGGAAGTTTTGGTACCTCTAATAATTCAAACTATACTGAGCGTTCATTATCACATGAGGTAGGTCATTGGTTAAACTTACCTCATACGTGGGGTTCTACCAATAATCCAGGTTTAGCGAGTAATTGCGGTACCGATGATGGTATTGGTGATACGCCGAATACAATTGGGGTGGCTAATTTTACGTGTAATACTGCTCAAAATACCTGTGGTCAAATCGATAACGTACAAAATTACATGGATTATGCAAGCTGTCATTTGATGTTTACCGAAGGACAAAAAGATGCGATGCATGTTGCATTACAATCTTCGCCGGGTGGTAGAGACAATTTAAGTACACAAGCAAATTTACTTGCAACAGGAACTGAAAGCGGACATGTACTAGCGTCATGTGCACCAAAGGCAGATTTTGCAATTGAGAAAAATTATATCTGCGTTGGTAATACACTAACGTTTAATGATAAATCATGGAATGGCGATGTAACTAGTCGTACATGGTATTTCGCTGGTGGATCTCCAGCTACAGATACGTCAGCTTCTCCAGCGATATTTTATAATACTCCTGGTGTGTATGATGTGAAGTTAGTTGTTACTAATAGCCTTGGTGCCGATTCACTTGTACGTATTGCACATGTAAATGTATTGCCAAATCCAGGTACTGCATTAATTCCATTTTCAGAGGGATTTGAAGCCATAACTTTTGCTGGTAGCGATTGGGAAATTATTAATCAGAATAATAATAATACCTGGGCAATTACTTCGCTTGCAGCTGCAACAGGAACAAAGTCTGCTCGTGTAGACAACATGACAGGTAACTCATCAGGAAGTGTGGATGAGTTATTGTCGCCAATTTATAATTTCACGAATTACAATCAGGTGCAATTTAGTTTTAAAGTTGCATTTGCTTCACGTAGTATGTCTGATACGTCTGAATTGCGTGTTTACTTTAGTACGAATTGCGGCGATACATGGTCGCAGCGTTACTTTAAAAGAGGCTCGGCATTATCAACTGCTAATGCACAAGTGAGTCCTTTTGTACCTAATGCTACGCAATGGAGAACAGAAGTTGTTAGTCTTTCATCTAGTACCTTTACTAATAAGCCAAGTGTAAGAGCACGAATCGAATATGTAAACTACCTCGGAAATAATATTTACATCGACGATATTAATATTTCAGGAAACTATACAGGAATTAATGATGATTTAGAAAGCGCTTATTCTTTTAGTGTATTCCCTAACCCTGCATCTGATGTTGCTAATATCAAATTTGATTTGCCTAAAAATCAAGATGTAAAAATTGATTTATATGATGTAACTGGGAGATTAATTAAAAATATTGTTAATCAGAATTTAAGTGTAGGAGAACATCAATTAACAATAAACAATGGCGACCTTAATGGTGTTTATCTTTTAAGATGTTTCTTTGATAATCAGCAATACACTAATCAAATTTCATTCATAAAATAAATTAGTATAGTCATGGCCGATAGTTTTACTTTTAAGACTAACTACGTAGTATATGCTACTCCTCAGGAAGTATTTGAAGCATTAACAGATTCAGGAATTATTGCTGCTTGGGGTGGAGGTATCAGTGTTGTTGAGCATCAAGTTGGAGGACATTTCGAGTGGTTTGATGGAGATGTGGAAGGAGAGGTTACGGCATTTGTTCAAGGACAGGAGCTGGGTTTTAGCTGGAAGCCTGTTGAATGGAGTAAAAGTACAAAGCCTTCGCAAGTCAATATTAAATTGAAGACGCATTCTGCTGGAACTGATGTAGTACTTATTCATACGGATTTTCCTTCGCAGGATATTGCAGACAGAAGCGGAAATGGCTGGATTGATTTTGTATTAGATCCGCTCAACGATTACTTCGTTACACAAAAAGAATTCAAACAATCATAATTATAGGAAAGTCCACTTCGGTGGGCTTTTTTACTTATTACCTAAACCATAATTGAAGGTAATTTGTTAAATTTAATCATTACTCTACTATCTTTGTATAAATGAAAAATACCTTAGAAGGATTATACAGTCATAGCTTAACTAATTACCAGCGACTTTTAACGCGGGAAGTTAAAATTGGCGATTTATTGCTCGGAAATAATCACCCAATACGTGTTCAAAGTATGACCACTACTGATACGATGGACACCATTGCAACGGTAGAGCAGTCAATAAGAATGATTGAAGCTGGTTGCGAACTTGTGCGTATAACGGCTCCAAGTATTAATGAAGCAAAGAATCTGGAGAATATAAAAGCAGAACTTCGTAAAAGAGGATATACAACACCGTTAGTAGCTGATATTCACTTTACGCCTAATGCAGCCGAAGTAGCAGCAAGGATAGTTGAGAAGGTTCGTATTAACCCAGGTAATTTTGCTGATAAAAAGAAGTTTGAAGAAATTGAATATACTGATGTAGCTTATAATGCAGAACTAGATCGTATTCGTGAACGATTTATTCCGTTGGTGAAGATTTGTAAAGAGTATGGAACAGCAATGCGTATCGGTACTAACCATGGTTCTTTGAGTGATCGCATTATGAGTCGCTATGGTGATACTGCTCATGGAATGGTCGAATCAGCTTTAGAATTTTTACGCATCTGTGAGTCGGAAAACTATTTTAATATCGTGCTTAGTATGAAATCTAGTAACCCGCAGGTGATGGTTCAAGCCTATCGTTTGTTAATTGCTCGTATGAATGCAGAAGGCATGAATTATCCTCTTCATTTAGGAGTTACAGAAGCAGGTGAAGGAGAGGATGGAAGAATTAAGTCGGCAGAAGGAATTGGAACATTGCTGGAAGATGGTATCGGAGATACTATTCGTGTTTCGTTAACAGAAGATCCTGATTTTGAAATACCTGTTGCGAAAGCATTAGCAAATCGCTATTTAAGTCGCGAAGGCCATGTAGAAATTTCGCCATTAAAGAATAAGCCGGTGCTAGTTGCAGCTAACGGTGATGAATTACCTAAAGTTATTGGTTTGCCGTATTCTCCTTTTGAATACACTAAACGACTAACAACTAGTTTTCAAAATATAGGTGGTAGTAATGTGCCTGTTGTAATTGCTGATTATTCAAAGCATGATACAATCACTCTCGCTTCTTTATTCGGTGTAGGTTATAATTATCAGGTAAGTTTAGATAAATGGAATATTTCTGATTTAGCATGTGATTATATTTTTGTTGGTAAAAACACGATTGAATTTGAAATCCCTGGCACCTTGGGAGCTATTTACAATTATGATCAATGGATGAGTCTTACCAATCACGATAGAAAATATCCTATCATTGATGGTTCGGCGATAAATGATGAAACAAGGTTTCATGCGCAAATGAATTTTATTCGTTGTGATGCCAATAAATTAAATGAAGTGCTTTTTGAGAAGCTTCCAACGAATACTGTAATAGTGCTATTCTCAACTAATACGCATGCAATGCCATCTATCCGAAGAGCAATTATTGAGCTTTTTGATAAGGATATGAAGTTGCCTGTAATTATTGAACGCGATTATGCGATTAATAATAATGAAGATTATCAATTGTATGCTTCTACTGATGCAGGTGGTTTGTTATTAGATGGAATGGGTGATGGATTATTTCTACGTGCTAACGGTATTGCCTCACCGCAAATGATTAATAGTTTAGCTTTTGGTATTCTACAAGCAGCACGAACAAGAATATCAAAAACAGAGTATATCAGTTGTCCTAGCTGCGGTAGAACGCTCTTCGACTTACAAGAAACAACTGCTAAAATTCGTTCGCGTACAAGTCATTTGAAAGGAATAAAAATTGGCATCATGGGTTGTATCGTTAACGGACCAGGAGAAATGGCAGATGCAGATTATGGTTATGTGGGTTCAGGTGTTGGCAAGATTACTCTTTATAAAGGCAAAGAGGTAGTTACAAAAAGTATTCAAGCAGAAGAAGCGGTTGATGCCTTAATAAATCTTATTAAGCAACATGGCGATTGGGTAGAGCCTGTTTTAGAATAACAGTTTAATTTATAGTTAAGGTTAGATGCTATGAAGCAGCAGGTATATTTTCACGATTTAGATAGCATCGATTATAAAGAATGCTGGGATTTGCAAGAGCGATTATTGACAAGCATTGTCGATGTTAAAATGCTCAATAGAGATAAAGACGGTGAGCATCAGAGTCAATCTCGCCATTATCTTTTATTTTGTGAACATCCTCATGTTTTTACTCTTGGTAAAAGTGGTTCAGCAACTCATTTACTTGCTGATGAAAATATTTTAAAAGCAAAGCAAGCTACATTTTATAAGATCAATCGTGGAGGAGATATTACTTATCATGGTCCAGGTCAATTAGTAGGATATCCAATTTTTGATTTAGATTTTTTCTTTAATGATATTCATAAATACTTACGATTTTTAGAGGAAGCAATTATATTAACCTGTGCCGATTATGGATTAACCGCTGGTAGAATTCCTGGACTAACAGGAGTATGGTTAGATATTGAAGATCCTATTAAAGCAAGGAAAATTTGTGCGTTTGGTGTTCGATGTAGTAGATGGGTGACAATGCATGGCTTTGCATTTAATGTCAATGCTGATTTAAGTTATTTCAATATGATTGTTCCATGTGGCATTACTGATAAAGGAGTTACTTCATTGCAGAAGGAACTAGGTCGTGAATTAGATTTGGAAGAAGTTAAATCAAAAGTCTTGTTGCATATGCAGGAATTATTTAACTTCAGTATTCAAACACCACCTAACGAGACATTGCCTTGGGTGGAAAACGATAGTATCACGACTGCATGAAGATTCTAAAATTTATTTTGAAATCAATTGCATTAATTGCATTGTTAATTGTGCTATTCATTTTTGTGAGTGGTAAAACGTATTTATTCAAAACATTAGTCTATAATTTTGTAGGCATCGATGATCTGGATTTGTTTGAAACTCGTACAGTAAAAACAACCAATCCTATTGAATGGCCCACTGCTGTTAATTATAATAAAAAGCCAATGCCTGAAAAGCTAGAGGCTACACTGAAACAGTATCAATCGATTGCTTTTTTAGTTTTGAAAAATGATTCAGTTTTAAATGAATATTATTGGGATGGTTATAGTGATTCATCCTTGACCAATTCCTTTTCGATGGCAAAAAGTTTTATCAGTGTCTTGACGGGCATTGCATTAAATGAAGGAAAGATTAAAAGTCTTGATCAGAAAGTGGGTGATTTCATTCCTGAATATAAATCGGGTAATCGTAATAAACTTACTATACGACATTTGTTGACAATGTCTGCTGCATTAAGTTGGGAAGAATCTTATATCAATCCGCTAGGTCCAACAACAGAAGCTTACTATGGTGATGATTTAAAAGGCATGATACTTAAGCTAGATGTTATTGAAGAACCCGGTAAAAAATTTAATTACCAGAGTGGTGTATCTCAGTTACTCGCAATGGTATTAGAAAAAGCTACAGGAGAAAAAGTTGCAGATTATGCAGCTCAAAAATTATGGCAGCCACTTAATGCTGTGCACGATGCGCAATGGAGTTTGGATAAAAAAGAGGGAACAGAAAAAGCATATTGTTGTTTTTATTCTAATGCAAGAGACTTTGCGCGCATAGGGTCCTTGTATTTACATAAAGGGAATTGGAAGGGCACGCAAATAGTCGATACGAATTATGTGTTAGAAAGCGTTACTCCATATCCGTTAGATAATAATGGTAAGCCTAATGAGACATATGGCTATCAATGGTGGTTAGGAAACTATTCGGGTAAAAAAGTTTTTTACTGTCGTGGAATTTTGGGTCAGTATATTTGTGTGATACCAGACGAAAATATTGTATTTGTGCGTTTAGGTCGTAAGCGAGGCGAAAAAAATGCAGATGGAACATTAACAGATTTACCTGTTTATGTAGATGAAGTTTTAAAATGGACAAAATAAAAAAAAGAGATGCTAAAGGATATTAATTCAGAAGAGGTAGAAGATATTGCGATTGCGGTGGTGCCAGGAGAGGAAGATAGTAGCGTATGGGAAGTGTATATGATTAATCTTAAAGAAGAGGGGCTCGACAATGTTATCGTGGCTAGTAAGGGTTATGGGATGTATAAAGGGGAAGAAGTTAAAACATCGGTTTTACGCCATTTTTTAGGCGCTTTTGAACCGCTTGATATTCGATTGATTGAACCAATACAAAAAGAAGTATTTGGATTGAATAATGAGTATTGGGTTAGTTTTTATATTGGTAAAAATATTTACGACAAGAAATTTATTTTCCTTCCAGAGTCGATTAGTGAAGATAATTTTACACGCGTACCTTTCATAAATCGAATGGGAGTTATCATTCGTTAATTTTTAAATTAAACGTTTGTAAATACTTAATGCTTGTTATTAATTATCTTGTGTTGCTATTTTTGATAAAAAAATAATATGCTTAAAAATATTGCACTCGAAAACATTCTTTGTTTAGATATTGAAACTGTTCCTCAGTATAAATCATACGAAGATGTTCCAGAAGAAGTAAGGCCATTGTGGAAACGCAAAGCAGATAACTTAAAGAAAGAAGATACAGAAGACCATATTAGTATTTATGATCGTGCAGGAATCTATGCAGAGTTTGGTAAGATTATTTGTATTTCCACTGGATTTTTAAATCATACGAGTGATGGAAGAGAGTTTCGAATGAAATCGTTTTACGGACATGATGAAAAAGAATTACTGGAAGATTTTGCGCAGTTATTACGTAAGTTAAAGCCCACTATGCTTTTATGTGGACATAATGGAAAAGAGTTTGATTTTCCGTATTTATCACGTCGAATGATTATCAACGGAATTGAGCTTCCGCCACAATTAGACAATAGTATGAAGAAGCCTTGGGAAGTACCACACCTCGATACTATGGAGTTATGGAAGTTTGGCGATTACAAGAGTTACACGCCATTAAATCTC
Source organism: Bacteroidota bacterium (assembly GCA_046052065.1). Classification (GTDB taxonomy): domain Bacteria; phylum Bacteroidota; class Bacteroidia; order AKYH767-A; family OLB10; genus CAINEC01. The sequence goes on along the minus strand of JBJOND010000001.1, from coordinate 97,564 downwards.
TTGGCAAATGTATTAGGCATTCCTAGTCCGAAGGATGATATTGATGGTAGTCAGGTAGGAAATGTTTATTGGAACGAAAATAATTTAGATCGTATTGTTACTTATTGCCGCAAAGATGTAATTACTGTAATGCAGATTTTACTTCGCTTTAAAGGACAGGAGTTGCTGGACGAGTATGAGGTAAAGCTTTAATTATGAATTATGATCGTTTGTGTTATTGTTTTTCCGCCGGAATGTTTTTGAATTCAATTTAAGCGGCATCTAAGCAAATTGAAAACTGTATGGCGCTGATTATATGGGATTTGACGGGCAAGGGTGTGATTTAATTGGAAACAAGGTTAACATAAATCAAACGATAATATAGCAACTAATCTGTTGAAAAACAAAGGTGTAGACAAGTATGTTTTAGTGGTAAATTTCTGGTGCTCGATAAAATTCATATCATTTCTTTACGATTTTCTTTCGTAGCTTACTGACATTTATTACTTTTGCACCCCTTGCACCTGTGTGTAATTTAAATGTTGAAAAGTGGCAACGCACAATAAAGATTTAGTCGTTAAGTTCATCAGCTTACCAGCTGGAATTCATGAGTTTAACTTTCACATTGGGGATGAGTTCTTTGAGCAGTATCCGAATAGTCTTATTCACAATGCAAACGTGGACGTACGTGTGGTTTTACAAAAATCCACAACCATGGAGCTAGACATTGAAATAAATGGAGAAGTAGAGGTAGAATGTGGCCGATGTCTCGAAAATTTCACCATGTCTGTGAATGCAGATCAGCATCTTTTAATTCGAATGGTAGAAAGTCCGAATGCAGAAGATGATGATATCGATACAATACATATTGCAAATTCAGCAAGTGAACTAGTCTTGAATAATCACATTTACGACTTTGTTACGCTGGAAGTCCCATTTAGTCCTACACACCCAGATATCAATGATGAGCCTGGTTGTGTGAATGAAGCGCTTGAGTCTTTATCAGAAACTGAAAAAGAAGAAGACGAGGAAGAAGTAAAGGATGAACGATGGAGTGCTCTCAAAAAAATTAAATTGAATTAACTAATAAATAATTAAGTACTATGCCAAATCCTAAGCATAAACACTCGAAATCAAGAAGAGACAAACGCAGAACGCACTATAAAGCGACTGCTCCTACAATTGCAGTTGATGCAACTACAGGTGAAGCACATCTTTATCACCGTGCTTACTGGTACGAAGGAAAATTAATGTACAAAGGTAAAGTCGTAATGGAGCGCGGAGCTTAATTACAATAATAGCTTTAGCAATAAAATTTAAATTTCTTCAAAGGAAAATTGTTCAACATGAAGATTGGTGTTGATATCATGGGTGGGGATTATGCTCCACTTGAAATTACGAAAGGAGTCATCGAAGCGCTACCTCATTTAGGGGAAGGTGTTGAGTTGGTTTTGTTCGGCGATATCGATGCTATCACGCAACAATTTAACGAAGCCGGTGCTGATATTTCGAAAGTTTCTGTTGTAGCAACTACAGAGGTTATCGGAATGGATGAACATCCAACAAAAGCAATTACACAAAAACAAGATTCAAGTATTGCCCGTGGATTTGAATATCTAAAGCGTGGTGATATCGATGCATTTTGCGGAGCTGGTAACAGCGGTGCTATGATGGTCGGAGCTATGTTTAGTGTTAAAACTATTCCTGGTGTTTTACGTCCTGCAGTATGTTCGGTTCTGCCTAAAGAAGATGGTCCCTGGGGCGTTTTCTTAGATGTAGGATTGAACGCAGATTGTAAACCAGAAATGCTTCAGCAATTTGGTGTTCTTGGTAGTTTATATCTTGAGCACGTTCACGGATTTAAAAGTCCGAAAGTTGGATTGATGAACATCGGAGAAGAAGAAGAAAAAGGAAGTGTTCTCACACAAGCAACGCATCAATTGCTAAAAACGACAAAAGACATCAACTTTATTGGGAATGTTGAAGGTCGTGATTTGTTTAACGACAAAGCAGATGTTATTGTATGCGACGGATTCACAGGTAATGTGATCTTGAAGCTTGCGGAGTCATTCTATAATTTAATTCAGAAACGTTCAATTACAGATTCGTATTTCGAACGCTTCAATTATGAAAATTACGGAGGTACGCCAGTGTTAGGTTTGAATGCTCCCGTAATTATTGCTCACGGAATTTCTAATGCCCGTGCAGTAAAAAACATGATTCACATTACTGAAAAAGTAACTGCCGCTCGTCTGACAGAAAAAATTGCACAGGCGATGCAAGAAAGTATTGCTCATTAAAATATGACTAAAATAACAGCTGCAATAACTGCCGTAAACGCATGGGTTCCTGATTATCTTCTAACCAACAAAGTGTTAGAAACGATGATTGATACTACAGATGAATGGATCACTTCGCGAACGGGAATTAAAGAGCGTCATATTTTAAAAACACCTGGAGAAGCAACTTCTGATATTGGTGCAAGAGCAGTAGAAGGTCTTTTGAAAAAGCGTGGCATTTCTGCAGAAGAAATCGATTTGATAATCTGTGCGACCACAACACCCGACATGCAGTTCCCTGCAACAGCAAATATTATTTCAGATAAAGTAGGTGCTAAAAATGCATTTAGTTATGACATAAATGCGGCTTGCTCAGGATTTATTTTTGCTTTAGCAACAGGTTCAAAATTTATTGAGACGGGTCAGTATAAAAAAGTAATTGTAGTTGGTGCCGATAAAATGTCATCTATTATAGATTATACCGATCGAGCGACTTGCGTTATTTTTGGTGACGGCGGAGGTGCGGTGCTGTTAGAGCCTAATACAGATGGATTCGGAATTTTAGATTCAATATTAAGAACTGATGGTTCTGGTCGTGCTCATTTACATCAAAAAGCAGGTGGTAGTTTAAAGCCGGCATCAGCAGAAACAGTTGCTGCAAAAGAACATTATGTTTATCAGGAAGGTCAAACGGTTTTTAAATTCGCTGTGACCAATATGGCTGATGTAAGTGCTGAAATTATGGAGCGTAATCATCTAACAGCAGATGATGTCGCATGGTTAATTCCGCATCAGGCAAACAAAAGAATTATTGATGCAACTGCTCGTCGTATGGGCGTTAGCGATGAAAAAGTAACACTTAATATTGAGCGTTACGGAAATACAACCAATGGAACAATTCCACTTTGTTTATGGGAATGGGAAAGTAAATTCAAAAAAGGAGATAATATTATTATTGCTGCTTTTGGTGGAGGATTTACCTGGGGTTCTATTTGGGTGAAGTGGGCTTATTAATTTTAATTAGCCAATCTAAACACTCTTTCCATTTATTCTTTTAAGTCCGATTTATTTAAAGTCAACTTTTGTAATTTTTATTCAATTTTGAATAAAATCCAATCATTTTGGCCAATTTTTAATCAAAATTCAATCGTTTTTAAGCAAAATAGCTTATTTTTGACCACTCATAAAAACTCCTTCTATGAACAAAAAGGAAATCGAAGAACTTATAAAGTTCGTTTCAAAATCAGGTGTAAGTGAAGTAAGCTTAGAAACTGATACGGTGAAAATCACCATTAAAAATGCAGCTCCAAGAGTAATTGAGCAAGTGTTAACTGCAGCTCCAATGATGCAAATGCCTGTTCAGGCGGCTCCAGCTCCAGCACCTGTTGCAGCTGCGCCTGCTCCCGCTGCGGCTGCACCTGTAGCATCTAACGATGAATCAAAATACATCACGGTTAAAAGTCCTATGATTGGTACTTTCTACCGTGCATCTAGCCCAGATAAACCAAACTTTGTAAATGTGGGTGATGAAATCAAAGCTGGTCAGGTGGTATGTATCATCGAAGCAATGAAATTATTTAATGAAATAGAATCTGAAATTTCAGGAAGAATTGTAAAAGTATTGGTAGACAACTCTTCTCCTGTTGAGTACGATCAGCCTTTGTTCTTAGTTGATCCTAGCTAAGACAATTAGTTTAATCATTAAATAGACAATTATGTTTAAGAAAATATTAATTGCCAATAGAGGTGAGATTGCATTACGTATTATCCGTACTTGTAAAGAGATGGGAATTCGTACGGTTGCAGTTTACTCTACAGCAGATAAAGAAAGTTTACATGTTCGCTTCGCAGATGAAGCAGTATGTATAGGTCCTCCTCAAAGTCGTGATTCCTATTTAAATATTCCAAGAATTATTGCAGCTGCAGAAATTACGAATGCAGATGCAATTCATCCAGGATATGGCTTCTTATCTGAGAATTCAAAATTCTCTGCTATTTGTCAGCAGCACGGAATTAAATTCATTGGTGCTACACCAGAGCAAATAGATGCGATGGGAGACAAAGCCAATGCAAAGGATACGATGAAGCGCGCAGGCGTTCCAACTATTCCTGGTTCTGATGGTTTGATAACAGATATTGAACAAGCAAAAAAGGATGCGAAAGAAATTGGTTATCCTGTTATCCTAAAAGCAACAGCTGGTGGTGGCGGAAAAGGAATGCGCATCGTTTGGAAAGAAGATGAATTAGAAAAAGCTTTTGATACAGCTCGTACAGAAGCGGGTGCAGCTTTCGGTAACGATGGTATGTACATGGAAAAATATATCGAAGAACCACGCCATATTGAAATTCAGGTTGCTGGTGATCAATATGGAAAAGCATGTCACTTAAGTGAGCGTGATTGTTCTATCCAACGTCGTCATCAAAAATTATTGGAAGAAACTCCTTCGCCATTCATGACAGAAAAACTTCGTCATGAAATGGGTGAGGCCGCTATCAAAGCAACGCTTGCAAGTAATTATGAAGGTGTAGGAACAATCGAGTTCTTAGTTGATAAGCATGGTAAGTTTTACTTCATGGAAATGAATACACGTATTCAGGTAGAGCATCCAGTTACCGAAGAGGTAATCAATTATGATTTGATCAAGGAACAAATAAAGATTGCTGCTGGTGTTTCAATCAGCGGAAACAATCATTATCCAACAATGCATGCAATCGAATGTCGTATTAATGCAGAAGATCCTTATAATGATTTCCGTCCTTCTCCAGGCAAGATAACGGTATTGCATCAGCCAGGAGGACATGGAGTGCGTGTTGATTCACATATCTACGCAGGATACACTATTCCTCCTTATTATGATTCGATGATTGCAAAGTTGATTACTGTTGCTCAAACAAGAGAAGAAGCAATTCAAACAATGGAAAGAGCGTTGAGCGAGTTCGTGATTGAAGGTGTAAAAACAACCATTCCTTTTCATCAGCAGTTAATGTTGAATGAAGATTTCAGAAAAGGAAATTACACCACCAAGTTTATGGAAACGTTTAAGTTGAAATAAAAAATCCCCGAGTTTTGCTCGGGGATTTTTATTTTCTATTTATTTTGATATTAGTCAATAAACTCTACTTTCCCACTATTTAAATGATGGATACTTCCTACAATTCCTATCTGTCCTGATTCTACCATATCACGAATAATTTCACTCTTGTTCATGATTGATTTAATCGTTTCTTCAACATTTGTTTTTGTTACATCAAATACAAATCCTTCATTTTTAGAATTACAATCGGTATGATTTCCTTTTGATACCTCAATGGCAACAGCAGGTTGAATTTTATTCAATAAGGTAGTTAGGTTGCCTAACTCAATATGGTCGCAAGCTCCTTTTACAGCTCCACATTGCGTATGACCCATTACAACAATTAATTTCGAACCAGCTACTTTGCATGCAAACTCAATACTGCCTATAATATCATCATTGCAAATATTCCCCGCTATTCGTATGGAGAAAACGTCGCCTAGGCCCTGATCAAATATTAATTCAGCAGAGGTACGGCTATCAATACATGAAAGTATCACTGCAAATGGCCATTGGCCTTCGCGTGTATCATTGACTTGCTGTAATAAATTACGGTTGATTTTTAAATTACTTACGAAACGTTGATTTCCCTCTTTCAAAAAGGCAAGTGCCTTTTGGTGTGTAATGGTTGATTGCGTTTCAAATGTATGTGCTTTCATAATAGTTTATTGGTTATTTCATGGTAACGTGACTGGGAACTTTATTTAATGAATACTTGTTCTTCATTCCCACGACCTCTAAATTGATATTTTTTTGTGGTGCAATTGTTTTTTCAAAATCGTGAATTAATTCAACGATATCATAGTCGATATAAACTGACTCACTTGCATCGATTTTAACTACACTATTATTTGGTAATTGATGAAGTGTATCTTTAATAGCAGCTTTATTTAAAAAACTTACTTCATGTGCAAGTTGTATTTTAATCACTTCTCCTTCATTATATTTTTCTTTATCGAAAGAATATGCAAATCTTAAATTTGATTTCAGAATATAAAAGATACTAACTACCATGCCTATACCAACTCCCTTCAATAAGTCAGTAAATACTATGGCAATTACAGTTACAATAAATGGAACAAACTGAATTAATCCCTGACTCCATATTTTTTTAAATATTGCAGGCCCCGCTAATTTAAATCCAATCATTAATAAGATGGCAGCTAAAGAGGCCAATGGAATTTTATTAATGATAAATGGGATTGTTAAAACACAAACTAAAATCAATAGACCGTGAATAATTGTCGACATTTTCGATTTAGCACCTGCATTAGTGTTAGCAGATGTTCTTACGATTACAGATGTCATAGGTAATCCGCCAATTAATCCACTTATTAAATTTCCGATGCCTTGAGCAAATAATTCTCGATTAGGATTAGTTACTCTTTTTTCTGGGTCAATCTTATCTGCAGCCTCGATGCAAAGTAATGTTTCAATACTAGCGACTATTGCAATCGTTAATCCAACTACCCATACCTGGTACGATGAAATAGCTGATAAATTGGGAAAAGAAAAGAACCCAATAAAATCATTGAAGTTTTTTGCAATTGGAAGTTTAACAAGGTGATCATCCGCGACTTCTAACGGAGATGCTTGAAGCTTAAAAAACTCATTAACGAGTATTCCTGCAACAACAGCTATCAATGCTCCAGGAATTAGTTTAATTTGCTTTAAGAAATTGATTTTGTTAAAGAGTATCAAAATGACCAAGGATACAATGCAAATAATGAATGAGCCAGGATGCGAATAATTAATTGCATCGTAGATGGCAGATAAGGTATTATTGCCTGTTGATTCCAAAAAGAAAAAATCACCCTCGTTGTCTTTGTCGTATCCAACAGCATGAGGGATTTGTTTCAAGATGATAATAATACCAATAGCCGTTAACATACCTTCAATTACGTTGGATGGAATGTAATTGGCAATGGTGCCAGCCTTTAAAGCACCAAGTATAATTTGTATGGCACCAGCAATAATCACTGCTACTAAAAACGATTCATAACTATTTAAGGACGTTATTGCAGTAAGTATAATTGCTGTAAGTCCTGCAGCAGGACCTGTAACGCTTAGCTGTGAATTGCTAATAAATCCAACAACAATTCCACCGATAATTCCTGATAGAATTCCAGCGAATAAAGGAGCTCCACTAGCGAGGGCAATTCCTAAGCATAAGGGAAGTGCTACTAAGAACACCACTAATCCAGATTGAAAATCTGATTTTAAATTTGAAGTTATGTTTTTCATAAATAAGAATAAATAGTTAATTCCGTTATGGAATTTTAAAGTGAAAAGGAAAGTATGAATTCTTAGTTAGACCTTCGGAGGTAGGTCGGGTTGCGAAGGATGACCTTCAGCAAAAGCAATGTTTTGAGTGATATGAAAATCCTCAACTTTTATACGTGAGCAAATGATTGTATTTAACAAAGACTTGCAAATTTTTTCTGTTTCCTTTTTGAAATCAGATTTGTTTTCTTTTGACTCAATATCGTCTTCCATTTCATAGCAAAAAGCTAAGACGGATTGCCCTGAGCCAATAAATACACACTTGTTCACTATCATTAAAGTGAACGCAAATATTAAAAGTAATGAAGTAATGTATTTAAAATAGTTCATTGGAATGTTAACATGCAAATCTACTATTTGTTTTAATTGAAACCTTTTAATTCTATGTTAAAACTTAGTAAATCGATATTCAATGCTATTCACGATTAGATTATATCTAAATTTAGTAGATTTGAGAATAAATATGATTTGTATGACATTATCAATTCAAGATATTATTTCTGTTACAATGATTTTATTTGCTGTAATAGATATCATTGGTTCTTTGCCTGTTATTATCGAAACAAGAAATAGGGTAGGTGTAATTCATTCGGAAAAGGCTACCCTTGCATCATTGGTAATTATGGTTTTATTCCTTTTCTTGGGTGAAAGCATATTAAAACTAATTGGCATTGATGTTTCTTCTTTTGCTATTGCCGGGTCTCTTGTTATCTTCTTTTTAGCACTCGAAATGATTTTAGGAATTCGACTTTATCGTGATGATATTCCTGAAACCGCTTCTATTGTTCCTATAGCATTTCCATTGATTGCAGGGACAGGTACTATGACAACTTTAATTTCGTTGCGCGCGCAGTATGATATCGCTACTATCTTAATTGGAATTTCTTTAAATATGATTGTGGTTTATATTGTGCTTCGTATGGTTGCACAGTTAGAAAAGGCACTTGGAAAAGCAGGCATCAGTATAATTCGAAAAGTATTTGGAGTTGTGCTAATGGCTATCGCTGTTAAACTATTTAGAACAAACGCAGGACTTTAATCTATCAGGTAGGGATAAAAAATAATTATTCCGATGATAGCAGTTATAATTGAAAATAATAATACGGCTCCCGCTGCAAGGTCTTTTATTTCACCAGCATATTTATTCTTTTCAGGTGATAAATGATCTACCATTTTTTCTATCGCAGTGTTGAAGATTTCAGCAGATAAAACACCAGCGATGCAAATTAAAATAATTGTCCACTCCGTAGCCCTTATTTGAAAATACATCCCTGCACTTAAAGTAATTAATGCAATAATGAGTTGTATGATAAAATTAGGTCCGCTTTTAAATATCAAACGAATTCCATTCAATGCATATTTGAAACTGGCTATTCTGTTTTTCATTTTCTTAGCTTGATAATGTAGAATTCATTGTATTGAATAATGGAATCATAATAATTTAGTAGTATTTCATTTTTTACATTTGAAACATCCGATGTAATTAAATAAGTCGCACCTCTGTCAATATAATTTTCTAAAAGCAGTTTATCATCTTTTAATTCTGTTAATTGATTTGCTTTTTCGTAGCCAAATCCTTTTTTGTGGAGGAAGTATAAATAAATACATCCTGATTCATCAGGGCCAGCAATTACTTTTGCATTTTCGGGTATAAACGATTTAAGTTTAGTAAGTTTTGATTTATCACTGAAGGATTGTGAGATACCTAAATCACTCTTCCCCCATCGTGCAGGTATAATCCGTATACAAGCTAGAGCAGGTTGAGCAATCATTAAGAGAAGGATGAATGAGTACTTGCCTTTTTTATAAAGAAATGAAATTCCGTTGTATAGTAAACCGAGAATACCAAAGTAAATGGGCAACATATAATAATGATGTACATCCATTTGTCGAAGTTCAAGTAAATGATAAATACAATAAATGACTAATAATGCTAAAAAGTGAATAAAGTATCTATTTGATTTTTTTGATAATGACGCATAGCATCCAATTATGATTACGATTGTATTCGCAAAGCCAAAGACTAATTCTGGAAAATCACTGATCAGATTTTTTTTCAATGTAGCAATTGCACTTTGAAAATTATTAGCAGATCTGATTTCTATTCCAAAGTCGCGTAAGTTAGATTGCTCAATTAAGTGTAATGAGTAACTATACCAGCTAAAGACAGTCCCTAAACAAAGTATTCCAGTAATAAGTATAATTAAATCCTCTTTGATCAGCTTTCTATTTTCAAGTTTCGATTTGATAAATTCTATAAAGTGAAAGATGCCTATCATCAAGTATTGCATTTTGATTAGCCCGCTTATAGTTAGAAACAAAAAGGAAAGTACAATTGAAATTTTATCGCGATCTCTCTTGGTGAAATAGTACAAACTGATGAATCCTGTGCAAATTGCAAGTATATCCGGAATAGCGTTGATGCTATGATAAAAAAACTCAGGTGTCCACAAAATCAAAGCACATGAAACAGCAGCTACTAACTTATTTGAAGTTATATTTTGTAAAAAGCGAAAAGCATAAATGATTGCTGTTATAGAAATTAGTAGCGATAGTAAACGGTGCACCCAATAATGAACACCAGTTACTTTATAAATCAAAGCTAAGATCCATTCATAGAGTGGGAAAGCAGTTCCTGTTATGCCATTATTTTCAAATCTTCTATCGACTCTAGGTTCTAAAATATTTAAACTTTCGTCGTGAAAATTTTGAGCTACGGCCAGTGTATTGCATTGTCTCCATACATGAATACTGCATGGTGGCAGATTAATGTATAATAAATGTACTAAAACAAATACCGTAATTGATATTGAAAGAATCCTCTTTGCGTTATCAGGCTTTAACCATTTCATTGCTGGATAAAAGTAGTCAATGCCAATAAAACAAAAAAGCCCTTACTTTTTTTGTAAGGGCTTTCTTCTTATTTCACTTTAACCTTCCATGTAAAATTCGATTTTTCAAACTTGCTGACGGAATTTTCAATTTTGTGTCCATCAATCGGATAAACTAAAAAGTCTACGCTGCCTTCTGGCCACGACTTAAAGTAATGTTCAATAATTGATGGTGTTTCGTTTAGAATAATGTAAGGAATATTTTTTGTTTTGTTTTGTGATTTTAAAATTCCTGTTAACGTAATTACATCCGCATCTTCCATTTGACTGTCTAATATAATTAAGTCAATATCATCAATGCTTGTCATGGATAATGTTTCTAATGCTGATGTAGCATTTAGAAATATTCTGTGTGGCTTATTTAATGCAGCTTCCAATGCAAGCATAAATTGTGGACGATGATGTACGATAAGTATTTTACTCTCTTTACGCGTTTTCATTTTTTATTGTGTTTAATTGTTGTTTCATTTTTTTGATTAATAGTTCTGTATTAATTGGTTTTGTTAGATAATCATTTGCTCCTGCATCAATACAAAGTTCTTTGTCTCCTTTCATTGCCTTTGCAGTTACTGCAATTATTGGCAACTCATTAAACAGAATATCTGCTCTGATTTCTTTCATGGTTTCAAATCCACTTTTGCCTGGCATCATGATATCCATCAGTACAATATCAATTTTATTCTTATGTAGTTTATTGATTGCTTCATCACCTGAGAATGCAGTATAGATATTCATTTGCTCATGTTCTAGTATACTTGTCAGCGAATAAATATTTCTTACGTCATCATCTACTACCAGCACACTTTTACCAATTAATACATCTTCGGTTAGTTCTATAATTTCCAATTCAATTTCTGAATTAGAGTTAGGCTCCATTAATTCATTTTTATTAAGAACGAAATTGATTTCTTTGATACACTCGTCTATTGAATCATTGAAATAGACAAGCGGTTTATTACTTAGTTCGTTATTTTTAAAAATTTGTTTCGATAAAAAGTCATTATTTATTACATATTGACTACTGATGATTACACAATCGATGCAATTATTTTTAATTGATTCACTGGCATCGTCAATAAATGTAATTTTAATCTTATGGTTTGATGTAGTAACTGCATCAATAATGGTGTTATCAGTTTCATTTGGAATGCCTATGAATGCAATATTGGTGAAGGGAGTCTCACTATTTTTAATGGTATCAAATAGACTGTCTAATTCAAATTTACCAACTGGCTTTTCATAGTAAGATTGTACATTCATGTTTTCGGTCTGCATGCTTTTTTCTGCAGCAGATATTACATGAATCGGAATATTACGTAACTCTTCGTCGCCCTTAATAATATCGATGAATTCCCATCCATTAATAATTGGCAATATAAGATCAAGTATAATGGTTGATGGTTTGTAAGTTTTAGTTAATTCAACTGCTTGCTCACCATCGCAGGCAATTATAAATTCAAGATTATACCTTCGGCAATATTCTGCAAGTACGCTTGCAAAAACAATATCATCTTCTACTATTAGAATAAGGTTTTTATTATTTTCAATCGTGGATTCTATTTTTATTTCTTTTTCCTCCAAGAGTATAATTGATTCGTTGTTTTTCTTTTCAATGATATCAACATTTATTTGAGGAAGAACTATTTTAAAACAACTGCCTTTTCCTGCTTCACTAGTGAGTTCAATTTTTCCACCCATCATCGTGGTTAGTTCTTTACTAATAGCAAGTCCTAAACCAGTACCTCCAAATTTTCTGCTAGTAGATCCATCAGCTTGTTGGAATGCATCGAATATGAGCGATTGTTTTTCTATTGGAATACCAATACCGGAATCACATACCTGTATAATTAAATTTTGTTTATTGTTATCTAAATCAAATTGCAATTTCACCTCACCATGAGCAGGAGTAAATTTAAATGCATTAGACAAAAGATTTTTTAGTATTTGCTCAGTACGTATTCTGTCAGTAGTAATAAATTCATTTGAAGGAATGCTTGTTTCAATCTTGAAATTGATTTTATTTTCGTTGGCTAATTCAATGAATAAAGAATTGATATCATCCATTATTTCATCTACTGGAAGCTCCTCAAATTGTAAATCAAGTTTGCCCGCTTCTATTTTCGATAAATCAAGAATATCATTAATTAGCATTAATAAGTCGCTGCCCGATTTATGAATTACCTGTGCATGCTCTCTTTGTTTTTCATTCAGATGATTCGTTCGGTCTTCCGATAAAAGTTTAGCAAGAATTAGGATACTATTTAACGGAGTTCTTAATTCATGACTCATATTTGCTAAGAACGCCGACTTATACTTATTACTTTGCTCTAACTGTTGGGCCTTTGCTGTAACATGTTTACGCGCTTCTTCAATTGCGCTGTTCTTTTCTTCGAGAAGTTTTGCTTTTTCTTCAAGTATCAAATTGACTTTCTTTAATTCTTCTTGTTGATACTTCAATTCCTCTTCGCTGGCTTCAAGCAACTCTGATTTTTGAATTAATTCATTATTTATTTTTTTCAATTCTTGCTCTTGATACGCAAGTTCTTCAGCTTGTTTTCTTGATTCAACTAAAAGCTGATTTGTTTTTAGATTCGCCCTAACATTATACAAACTCGCAGCAATAGGCTCTGCCATTTTTTCGATTAACTCTACCTCTTCATTAATGAAGGATTCAATTTTAGCAACTTGAATTGCACCTACTACAGTTCCGCTTGTGATAAGTGGAATAACAACAATATTACAATTAATCGATTCTTTGCCATCTGGATATTCAATTGTAAAGTAAGGATCATAAGTATTAGTACTAAGAATAGTAGTCTTTGTTTCAAGTACTCTTCCAATTAAACTCGATTTTAATTCATAACGTTTACTGTTTAGAATCTTCGTATTTAAATTAAAGTACGCTCCAAGCTGAATATGTAAATCATTCATATCCTCATTGTGCAATAAAAATACTGCAGCTTGATCGACCTTAATATGATTCACAATTGTCTCGATAATTTTTTCAAGTAAATCAGAAAAATCTTTGTTACTAGTTCTCATGATTTCATTCAGTTGTACTAGCCCATCATGTTGCCACCTTCTTAGCTTTTCTGATTCATATGATATTGCAAGTCTATTGCGCATTTCAATCAGTGCTTTCCCTTGTACATCTTTATCGCTAAGTGGTTCAAATTCTTGATAGAAGTTACCTTTACCTACTTCTTCAACAAACGCCGCTTTTTTTCTTAAACTTCCAATTGATTTTTTTAATTCTTTAATCATTACACCAATAGCATTATCTGGTGTTTCAATACTGATATCTGGAAGCTCTCCTCTTCCAAGTTCAATCAACGAATTCTGCACTTTTAATACAGGCTGAACAATCTGTTTCTTGATGATATAAGCAGCATTCAACATTAAAAGCAATAGCATGATTGACAATCCTACAACAACAATTAAAATCCAGTTGTAGCTATACAACATCTCGTCTTGTATGCTTATTAATAAACTTGCTTGCTTGTTCGATAGTTTTTTTAGTTTGTAAGTAAGTTGATTCGATAGTGGAAGTATATTTTGCTGTAATTCTATTTTAGATTGATAAATAGTAGCAGAATCTCCATGATCAATGGCTGCATATAATGAGTTAAGTAAATTATTTTCTGATTTTAAAATGCGTTCATATTGACTAATGCAATTATTTAAAGCTATATAGTCTGGATTATCAACTTTGTTTAATGCAATAATCTTCGATTTGATTTTAGTATAATCGGTATTCTTAAGCTGTTGTAGACTATCTAAATAAAAACGTTGCTCGTAATTATATACTGCATTAGTTGTATAAAAGGCAGAGTTGTGAACCAATAGTTGAAGCCTATTAATCTGTAAAAGCGTTGGATTTGTTTTGTTGATTAATTCCGCTGTTTTATCCTGATTAGTTTTGATAACATAATAGCTAATAAATACGCTGAGAATAGCGACCGCTAAAACAATAAAAAAAGAACTTTCGATTTTTTTATCGATCATTCTGAAGGTTCGTGATTTAAATTTATTCATAGCTTTTATCCTTTTGAAAGTGTATTTCACTCTTTCAATTCGGACGTTCTACGAAATCAAATAAAAAAGGTTAAAAAAAAACGGAGCTTTTTGGGCTCCGTTTCAATTAGTTATAAATTATTAGCGATTCAGCATTACCGTTCCTTTGTAATCGGCATTGCCTGCTTTTAAAATGTAGAAGTAAGTTCCTGCTGGTTGATCTTCTCCTGTATTATCTTTCTTTCCATTCCAGCATGTTTGTGCAGTACTGCTAGTAAATACTTTAGTTCCCCAACGATTATAGATTTCCCAAGAACTGCAATCTTCAAACTTAGTATTTTCTCCAAGATTGAAACAATCGTTGATGCCATCATTATTAGGAGTAAAGATATTTGGAATATTGCTGAAGTAATCAGCTAATTGACCAGGACTAAATGGCGTAACCAACGTATCTGAACATTGATTGTTATAAGCTACTAATGTGATACCGTTTGATGAGCCAAATGCAAATACGTGATAAGGATTAGCATCTGTAGATGTACTGCCATCACCAAAGTTCCATTCGTAATTTAATGCAAACGTACTATTGTTGATCAATGTAATTTCTACTCCTTCACAACCTACAACCGTTATTGCAGTATCAATTGCAAACGCAGCAATTGGTTGGTCGTTAACATTAATAGTTACTTGATCATCATCAGTACATCCATTAGCGTCTGTAACAGTTACTGTATACGTAGTAGTTGTTGTTGGCGATGCAATAGGGTTATCAATTGTTGCATTATTTAATCCTGTTGAAGGTGTCCAGCTGTATGATGTACCACCACTCGACGTTAAATTGACGCTTCCTCCATTGCAAATATTTCCACCGCTTGATACAACTGCTGTTGGAAGTGGGTTAACCGTAACTGTTGTGCTATTAGAATTAGAACATCCGTTGTTGTCAGTTCCAATTACAGTATAGGTAGTAGTGCTTGTAGGATTAGCTGTTGGAGTGGCAATATTTGCGTTATCTAATCCAGTTGATGGAGACCAACTATAGATACTTGCTCCCGAAGCAGTTATTGGAGTTGATGCGCCAATACAAATAGCTGTATTGTTACTAACGGTAACATTTGGTAATTGATTAACTACAACTGTTACACTATCAGAATTTTTACAACCATTTACATCAGTAACTAAAACGTAGTAGGTAGTAGTTGCAGAAGGGTTAGCAATAGGATTGGCAATCGTTAAGTTATCTAATGTGCTATTGTTTGTCCAAGCATACGAGGTGCCACCACTAGCATTTAAAGTGGTTGTTGTTCCATTACAAATTGTGACGTTCGTACCTGCCTCAGCGTTAGGAAGCGGATTTACTGTTACATTGTATGTTGTAGGTGTTCCTATACAACCGTAAGTATTGGTTTCTTGAACAGTGATAGTAGCGCCTGGTACTGTTGTTAATGTTGCTGATGTTGTATTTGTAGTTGACGTTCCATTTATTGTTCCACCTGTAATACTCCAGTTGTAAGTACTTCCAACGGTATTTGCAACACTGAATGTTCCAGAGTCGCCAATACAAATTGCATTGTTTCCTGTGATTGTACTTGTAACCGGTATTGGATTAATAGTAACATATAAAGTATCTGAAACACCCGCACAAACGGTATCAATTGTAATACTGTTTTCATCATACCACAAAGCTACTGTCTGCGGACCAGTTACATTCCAGTCAACAGTCACATTGCTTGTGCCGTCTCCGCTTACTATTGATCCACCTTGTGCATGCCATGTATAAACTGAGCCTGGTGTATTAGTAGTAGAGTAAGTAATTCCTTGCGCAAGGTCCGCACATAGTGTACTTGCACCTGTAGGCGCGATTGGTTCTAATACTACGTTAATGTTAATTGGTAACTGAACTGAGTCAGAAGGACAACCTAAATCGGTTACTTCAATAACTGATACGAAAGCTGCTGTTTGAATTCCTGGCCAATCGATACTGATCGTATCCGTGCCTTGGCCTGCGGTAATCGCTCCATTTGTTATGCCCCAATTATATGTCGATGTAGTATTGGGATTTAATACCCAATACTGTACGCCACTAGCACCTGGACAAACAGATAGTGTTCCTGTTATCGCATTGATTGTTGGTGCAGGGTTAACATTAACTAGAATGGTATCTGAATTTACGCAAGAGTTACCATCAGTTCCAACTAATGCATAGCTAGCATTAGCAGAAGGGAATACACTAATTGTTGAGGCACTTCCTAATGAATTACCAGAAGCTAAATCAACCCAGTTATAGGTGTTAGCCCCACTTGCAGTTAATGTTAATGTATCGCCATTACATAGGTCAGTAGATGATGATAGTATTTGAACGGTTGGTAGTGGATTAACTGTAATAGTAATGGTATCGTAGTTTATACAGTTAGCAGAACTTGTTCCTTCTACAACGTAAGTAGTGTTTGTTTGAGGTGTGATTGATAATGTAGCTCCGGTTCCGATTGAAACACCTGGATTTGCTAATTCAACCCAATTGTAAGATGAAGCACCTGAAGCCGTAATGCTAGTTGATTGTCCGAAGCAAATCGCAGCAGGAGCAGCTTGTGCTATTACAATTGGAAGTGGATTAGAAGTTACAGCTACACTGTCTGATGTAGTACACCCATTCAATGTTGTAGTAACTGTATAGTAAACCGTTGAAGCTGTTGAGCCTGTATTACTGATATAAACTTGTGTTGTAGATGATGTATTATTTGACAAGCCTGTAGCAGGTGTCCATACATATGCGTAACCGCTAGTAGCGCTTGTTCCGATTGCAACTGTATCGCCATCACACGATGAAACTGCTGCACCTGCTTCTGAAACTGGCAATGGTTTTACATTTACAGCAACAGTATCTTTATCAATACAACCAAATAAGTTAGTTGTGAGTACATAGTTATTTGTAGTAACAGCTGTAGTATTATTGGTTAATGATACTGAAGTAGAAGAATTAGTAGCATTGCTCAAACCAGTTGCTGGCGACCAAGAATAATTATAATTTGAAATTGATAAGTCACCAATAGTTCCTGATTGTCCTGAGCAGAAGGTAATATCATTTCCTGCTTGAGCTGTAGGTACAGGACTAAGAACAACTTGAACAGTATCTGAAGAAGTACAACCATTTAATTCTGTTGTGACAGAATAAAATAATGTATCAGGTGTTAGTCCTGTTGTTACATCGGTTAATGTTGGATTAGAAATCAAGCTATCACTTAAATTCGTTCCAGGTGTCCACGTGTAGGTGTAACTGTTAGTGCTTGTGCCTCCAAGTTGAACCGTGTTTCCTGAACATAATAACTGATTAGTTCCAGCAATAGATACTGGTACCGGTTTAATAGTAACATCTACCGTTGCAGTGTCTTTACATCCAAACCATGTAGCAATTACAGAATAGGTTATTGTTATTGGAGAATTACCTGAATTGGTGGCTGCTGAAGTAGGATTAGAAATAGTAGTGCTATTTAATCCTGTTGCTGGTGACCATGAATACGTATACCCCGATGTTAAAGAGCTTCCTATGCTCGCACTTTGTCCTGAACAATAAGTTTGATTTATTCCTGCATTTGCAGTTGGTACAGGACCAACAACTACTCGAACTGTATCGAAATTTTGACAACCTGCTAAATCAGTATTTAAAAAATAGAAAATGGTGTCTGTTGTAGATCCATTGTTTGTTAATGAAACTACAGGATTAGAAACAGATGGATTACTTAATCCTGTTGTTGGTGTCCAAGTGTAAGCATATCCACTCGTAGAAATTGTTCCTATCTGACCATTCACGCCAGAGCATAAGAACAAGTTGTTTCCTGCATTAGCAGTCGGAACAGGTTTAACAATTACTTTAACGGTATCCTTGTCGATACATCCAAACCATGTAGTTGTTAAGATATAACTAACGGTATCATTAGCCGTGTTTGTGTTTGTTAGTGTTACAGTAGATGTACTATTAGTTGGTGTTGATAATCCTGCTGCAGGTGACCATGAATATAAATATCCACTTGTAGTTGCACTACCAATTGTAACAGTTTGCCCAGAGCAATAAGTTTGATCTAAACCAGCATTTGCAGTTGGTACTGGAGCAACAACAACTCGAACAGTATCATTATTCTGACAACCTGCTAAATCAGTATTTAAAAAATAGAAAATAGTATCTGTTGTGATTCCATTGTTGGTTAAAGAAACTGTTGGGTTCGATAAATTTGGATTGCTTAATCCTGTCGTAGGTGTCCAAGTATAGTTATAACCACTAGTAGAAATAGATCCTATCTGACCATTTACGCCAGAGCATAAGAACAAGTTATTTCCTGCATTTGCAGTGGGAATAGGCTTAACAATAACTTTAGCTGTATCTTTTGCAGTACATCCAAACCATGTTGTAGTTAAGATATAACTAACGGTATCATTAGCCGTAGTTGTGTTTGTTAATGTTACTGTTGAACTACTTCCTGTAGGAGCAGTTAATCCTGTTGAAGGTGTCCAACTGTAAGTATAGCCACTTGTACTACTTGAACCAACTGTTCCACTAGCTCCCGAGCAAAAAATTAAATCATTTCCTGCTACTGCAGTTGGTACAGGTCTTACTACAACCTGAACAGTATCTGTTGTGCTACATGCAAATCCATTTGCAACTAAAACAACATATTGTAAAGTGTCTGGTGTATTTCCGGTGTTTGTCAATGAGAATACCGGATTTGAAACCGTATTGTTGCTTAATCCTGAACCTGGAGTCCAAGAATAAGTATATCCAGCTGTTGATAATGTTCCCAACGGTGCACTTGCACCACTACAGATAGATGTGTTGTTACCAGCATTGGCAACAGGGAATGGATTTGAAGTTACTACTACAGTATCCTTATTCGTACAACCATTAAGTGTAGATGTTACAATATAAGTTGTTGATGTTGGGGTAGTACCTGTATTGTTAATAGTTACAACAGGGTTTGATAAAGTACTATTACTTAGGTTTGTTGCTGGCGACCAAGAGTAAGTATATCCGCTCGTAGTTGATGTTCCCAACGTAGCCGAACCACCTGAACAAAATGAAACATCTGTTCCAGCTGCGGCAGTTGGTTGTGGTTTAATAAAGACAGTTTTTCTAAGTGTGTCAGAAGGACAACCAAAAGGATTTAATGCAACTACACTCACCGTTGCTAATCCTGTATTCGAAAATGTAACGCCTGCACTAGCAGTGTTTGTTCCTGAAATTTGTGTTCCGTTAGTAACTAACCATTGATAAGTATAACCAGATGTTGATGAAACTGAATAAGCAACACCTGTTGCAGCATTTAAACACAAGGTATCAGGCCCATTCATTACGGTTGGTGCTTGTGTGTTTAATACGTTGATGGTGTAAACTGTATTTGTGACTTTAGCAGGGCAACCATTATCTGTTGCAGAAGTAGAAAATTGGTATGGAGTTGTTCTTCCTTGATTACATGAAGTTGACCAGCAAAATTGAGCGCTTATTACAGAATCGCCCGATACATTTGGTAAAGTAGCAGTTGGATTTACAAGGGTAGAATTAAAAATATCTCCAGTATGTGTTAAAAATAAACTATCTCCATTAGGGTCTGTGTATCCTACATTAAAACAAAGTGTTTGACCTTCTTGTATGGTGTAAGTTGTTTGATTATTTGCTATGGCTGGCGCTGGGTTAGTAGGACACGTAATAACAATAATCTGAATATCTAATCTTGATACGCCGATTAATACACCGTTTCGATATTCGCTAATTTCAATCGCAACAACATAGTAACCTTGGTTTGGAGAAACATAAACACCTAAACCTGTTGCAGGGTCCATAGCCGCATAACTATTTAATCCAAACGGTGTAGTGTTACTAAAGTTAGTCGCGTAGTTAACGGTAGGAATTGGCCATGTATAATTCGTAGGTGCTTGTGGGTTTGGGTTACCTGAGCTTGAAATACCTGCAAATGGAGTAACGAATGCATAGCTTAATGAATCACCATCTACATCAATTGCTTGATTTAATATACTTACAGTATCATTTGCACAAATAAATGGAACCGGAGGTACAGCGAAGGTTGGAGAATTGTTATCGATAGATGGATCTGGTGCGTATGCATAATACGATTGACCAGTTGCACCTGGGTTGCTTAAATTATCAATGTTATTATTTCTACAACAACGATCGGCCATGAAATAGTATCCTGTAGTATTTGCAGGAACAGAAACAGTCGTTTGATAAACTCCTTCTTCAACACAAACATTCGGAGCAAAAGAACAGCTAGCCCCAGCGTTAGGAGGTACGATCGCTTGTTGAGATATAAGGTTTAATGTTGCAAGGGCAACACGTTGTTTCAAAGCCGGATTACCTGGATTGTCCTGATAAACTCCCAATGACGTACTGGTTGGTAATTGCGAACTTCCTGGGTCGCATAATCGATAAATTTTTAGTGTAACACGATAATCATATAATCCAGTACCTGAATTAAGACCTAAAAATTCATAGGTCATATTACCACCCATTAAGTGAGTCGCTGATGCAGTTTGAGAGGTCATCAAAAATGCACCTATGCAGCAGAAAACTGCAAGTAGTAGTTTTTTCATAAACTAGTTAGTAAGGTTGTGGTTTTGTAAAGGTTGTTTTAGGGATGTCAAAGTAAGTAAAAATCAATTGATTTCCCTTGAAAAATACATAATATTTTAGTGACAATGATAAGCTAATTTCTAATGAATTTTAGGAGTTTAAAAATGCTTATTCGGATGCGTTTTATGCTTGCTGAGCATGACTAAATACATCTTGGTATTCTCAGGAGATTACAAAATAAAAATCCCTGGTTGAATTCAACCAGGGATTTTTGAGGTCGCGAGCGGATTTGAACCGCTGTACAAGGTTTTGCAGACCTCTGCCTAACCGCTCGGCCACACGACCTTTTAATTGTGGGGCAAACATATGAAAAATTTAAATACCCCGATAAATAACTGACGACTTAAACTGAACTACCTATAAATGGTTACAATCAATTTTAAAAATGAATTTAAAATTTTGTAAAACACAATGAGATTTTAGGTAAAGGCATTAAATCCAGTAACATCCATACCCGTAATTAATAAATGCACATCATGTGTTCCTTCATAAGTAATTACACTTTCAAGGTTCATCATGTGGCGCATAATCGGATATTCGCCTGTAATTCCCATTCCTCCTAACATCTGACGAGCCTCTCTTGCAATCTGAATTGCCATATTTACATTGTTTCGTTTTGCCATTGAAATCTGAGCCGGCGTTGCGCGATTCTCATTCTTCAATACACCTAATCTCCAAGTTAATAATTGTGCTTTCGTGATTTCAGTAATCATTTCAGCTAATTTCTTTTGTTGTAACTGAAATCCACCAATCGGACGACCAAATTGTTTACGCTCCTGAGAATATCTTAAGGCTGTATCATAACAGTCTAATGCTGCTCCAATTGCACCCCATGCAATACCATAACGTGCAGAGTTCAAACAACTTAAAGGGCCTTTAAGACCTTTAACAGTTGGGAAAATATTTTCTTTAGGAACTTTTACGTTATCAAAAACTAATTCGCCGGTTGCACTTGCACGCAATGACCATTTTCCATGTGTTTCAGGAGTGCTGAATCCTTCCATTCCTCTTTCTACAACTAATCCTCTGATATCACCATTTTCATCTTTTGCCCAAACTACAGCAACATCAGCAAATGGAGCATTTGAAATCCACATTTTAGCTCCATTTAAAATTACATGGTCACCAGCATCTTTATAATTGGTAACCATTCCCGCAGGATTTGAACCATGGTCAGGCTCCGTTAATCCGAAACAACCCATCCATTCTCCAGAAGCTAACTTAGGTAGATATTTTTTTCTTTGTTCCTCAGTACCAAACGTATAGATTGGATACATAACCAAAGAACTTTGTACTGATGCAGTAGAGCGAACGCCAGAATCTCCTCTTTCAATCTCTTGCATAATCAAACCATAAGAAATTTGATCGAGACCACCTCCACCATATTCGGTAGGAATATAAGGCCCAAATGCACCAATTTCAGAAAGTCCTTTGATGATTTGTGTCGGGAATTCCGCCTTTTGAGCATAATCTTCAATGATTGGAGAAACATCTCTTTTAACCCATTCACGGGCAGCATCACGGATTAATTTGTGCTCATCCGTAAGCAATTCATCCATTAAATAATAGTCGTGCGATTGAAAACGATCTTTTGCCATAGTTATAATGTTTTGTTCAGCTTTTTCGCTGTGAGGCGCAAAGGTAAGCTAAACACTTAATTTACGAAACAACCAAGCATTAAAATAGTTCAGCCTAAAGTAATAATCTGAAAAACTACTTTCTGTCGACCTTGTATCGAATTTTTTTACCAGGCTTGACGCTATACCAATTAGCCATGTAATCGCAATTAATCCAAAAAGTTTGATAATCACAGTTCGCATGTTTTATCAAGGTGTTTTCCCAAGCTTTAATCTTTTTAATGTTTTTGCCCATCGATGTATTCCATAAAAAGAATATATAATGAGCGGATGATGGTTTGTTTTGAATGGCTTTGTAAAATGCTTTACTTTTTCTGAATGCAATTAAATTTGAATCAGTATAGTAAATATTTGTAGGTTGAATATTGCATAAGTTCATTAGAAGATTTTCAACAGGGGCAGCGCAGTTCTCTTTTTTGTTTTGAAAATTCAAACGATTCCAAGCCGAATCAGCAATGATAATTCCTGGGGAATTAGAAAATAATTTCAGCATCTTCTTTTGTTCAGTAGTGTCATTTAAAAAAACGATTTTTCCTTCATCAATCTGATTCGTTTGGGCAAATGAATTTATTCTTTCTTCTGATTCATACCTAGGCGTTTTAAAACCATTTGCGCGCATGAGCATTTTAGTACAGCTAGTAAAGAATAACAAACTAGAAATAATAATTGCGTTTTTCATAGGTGTTTATATATAAAGGAGGGGGAGAGCTTACGGGCTCAGCCCCCGGGGTTGGCAAGAACAAAGAATCAGACTTACGGGTCTGGAATTATTTTATCGGCAACGAATGTTTATGATATAACTTTCACCGTTATCTTGTATTTCATAATTGCCTGTTTCAAGAATTATACGTGTATCGCTGCCAAGGTCTTTGCTTATATCATCTGGAATTTCATATTCATTTTCTAAGTCAAAAACGGATTGCTCTTGAAGCTTTTTATCCAGTGATTCACTGATTTCATTTTTTTGAATTTCGATTTGTAGCGTATTGTTCTCATAGGAAGCATATGTGCCAGCCGATAGTGGATTAGTACGGTCGAAAGTGCCATAAAGGAATAAACAAATACCTGGGAAGATTTCACAATCGTATTTTGGTTTGCCCATTACAATTACAAGGTGAATTTTTGGAGGACGAACACAAGTAGATGTTTCGTTTGCTGCTTCTACTTTTGTTGGAAGCGTATTCACGATGGATAGCATCATGAATAGTGTTAAGATTTGTTTTTTCATGTTTTTGTTTTTTGAAAGGATATTTAAATTGATGAACTGATGAGGCAAAACTATTTCAGCAAAATCCAATTATCCGTTTACAAACGTTTAGCAATTAACAGCAAATTGTTAGTTGCAAAAAAAGCCCCTTCTTATGAAGAGGCTTGCAAATTTTATGTCTGATTAAAATTATTGAATTAATTTCTTTTCTTCTACCTGAATTACTTCACGTGTTACATTATCAAAAAGAATAGCATATATATACACCTGATTAACATTCGCATTTGCAGGTGTAAGTTTAGTTGAATAGGTTCTATTTAATTCCTGACCTGCAGTTGCGCTGTTTCCAATTGTTTCTCCAAACGCTCCAGTAAAAGATCCTCTTAAAACATGACGATGAATATAATCTAATACATCAACAGCCCCGTTCTTTTGAGGAGCTACAATGCTATCTTCAGCATAGTAAACAGCTAAGCTAATAGGATTTAAATAATCATTCATCATTTTTATATCTATGGTAGCGGTCATCATACTATCGGTTGTACTAAATGAATTTGCAATATCAATTCCTGCATCAGCTGGTCGCTGTAAAATAGTATCAATCGTTGTTTCCCAATCTGGCCAATCGAAGATATATTGAGTGGAGGTAGCTGGTTTATAAAGCCTATTTACCATTCCTTTAGGGAAAGGCAAATTAATTAAATTAAAATCAGTTGTGATAGTTGTGCCCGTTGCAGTTTGAAAATTGCTTTGATACGGCGCATTTTGTGGCCATGAGAAATATCCAGCATGTATGCCAAGCACAACTAATTGCTCGCCATATATATCATGTAGTCGTTTAGCTTCAACGTGTGAAGCTGGACATGCAGCGCAGGTATGTCCAGTAAAATCTTCTAACAGCACTTTTCTGAAAATAGTATCTGAAGTGGTATCAGTTGGAGTGGTTCCATTATTGATTCCATATGGCCCTTCTATTTTATCGCATCCGAAGAAAAGAAAACCAAAGATGAGCGTAGTGCTAAGTATGAATATTTTTAAATGCTTTATCATATCATTAAAATCTGCTTGTAACTGTTACATTAAATCCGTTGCTTGCGGGTACAAATCTACATACCCCTCCAACGCATAATAATCCTGCACGCTGACGAGCATAGCCTAATCCAATTCGTGTAGGACCTTTCGTATAGACCATACTTGCATTATAGTAATGTATTTGCTGGTCTTTTTTATAATTGCCATAATTCCATTCATCAAATACTGTTATAATCCATTTTGGCGAAACACTGTATTCAACTAAAAGCATTGCCCAATTCTTTTTGTCCTCTTCTGTTTGCAAATGCTGAAGTTCTGTTCTGATGCTATGCTTTGAATCGAATTTGTGCAAATATTCGAATACTGCAATGTGAGAAGTTACTTGTTTTTCTCCTATTTTTCCTTCGATAACATTTTTGTCATAGATCTGATAGATATACGTAAAAATTATCTTGTCGCTTTTTGATAATTTTTTGGTTAACTCAAAATTGACATCCTGATAATAGCGATTATCTCCAATCCCCAAAAAATTGGAAGTATACCCCAATGTATCGTTGCTTAATGCCGTGCGCTGAATGTCATTAACAGCGGAAGCGGACAAACTTAGTTTAGTTCCATACTTTCCACCAAGTGCACTTTCAGGTTTACAGTTTACATAGATTTCACCCGCTGCTCCCATTTCGCCGTTTGGTTGTGTCGCAAAAGGGTACAAGGTGCTTAATCGATATGTTAGTTGTTTATTGATTGCCGGAAGATAATTGATGAACAAACTATTTCCAGTTGCGCCACGATCTGAGCGATAGTTCATATTGTCAACTCTTTTACCCGATACTTGTGCTCCAAATCCTTTCTTAGCATAATTAATATTCACCAATAAGGCCTCTCCATTTTTATAAATGAAGTTATTTACAATAGATGGGTCGTTTATCTTACCTGCATATTCTGCATTCACCAACCAATTACCATAAATAATATTAGTTCTAAATGCATAAGAGCCTACGTTTTCAGGAAGTATTCTTGTCGGACTATTATCTTTTTGATATTTACTCACAAAGCTACCACCTACGCCTAACCGAAGTTTCTTAGTTGCCCACGATTCAAATACATCATTCAATTGGATATCTCCATCAAATCCTCGTACAATACCAGGCCCTTTAGCAAAGAAATTACGCTGCTCAGCGACAAATCCTTTTAACACAATTCCTTTGTAAGGGTTATACTTGATGTGTAATCCGTCCATTGCATTATCCACTCCTAATGCTCTTTCCTCATAACTTCTGAAAATTAATCCGTTTCCGAATTGATCATAAAAATTCCCAACAGTAATGGTGATTTCATCTTTCGAAAATTGAGCAAAACGATAAGTAATGCCACTACCGCGGTAATTGGGGTCGAACCCTTGTAAAGCATTCAAGTAGCTTTCGTAACGAAGACCTGCTTTAAAATTTCCCGATTCATAATTAAGGTTAAAGAAACCATTGCTTAATAATTTTTCTGGAACATCTGGTGCAAGGATTGCGCTATCCGGCTGATAATATTGAGAGTTGACTTCAAAATTACCTGTAATGTTTGACATGACGTTTGATTGCTGAGCACGTAAATTTTGCGTGGTTGCAGCGAACGCCATACACATGACTGTAATTCGTAATAGTGTATTCATTTTGGTTAATTGAGGTGCAAAAATAAAAACGGGAACCTAACTATGGTTAAGTTCCCGAATTTATTTAATTTAAAGTAATTATTTACCCGAATGTTTTTTTATTTCTTCTAAAAGATTGTCTTCATCTCCAGCTGAGTAATTATTATGCTGCGCAACTAGCTTTCCATTCCCATCAAACAAAAATGTATGAGGAACAGAATTTACGTTCATTGCTCTTTTGAAATCTCCATTTGGGTCCAATAGAATGGTGTAATCCCAACCTTTACCTGCTACATAGGGTGCAACTCGGCTCATTGAACGACTATCATCAATAGAAACAGCGAAAACCTTTACTCCAGTCTCTTCTTTCCATTGTGTATAGTTCTCATTAATTGCATCTAACTCAGCTACACATGGTTTACACCATGTTGCCCAAAAATCAATAATGAATGGTTTTCCATCATTTGAAATATCGGCCGTATTGAAATCTTTACCTTCTAGTGTTTTTACGATGGTATGTCCTACATCCGTTTTTGTAGCTGTAGATTGTGCAATAGATAAATTACTAATTAACGATACTGTTACTAAGATTAATAGCTTTCTCATAATGGGTATTTAAACAAAGGGACTCCGAAGAGTCCCTTTTAAAACGAGATTATTTCTCTAAAATTACTTTTTTAACAATTTTTTGTCCTGGTGTTTCAATGTTGATTAAATATGATCCATTTTCTAGAGTCGAAAGGTCAACATTTAAAGTGCCATTGTTAGCAACATTTTCTTCTCTTGAAATTGTTTTACCAGCCATATCAGTAACTACAAGTGTGAATGAAGTTACATTTAATTTATTTAATGTCAAGCTTACATTACCAGCAGAAGGAATTGGGAATACACTGATAGTTTCTGTTACAGCATTCTCGCCTACACCAACGTTTTGTGTAATGTTGATATCATCAATATATCCATTATTACCGTAACCACTTAGTGCTGAAAACTTAGCAATGATGTTACTTTGACCTAATAAAGGGTTAAGGTCAACAGTTTCTTGTCTCCAATCTGTTGCAGATGCAGAAACTGGTGTCCATGCATTTGTTTGTGCAACTGTATTAGTTGTTAAACCTGTATTGTCGGATTTAGCCCAAAGTGAATTCCATGATGTGCCGCAATCTGTAGTTGCGTTAAACTCTAGCTGATCATTATATGCTGCGCTATATCTTGCCTTAGCAACATAGAAAGTTAAGAATGCATTACTTGCACCAACTAAAGAGAATTGAGGTAAGTATAAATCATCTATTTGTCCTCCTGTGCTATTGTAAAAATCAATTTTTGCAGAACCATTAGCTCCTGTTGCACCAGCAGCAACACGTGACCAAGTATAGCCTGCATCTGGATTATATCTTGCCCAACCAGCAGGAGGGAATGCTCCTGTTGTAAATCCTTGAACAATTGGAGTCGCAATCGGTGCTGCTGCGATTAAAACTGGGGTAACTTTTGAATCATTAAATGCATCTTGATCTGTGCTACCATTAGGATTCGAAGTTGCAGTAGTGATAGTGTGAGCTCCAGCTGCTACAGTTAATGATGGTAATGTAATTAAACTTGATCCACCAGAAGGGATATTTCCTGTCCAGCTATAAGTTTGGTTAGTTCCAGCATCAACTTTATAAAGGATATCTAAAGATGTTAAATCTGCAATTCCATAGTTGTATACATTCACAGTTGGAGTAACAATCGTATCACAATTTAAATAATTTACCTGAGCAGAAGTGATACCAGCGTCATTCTGAATTAAAGTACGGCTGTATCCTGCTTGATGAACTTCTTTCGTTGCATCGTCTTGTACAAATCCAACTGCTGCTATTTGAACCTGATTGTAAACGTTTGCCATTGTCCATGAGAAGTTATAAACTACAGAATCACCCTGAACCATTGTAGACGGTAAAGCAGTTCCTGCAGCATTTGGTAACATTTTTTTCATTACACCTTCAAAATGCTTTTCTCCATTTGATCCCGGAGCAGCAGGGAAATATATATTTCGCTCAATAATTGCAAAACGAGCAAACAATCCAGCAGGTGAAATACTGCCAGTCATTTTTACAACAGCTGTAACATCTACTGATGTTCCATTAATAGCATGAGAAATGCTAATTGTAAATGGAGATGTTACCCCATAACGGTTGCTGATGTCGGCTTGTGTTAGTGTAACAGGTTGGTCATTGTAAACATTGCCATCTAAAATACCATTAGGCGAATAATTGTTCGCATAATATGTCATTCTTGTGTTCACTTCTGCTGAATTATGACCATACATTGGTCCTGCAGATGGGATATTGTTTTGATATTTAATTGATACCACTTCGTTTCCGTTTAGATTCAACAAATCGTTAAGTGGTCCATTAACTGCAGCGCATGGCGGACAGTTTTCACTTGTAAATTCTTCGAACAATACTAAGCGCTGTGATTGGCTAAATACTGCACTTGAAAACATTAAACAAGTAATTAAAGAGTAAATTTTACGCATAATTATTAGAGTTAAAGGGTTTGATTTATTTTTAAGAGTGTCTAAAATAGAAAAAACCTATTTATTATGAGCCAATTCGATAAAATATTTCTTTTTTGAACATATATTCCCTAAATTTACCCTTCCAAAACAAGATTAGAATTTTAAAAATACACTTAAAATGAAAAAAGCATTACTAGTAATCTTTATTTTAACGGGGTCTACAATTTTATCTTTCGGGCAAAATTTAGTTTTGTCTAATTATAATTTAGTGGTTTCTGATCCTAGCAATACCAATACTTTAGAGTCTACCGCTCGTTTAGATAACAATGGTACAACGCCAGTTGATATTGTTGTTGAGCGCACGATAAACAACCTTCCAGCTGGGATGTACGAGCTATTTTGTTTTGGTGCTTTTTGTAATCCTCCAGGAACTGCCATTACAACCTATACAACTCCTATTTCTGCAGGTGGTCGCGAATCTACATTTGATGCGAAAGTAACACCTAATGGTAATTGCGGAACTGCATCAATTCATTATCGTTTTTATGATCAAAATAATCCTGCAGATTCAACAGGATTTACATTAGACTTTGCGTTTTGTACACAAGGTTTAAACGATGCAACTGAATCATTTGGTTTGTCAAAACCTTTAAGAAATCCTGCTGATCAATTTACTGTTTTTACATATAATCTTGCATCTAATTCATCCAACGATAAGTTATATATATATAATATGTTGGGTTCTTTAGTGAGAACATACGATGTGACAGGTAAAAATGGCAGTTTGGTTGTTAATACAGCTGATTTAAAATCAGGATTATATATTGCTACTTATGTTTCAGAAAACAAAGTAAGAAACAGTCATAAGTTGGTTGTTTCTCATCGTTAAGAATACATCTTAAATAATTTAGAAAGGTCAGATTTTATTCTGGCCTTTTTTTATACATTCAAGAATCAATTTGTTACCTATTTTTCAAGTATTGTCTGTGTGTATACTATAAACGTATTTTGTATCTTCGTAAATCAAACAATTTAGAGGAAAGATATGCCAGATTTAAAACAAGAGGCTCTTGATTATCACGAGTCGGGGAGACCAGGAAAGATTGAAGTAGTACCAAGTAAACCAACAAGTACTCAGCGCGATTTAGCATTAGCCTATTCTCCAGGAGTTGCTGCTCCTTGTTTAGAAATAGAAAAGAATCCAGAAGACGTTTATAAGTATACCGCTAAAGGAAACCTAGTAGCTGTTATTTCTAACGGAACGGCCGTACTGGGATTAGGAAATATAGGTGCAGAAGCTTCAAAGCCTGTTATGGAGGGTAAGGGTTTGTTGTTTAAAATTTTTGCGGATATCGATGTGTTTGATATCGAAATTGATCAAACAGATGTAGATGATTTTGTTAAAACTGTTAAAGCAATTGCTCCAACTTTTGGCGGAATTAATCTCGAAGATATTAAAGCCCCGGAATGTTTTGAGATAGAGAAACGTCTGAAAGCAGAGCTGAAAATTCCAGTGATGCATGATGACCAACACGGAACGGCTATTATTTCAGGCGCTGCACTAATTAATGCGTTAGAAATTGCTAATAAAAAAATCAATGAAGTACGCATCGTTGTAAATGGTGCTGGCGCTTCTGCTATTTCTTGTACAAGTTTATTTGTTTCATTAGGAGCAAATATTGAAAATATTGTAATGCTGGATAGCACGGGTGTAATCCGTGCCGATAGAGATAATCTCGATATACATAAAACCAAATTTGCTACTAAGCGCGATATTCATACTCTTGAAGATGCTTTACATAATGCAGATGTTTTTATCGGTTTATCAAAAGGAAATATCCTTAAAGGAGAACATTTACGATCAATGGCGGATACGCCTATCGTATTTGCAATGGCTAATCCTGATCCGGAAATAAAATACGAAGACGCAATTGCTGCGCGTCCAGATGTAATAATGGCTACTGGTCGTTCAGATTATCCTAATCAGGTAAATAATGTAATTGGTTTTCCTTTTATTTTCAGAGGTGCATTGGATGTTCGTGCTACCCAAATTAATGAAGAAATGAAATTGGCAGCAGTGCATGCTATTGCACAACTTGCAAAGGAGCCTGTTCCAGAAATAGTTAACCTAGCCTACAATCAGCGAAATATCAGTTTCGGGAGTGATTATATTATTCCGAAGCCACTCGATCCCCGTTTAATTCATACCATTTCTCCAGCTGTAGCAAAGGCCGCTATAGAGTCGGGTGTTGCACAAAAACCAATTACCAATTGGACAGCTTACGAGAGTGAATTGAAGAAGCGACTTGGGCTTGATAATAAGTTAATTCGTGTTATTACCAATAAAGCAAAGCAGAATCCTCAACGTGTAGTATTTGCTGAGGCAGATACCTATAAAATTCTGAAAGCGGCACAAATTGTTAAAGAAGATGGAGTTGCTCATCCAATTTTATTGGGCAATAAAGAAAAAATTGCTGCGCTAATTAAAGAGCATAATTTGCGACTAGAGGATGTTACAGTTATTAATCCTAGAGAGGAACCTGAAATTTTAGCAAATTTTGCGGAGTTGTTTTATCAGAAGAGAAAGCGCCGTGGATTTACTTTGTACGAGTCAAAAAAAATCATGCAAGAGCGAAATTATTTCGGTGCAATGATGGTAGAAACAGGAATGGCTGATGCACTTATTAGTGGCTTGACACGTAATTATGCAGAGACAATAAAGCCTGCACTTAGGGTGATTGGTACTATGTCAGAAGTATCAAAAATGGCAGGAATGTATATTATGATTACGAAAGATGGCCCTGTGTTTTTTGCTGATACTACAATTAATATCAATCCGACAGTTGAAGAAATTGTGGAGATAACTTTACTAACTGCAGCGGCTGTACGTCGATTTAATATTGCACCTCGAGTTGGACTGATGTCGTACTCGAATTTCGGATCATCAAATACTGATAGCGCCATTAAGATGCGTAAGGCAGTAGAGATTTTACACGCGAAGCATCCTGAATTGGTAGTAGATGGCGAATTGCAAGCTAATTTCGCTTTCAATCAGCAATTGCTAAAAGACAATTTTCCATTTAGCGACCTTGCAGAAACAGGTGTAAATACACTCATATTTCCCAATCTTGATGCTGGAAATATTGCTTACAAATTATTACAGACAGTAGGAGATGCTGAAGCTATTGGTCCAATTTTGTTAGGAATGAAAAAGCCCGTGCACATCCTTCAACTGGGGTCATCAGTACGCGAAATCGTGAACATGATTACCATTGCAGTTGTTGATGCTCAAACAAGAATTCCTCAAGCACCTTTGCCGACGGAAAAATCATTTGTAAAGGAATAAAAATAGTAAAGGTTTTAGCGATAAAGGGGGTTGATTAATCGGCCCCCTTTTTTCATTTTTGCACTCGAAAAAATCTTATTTTTGCTTACATGTACGATTACTTTAATGGTAAGATTGAAAATCTGACCCCAACGCATGTAACGATTGATTGCAATGGTGTTGGGTACCTTCTGCAAATATCACTTTACACGTATACGGCCATAAAAGATGTAAAACAGTTTAAGCTTTTTGCGCATCAGGTTGTTCGTGAAGATGCCCAATTACTGTTTGGATTTGCTGATGAAGACGAGCGTTTGATGTTTCGTGAATTATTGAATGTCAGTGGTGTAGGGGCTTCAACAGCAAGAATTATTCAGTCGAGCCTTGCGCCTGATCAGTTACGATCTGTTATTTCAAAGGGCGACGCAGCTACGCTTCAAAAAGTGAAAGGGATTGGAGCAAAATCTGCTCAACGAATTATTATAGATCTTCAAGATAAAGTTAATAAGTTAAGTCCTAATTCTACAACAATTTTATCATCCCTACACAATACCAGCCGAGAAGAAGCGTTGATTGCTCTTATGACGCTAGGATTTGCAAGAGCAAGTGCTGAAAAAGCACTTTTATCCGCGCAAAAACAATTGGGGAATGATGCAAAAGTGGAGGATTTAATAAAAGCATCACTCAATTATCTATAATGAGGCAGGAAAAATACCGTTTCAGAGAGTAAAATCATGCTTTCTGTATCTGTATTTTCAGTAATTTATTAACTTAGAGCCCTAAAGGCCAACTAATATCTGAGAATTAATAGTTTTGAAAAGTATCCGGTTTTATATTTCTGTTTTGCTCGGGATGTTGATTGTTGTTGCCCTGATTTTATCAGACAGCCCAGCTTTTGCCGAGATTCACGAAAGTTATTTCATTTTACCAGGTGATACTCCTACAACAGGTGGTGGTTCTGTAATGTTGCGATACCCATTTAATGATCGCTATGCCGACGCTTACAGTTCACAATCTGGTTTAAGTCCGCTCTACCTTAACTATCCTTCTAACATAAAAACCACTGTCGAATACAATCCTGATAATCGTGAATACGATATATTCGAAAAGATGGGAGATATAAATTTCAGAAGTCCAAGTTACATGACTTTTGAGGAGTTTAAAGAATCTCAATTCAAGAAGAGCACTCAGGATTATTGGAAGAAGAAATCAAACGAAGAAAGTTTATCGCAACGAAAAGGATTTGCTCCAAAACTCTATGTTGGGGGCGAAGCATTTAATAGAATATTCGGAGGTAATACAATCGATATTCGTCCGCAGGGTTCTGCTGCTTTAAGCTTCGGTTTGAATATTAGTCGTTATGATAACCCTACTTTACCAGAGCGACAAAGACGTAATACTACATTTGATTTCAAAGAACGAATTCAAATGAACGTGATTGGTAATATCGGAGAGAAGTTAAAGATTACTACCAATTATAACACCGAAGCAAGTTTCGATTTTGAAAATCAAATTAAATTAGAATATACAGGCTACGAAGATGAAATTATTCAGAAGTTAGAAGCTGGTAATGTTAGTCTTCCTTTGAACACGCAGTTGATTCAAGGTAGTCAGAGTTTATTCGGATTAAAAACACAATTGAAATTTGGTAAGCTAACGGTAACGTCTATCCTAACACAACAAAAAGGAAAGGCTTCTAATATCGAAGTGAAAGGAGGTGCAACAACTACCAACTTCGATATCTCGGCAGATCAGTATGAAGCTAATAAGCATTATTACTTAGCAAACTATTTTAAAGATAATTATGATAATGCCTTAAAGGATCTTCCTTTTATTAATTCTACTGTTAACATTACACGCTTAGAAGTATGGGTAACCAATAAGAACAACTCTACTGATAATACAAGAACAGTTGTAGGCTTTACTGATTTGGCAGAGAGCGCTCCATACAACCCAGCTATTCCAGGTTCAGGGAATTTTTATCCATCAGATACACTTTCGAACACGCTTTATCAAGACGTACTAAATAATTATCCTTCTATACGTGATATTAACTCGGTGCAAAATACGATGGCTTCTATCCCGTATTTATCTGCATCACGCGATTATGAGGTTGTACAAAATGCAAGAAAGTTAAATACCAATGAATATACTTTTAATCCGCGATTAGGTTACATTTCACTTAATCAGGCGCTAAATACAAATGAAGTTTTAGCAGTAGCATATGAATATGCTGTTGGTGGTCAGGTCTTTCGTGTTGGTGAATTAACAACTGCAGGTATAGAACCTCCAAAGGTTTTAATGTTGAAGTTATTAAAAGGTCGTATTACAAATACGAAGCTTCCTCTGTGGGACTTAATGATGAAGAACGTTTATGCTTTAGGAGGATTTCAAATTGATAAGAAAGATTTCAAGTTAAATGTTTTGTTTTATGTAGATACAATCGGAAATCGTTTAAATTATATTCCTGTCGCTCCATCCGAACCTAATGTTTATGCAAAAGCATTAAATCGTTTATTCAACCTTGATAAATTAAATGTCAATAACGACCCTCGTCCAGATGGAGAATATGATTTTATTGAAGGAGTAACTATCTATAGCAATAGCGGACGAATTATATTCCCGGTTCGTGAACCTTTTGGGGGATACTTGAGAAGTCAGTTTGTTAGTCAGACTAACGCTGATGTATATGCGTACGATGTGTTATATGACTCTACAAAAACAGTTGCCTTACAATTTCCTGAAAAGAATAAGTTTAGTTTGAAAGGAAGTTACTCCAGTAAGTTCGGTTCAGATATTCCATTGAATCAATTAAATATTCCTGAAGGTTCAGTAAAGGTTACTGCCGGCGGAATTCCTTTGGTAGAAAATGTTGACTACACGGTCGATTACAATTTAGGTCGAGTTAAGATTATTAATCAAAGTATTTTAAACTCTGGTCAGGCAATTAATATTAATTTAGAAAGTAATTCCTTATTCAGCATTCAGTCAAAAACTCTTTTTGGTTCCCGTTTCGATTATGTAGTCAATAAAGATTTAGTGTTGGGTGGTACTATCATGCGTTTAAATGAAAGACCGATCACGCAGAAAGTAAACTTTGGTGATGAGCCAATTGCTAATACCATTTGGGGTGTTGACGGAACATGGAAGCGTGAATCGCGATGGCTAACAAAGGTGATTGATAAATTACCTGGAATCTCAACTAAATCGCCATCACAAATTACTGTAAGTGGAGAGTTTGCAGATTTGATCCCAGGAAATAATCGAGCTATCGGAAAAAATGGTACAGCTTATATTGATGATTTTGAAGGAAGTCAAACTACCATTGATTTAAAAACTAACGTAGGTGCATGGTCGTTAGCCTCAACACCACAAAGCCGTTTTGCTGAAGCTAGATTAGATTCAGTTACTACAGCCTATGGTTTTAATAGAAGTAGATTCTCCTGGTATATTATTGATCCTTTATTTTACAGAAATCAAAGTGGTGTAACGCCTGCCCATATTACTAACAACGATATTTCTAATCACCTAGTTCGTCAGATTCCTGAAAAAGAAATTTTCCCGAATAAACAAGCACCTCAAGGTCAAACGGTAATTCTTCCTGTGATGAATATGTCATTTTTCCCAGAAGAAAGAGGTCCTTATAACTATGATGTTTTACCAACAGCCTTTTCATCAGGTGTTGATGCAGATGGTAAATTGTTAGATCCTGAAACTCGCTGGGGTGGTATTATGCGTCGTATTGAGTCGACAGATTTCGAAGCAGCCAATATTGAGTTCATTCAGTTTTGGATGATGGATCCGTTTAATAGCAATAGTCAAAATACAACGGGTGGTGATTTATATTTTAATCTTGGAAATATCAGTGAAGATATTTTGAAGGATGGTAAATTAGAATATGAAAATGGATTATCATCAACTGGTGATACATCAACTTCAAACAAAACAGTATGGGGTTTTACTCCAAAAACACAACCACCGATTATTTATGCATTCGATAATAATCCCGATGCACGACAATATCAAGATGTTGGTTTAGATGGTGTGAGAAACGGACAAGAGTCGATTATTTTTCAGGACTATTTAAATACCTTAAGTATTAATGTTTCTCCAACAGCATATCAGCAAGCGCTATCCGATCCTTCTTCAGATAACTATCATTACTATAGAGGCACCGATTATGACAATTTGCAAAAGAGCATCTTAGATCGTTACAAAGAGTATAGTCATCCCGACGGAAATTCACCTACTGATAATCAAATTAACGAATCGTATACAACTTCTGCAACAACAATTCCAGATGTAGAAGATGTAAATAAAGATTTTAACCAGGAAGGTTCAGAACAGTTTTATGAATATCGTGTTTCATTACGACCTGGTGATATGGAAGTAGGAAGAAACTTTATTGTCGATAAAATTACACGTAACGTTTCATTACCTAATTCAACAAACACAGATATTACTTGGTATCAATTTAAAATTCCTATTCGTGATGTTCAGGGTGCTAATCCTAATATTACTAAGTATGGTGATATTGATGGATTCAATACAATTACTTTTATCCGTTCATTCATGACAGGCTTTAGTGAGCCAATGACATTACGTTTTGCTAAATTGGAATTCTTGCGTGGCGAATGGAGAAAGTATGCATACAATATGTATACTCCCGGAGAAGTAATTCCAGGTGATCCTAACTTAGGCACATTCGATGTTTCTTCAGTAAGTATCGAAGAGAATGGAAACAGAACGCCAGTGCCTTATGTATTACCTCCAGATATTCAACAAGAAATAAATATTGGTTCTACTACTTTACAACGATTGAACGAACAATCATTATCGTTAAGAGTATGTGATTTAGAAGATGGTGATGCCCGTGCAGCATTTAAAAATCTCGGACTTGATTTACGTGCGTATAAAAAAGTAAAAATGTTCATTCATGCAGAATCTTTTGGTGCTGCAGATGATTTAAAGAATGATGACATCACCGTTTTTATTCGTTTTGGTAACGACTTTACTGAGAATTATTATGAGTACGAAGTACCATTGAAGATAACACCATGGGGTTCTACGGATCAATATGCTATATGGCCACTAGCAAATAATGTTGACCTTGATTTAGAAAAGTTTGTAAATCTAAAATTAGCTCGTAATACTGCAATAGATAATTCGAGCGGGGCAATAAATATTACAAGTTTATATTCTGAAAGTGATGTAGGTGGAAGAAATACATTATCAGTAAAAGGTAATCCTTCGTTAAGTAGTGTTCGAACAATTATGGTGGGTGTTAGAAATCCTAAGCGTGATCCAACAGACCCTAACGGCGATGATGGTACGTCGAAATGCGCGGAGGTTTGGGTAAACGAATTACGTCTAACAGATTTCGATCGTAAGGGTGGTTGGGCGGCTACAGGACGTGTAACCGCAAAGCTTGCCGATATTGGTAACGTTGCTTTAACGGGTACGCATAAGTCGGTAGGATTTGGTACAATCGAGCAAAAGGTAAGCGAACGTCGAAGAAGTGCAGAAACTTCTTTCAACGCAACTTCTACTTTATATCTTGGAAAGTTCTTGCCAGAAAAAGCGAACCTTGATATTCCAATGTATGTAAACTATGGTACAGTAATTAATAATCCGCAATTTGATCCATTAGATCAAGACGTGCCATATGCCGATGCAGTAGCGAATAATCAAACAGCTGCGGAGAAAAAAGAATTTAAGAAGCGCTCGCAAGATTATACAAGAACGAAAGGAATCAATTTTACTAACGTTAAAAAGAATAGAAGTGGAACTGCGAAAGCTAAATTGTACGATATTGAAAACTTTAACTTCACTTATGGCTATGATGAAGTATTACACCGCGATATCAATATCGAATATGATATTATTAAAACGCATAGAGGTGCTATAGGATATAATTTCAATACAACTCCAAAGTATATCAGTCCATTTTCAAAAGTAGCGTTCTTGAATTCTAAATACTTAAAGTTGGTTAAAGATTTAAATATTAATCTTGTTCCAACTGCTATGAATTTCAGGATGGATGCGCAACGCATCTATGGTGAAAAATTATTCCGTAACAACACTGGTTATTCTGATATTGTTCGTGATACATTCTTCAACAAGAATTTTGATATGCGTCGTATATACGACTTTAAATATGACATTACAAAATCGATTAAGCTTGACTTCAATGCTAATAATTACGGTATAATTGATGAGCCTGAAGGACGTATCGATACACAGGAAGACAAAGATTCTATCAAGAGCAATATTTTTGGAAAGAACTTTTTCTTAGGGAGAAATAAGCAATATACTCAAGCGGGTAATGTTTCTTATCAGGTACCATTAAATAAATTCCCTCTAACAGACTGGGTATCGGTGAATGTGAAATACGGATTTAACTATAGTTGGCAATCGGGGCAGTTTGTGCAAGATAGTTCGGGTTCATTCGGAGTAGATCCAAGAACAGGAAATACTATACAGAATTCAAATACCAAACAGGTTAATGGAAACTTTGTATTGACAACGCTCTACAATAAAGTCCCTTTCCTTAAAAAAATAAATTCACCTAAACCTCCGAAGAAAGCGGGAATTAAAAATGAACCTCCTAAAAATCCGAAGGATTCAATTCCAGGCATGAAAGCGCCAAAAGTGAAGCAGCCCAAAGCAATTCCTGATGGTGTGCGTTTCATTGGAAAAATGATTATGGGTGTTAGGTCGGTAGGATTTACTTATAGTGAGACTAACGGTACCGTATTACCGGGATATACAAATTACTCTCAGTTGTTAGGCCAAGATTTAGATCGTAATTCACCAGGATTCGCATTTGGATTTGGTTCACAACAAGATATTCGTCCACAGGCTGTGAATGGAAAATGGATTACTACCGATACAAGTTTGAATAACTCATTTGCTAGAAATTACAATCAGAATTTTACAGGAAGAAGTTCAATTGAGCCGTTTGATGGATTTAAAATTGAATTGAATGCTACTCGACAATTCACTCGAAATAATTCAGAATTCTTCCGTTGGAATGGATCCCGTTTTGATTCACAAAGTATAACAGAAACAGGAAACTTTAGTATTTCTACTATTTCAATTAATACAGCCTTTGTTAAAGATGATCCAACAACGTATTCCAACGCTGTATTTGAAGAGTTTTCAAAAAACCGTAAAATAATTTCTGAACGTTTAGCAATATTAAATATTAACTCAGTTGGCTTTGCTGCACCAGACACCTTTGGAATTATTTACAATGATGGTTATAGTGGTACACAGCAAGATGTGTTAACGCTGGCCTTTATTTCGGCCTATACTGGCAAATCGCCAAACGATGTTAAGCTTACGCCTTTCTCAAAGATTCCATTGCCTAACTGGCGGGTTACTTATGATGGCTTGAGTAAGTTACCTTTGTTTAAGAAAGTGTTTAATAATGTCAGCTTAACACATAGTTATCGTTCAACATTTAATGTTAACAGCTTTAATAGAAACCTGAATTATATCGATGGGAAATATCCAACTGTAAAGGATGTCAGCGGTAACTTTATTCCTGCTCGTGAATTCGGACAAGTTTCGTTAGTTGAACAGTTCGCTCCGTTAATCGGAGTTGATGTTACCTGGAAGAATAATATCCAAACACGTGCTGAATTCAAGCGTGACAGAAATGTATCATTGACGTATGCAGGTGTTCAGGTCACTGAAGTGAAAGGTAATGAAATTACAATAGGGTTCGGCTATCGTTTAACAAAGTTTAAATTGCCATTTAATATAGCTAAGAATGCTAATGGTAGCGGACTAAACTTAACTGCCGATTTTAGTGCAAGGAGAAATTCGACTATCATTAGAAGATTGTTAGAGGGAGTTAATACGCCAACAGCTGGATTGAATGTGTATTCTATTAAAGCAGCAGCAGATTATGCTGTAAGTGATAAGTTGAATATGCGATTCTTCTACGAGCAAACAATCAATACTCCTGTTATCTCTACCTCATATCCAACATCA
The DNA here is from genome assembly GCA_046052065.1 of Bacteroidota bacterium. Lineage (GTDB taxonomy): Bacteria > Bacteroidota > Bacteroidia > AKYH767-A > OLB10 > CAINEC01. The sequence continues at coordinate 57,066 of JBJOND010000001.1, read as the reverse complement.
AATATTAACACTGGAATCGAAATTCGTTTCTCATTATCACAATAAAAATTAAATTTGTAAAAAATTAAATCATTATGAATATTCCATCAGAATTAAAGTACACAAAAGACCATGAATGGGTTCGCGTAGATGGCGACATTGCTACTATCGGAATTACTGACTTTGCTCAAAGTGAATTGGGTGATATCGTTTACGTAGAAATTGAAACAGTTGGTGAGTCAGTTGATAAAGAAGCTGTGTTCGGAACAGTAGAAGCAGTTAAAACAGTTTCTGATTTATTCATGCCTTTAACAGGAGAAGTATTAGAATTGAATGATGCATTAGAAGGCAATCCTGAGTTAGTCAATTCAGATCCTTACGGCGAAGGCTGGATGGTAAAAATAAAAATTTCAGATGCTTCACAATTGAGTGATTTATTGGATGCAGCTGCATATGGTGCTTTAATCGGCGCTTAATAAAAAATTAATTTGTTTTGAAGAGGCTCGGTGTTCCGGGCCTCTTTGTTTTTATTAATATGCTGCTTATTAACAATGCAAGTATTCCTTTTTAAATTATTTTATCTCTTAAGTATGGTTATCTGACATTGTTAAAAATTATTCATTTTGGTCGAATAAAGTTTATAAAATGTATTTATTTTCAGAGAATAAATTGTAAATTGCCTAAATGCCTATTGAGATTTCTACATTTTCAATTTTGCTAGTCGATGATCATCCATTTTATCGTCGTGGTGTTGCATCCGCAATTAAGGATATCTGGGAAAGTGTAGTTGTACATTATTCATCTGACTTTGTAGATGCCTGCGATAAACTTTCAAAAGTTAATATTGATATTGTCATTACAGAGATAGATTTATCTCCACAAAATGGTATAGAGTTAATCAAAGGAGTTAGACAACATTATCCAGACGTTAAAATAATTGTCTTAACGCATCGCAAAGACGAAGAACATATTTTGAAAGTACATAATTTGGGTGTTGAAGGGTATCTAGACAAATCGGTCAATCAAATGGAGCTGGCACGCGCAATCAATAAAGTACTTAATGGTGAACGTTATTATTCACGACAAAATAGTGAGTTGGTACACGCGCGTATTAAAATGTTTAAGTCGTTAAAAGGCGATGATGTTTATCAAAAATTGCTTCATCATAAAAATTACATTGAGATTGTTTTTTTAATGGCACACGGATTTAAAAATAAAACCATTGCAGAAATTCTGTACTTGTCAGATCGTACAACCAGTGTTCATCGCTCAGAGATATATCGTATTATAGGTTGTCAGACTTCACTAGAGTTAGTGTTATGGGCTATTGAAAAAGGGGTGAAGAGTGATCCTGAATTATTAACCAGATTCGACAAGATTTTATCGAATAAAGTGAATTCGAATTAGCCTCAAAAGTTAAATAACTTTTTCGTTTTCTTGCCTTCTATTTTTCTCGATGATGCAGCCACTACTTTCCCAAATCCATATCCTATTCCAAATGCTAAAGGATAATCACCAGCCCAATGAACGCCATTGTTAAGCATTGAAAAAGCAACTAATCCGCCAATCGCATAGCCTACGGGTTTAATCCATTTTTTCTCCGGATAATTTTCTGATAAAACTGTTACAGCACATATCACAGTTGCTAAATGTCCAGAAGGAAATGCATCATAAGATGGAGTATTCTTTTGATAATCCATAAACGGAGGAAAAGGAGTCCACTTGCCTCCAGGTTGCGTAGAGCGTATAGGTGTTTGCCTACCTGTTATACGTTTCACTACTTGCGTAGCAACACCCATAGCAATAAAAGATTCTGCTAGTTGAGATGCTGTGCTAACCGCGCGTATATCATGATGACGAATACCATAATAAAAAATTCCTCCTCCTAATAATAATGCAGGATATCCTTGTCCAAGTGTATAAAATACGGTGTTTAAATTTTGAGGGATGCTAATAATATTCACTCTTTGTCCTTGTAGCTTTGGAGCAAATACATTGTTGTATGAGCTGCTTCTTGCTAGATTAATTCGGTCGCAGAATCGTTGTGTTTCATCTATGATGGCTTGATCATTATTAATTAAAATTGCCGATGTCAGAGCAATAGTTAGCAAGCCTGGCAAACTTTTTTTATTGAAAGAATACTTGCAAAAGCCCCACATATCTTTCGGTACTTTAGTGGCGAAATCGAAAAGCTTAGGACGATTATAGGTCAGCGTAATTCCATTCTTAAGCTTGAACTCAGTTTCCCATTCTTTGTAAGGGATATGATTTTTTGCAGAATCTGTAGGTTCAGAAGCAAAGCAAATAATAGTTGAAAATAAAATAAGAAGAGAAAGTAAAAATGATTTCATTCAGATGGATTACTAAGAAAATCAAAAATATAAAATACCATTAAAGAAGGTTTTAATTTTATGTAAATAAAAAAGCACTCAATCAATGTCAAATCAATTCTTGAACAGTTTATCGCAATATAATTCATACTTTTGCGACTCCTTACGGAGACGTGTCCGAGTGGTTGAAGGAGCACGCCTGGAAAGTGTGTATACCCCAAAAGGGTATCGCGAGTTCGAATCTCGCCGTCTCCGCCAAATAAGCATAAGCCAGTTTTTCTGTTTTTTTATGACAGATATCGCCAAATTTATTTGAGCGATTATATGGATTAAAAAAATAAATGTGCAAAGCGCATGTTATGCTTATTTGAAGCTTCCCCCATTACGAGAAGTGCGCAGCAAATCTCTAATATTTTAAATCGTTTACGACGTAAATGAAAATAATTAGTGCGAAGCACAAGCAAGTGAATTAAGCATCCCTCCTAACTAGATGTGTGAAGCAAATCTCGCCGTCTCCGCTAATTCACTTGCATTTTTGAAAATTTTTTTTTCGCATGAGAAGCGCGCAGCGAATCTCTAATATGTTAAATCGTTTACGACGTAAATGAAAATGATAGGACGAAGCAAGGCAAGTAAATTAAGCTTCTATTTTTGCTTGCCTTCAATTCTTCTCAAGCACCCCAAAAAGCCTGATTACTCAAAACTATAATCACTCATTTTTAAATTCAAAACGCCTATGGCTTGTGTGTGTATGATTAAATTATTCTCTGACGGATATACACCTAAAATTTTTAAGTTGTTCACTTGCCCGTTGAGCGTAGTGTTTTTATCAAGCTGTTTATGTAATTGATCGGAAATCAATTTTTTATTTGATTCTAATATTGGTTTAAAATCGGTCTTGCCATATTCTTGAATTTTTTTCGCGATTACTTTCTGAAAAAGTTCTGTGCCTGCTTGTAATAACAAATGCTTTTTATCAGACTGCAATTGTACATCGCGGAGTTCAAGCATTTGATTTTTGCTATCGTAAAAAGGCTTTATGGTAAAGATTAAAGTCGCATCATTAAAATTCTTGATGCCTATTTTTAAATCACAGTTCATTTCTAAAACAATTGTTGAGTTCCCTTTCCCAACAATCGAAAGGTCGTGAATTAAAATTGTCTGTTTGCCGTCTTCCGACTTAAACGTTTTTTCATTGAAATTTTTTTTCAAGTGATTTGTTAAATCAGTATAACTGCTTATAATCGGCATATTAAAAACAAATTCTGAATTGTTTTTAGCATTTGTTTTTAATGCTGGTAATGCGGGAGTTTTTAATGTCGAATCTTTTGTAAGCGTAAATTTCGGATTAGCTTTTAGTCCAATATTGAATTTTAATTTTTGCCCTTGACCATTCAATTGACTAACACTAATTTCATTTGGGCTGATACATAAAAATCCAAAGCCATCAATATCTATCGGTGTCCATAGTTGTTTCCATGCCTCTTGCGCAAGCGATTTAAAGTTGGTCGCTTTACTTTGTTCATCGATAAACTTTGCACAGTCGTTTAATGATGGACGCATTGCTTCCATAATTTTATTCGTCATGTCAATTTTCAGGAAGGTCATTTTGCAAGGATCAATCGGTGTTACTTCCGAAACAACAGTCTGTGTTTTTAATCCATAAGAAGATGTAATATCTACCTTCGATGAAAATCCAATTTTTACCTTTCTTTTTCCCTCTCCATTTGTGCCGCAAGAAAATGGAATGCGCGGATGTATGCATTTGCCCCAAACGATTTCTGAGCAGTAGTCGCCAGCTATGCCATATGCGGCCGTTGTTCCAACGTTGAAATTATTTCCTTGCATAGAGCCAGTTAAGGTTCCAATTAAAACATCGTAATTAGCTCTTGGTCCTTCCACGCCTTCAAACGTAGAAAAGTTTGGATATTCAGGATTGCGAATTACTTTGTCAGTTTTTGAATTTGCAAAGTTGATGATTGGCTGCAGATTTACCTCAACCGGAATTTGTATAATCGAAGATTCTAATACAGGAACTGGAATCTCTTCAGTAATTATAGTTGGCAATTCGCTATGGAGTTTGCAAGAACTGATGAAAAGAGTACTTAATAAAAGTAATCTAACGAACTGATTAATTCTAATTTTCATGATGTTAAAAATGTGCAAGTGTTGAATTTAATTTTTGCTCATTTCTCCTCTTAAATCCTTAATAAGTTCTGCTTCAATTTTCTTTTTTTGATTCGGATATCTTCCGAATAAATACATCAATTTCGTTAGCGCAGCTTCCGTAGTGATATCACTTCCGCTAATCACACCCATTTCTTTTAGCTTATTGCTTGTTTCGTACTTGCCTTGTTCTACTTTCCCTCCTGCACATTGAGAAGCGTTTAAAATAATAATACCTTTATTAATAGCCGATTTCAATGTTTTTAAAAATGGTTCAGCTGTAGGAGCATTACCACTGCCATAGGTTTCTAATACCACTGCTTTTAATCCTTCAACACTAAAAATATGCTCCAACCAATTACCTGTTATGCCTGGAAAAATTCTTACGAGTCCAATATTCGGATTTAGCTTTTTATGTACAATTAATTTCTTGCTTGATTTTTTACTAATAAATTTATGATTGTATTGCAAGCTGGTTCCTGCCTCTACAAGCGTTGGATAATTCAACGATTGAAATGCATCAAATTGCGAGCTTGAAAACTTTTCTGCTCTGTTTCCTCTGAAAAGTTGGTCATTAAAATAAATACACACTTCTGGAATTATCACTTCGCTAGCAGCAATTTCTACTGCTGTTATCAAATTATGTTTTGCATCTGTTCGGATAGCCCCCAGCGGTAGTTGGGACCCAGTAAAGATTACAGGCTTGTTTAAATTTTCAAGCATGAAACTTAATGCCGATGCTGAGTATGCCATCGTATCGGTTCCATGTAAAATAATAAAACCATCAAACGCTTTATAATTCTTTTCAATCGTTTCTGCTAATGCTATATAAAATTCAGGTGTGACATTGCTGCTATCAATCAACTTTTTAAAAGTAAAATGCGATATTGAACAATTGAATTGTTTTAATTCTGGAACGCGTTCAGTAATTTTTCCAAAGTTCACAGGCTTAAGTGAATTGGAACTATCTTTTATCATTCCAATTGTTCCACCTGTATAAATCACTAATATTTTTTTCATAGTCCAAATAGGGTTACTGCATTAGCGGTAGTTGTTGTGGCTACTTCTTCGAGTCCACATTGCTTTAAGTCGGCAATTTTTTCTGCTACATGTGTTATGTATGCTGGCTGATTTCTTTTGCCTCTGAACGGTACTGGCGCTAAATAGGGGCCGTCCGTTTCTAATACAATATTTTTTAAATCTACATTTTTAATTATTTCATCGAGCCCACTGTTTTTGAAGGTCACAACACCTCCAATTCCTAAGTACATGCCCATGTCAATAATTTGTTGCGCTTCATCGTAGGTTCCGCCAAAGCAATGAAAGATGCCTTTCAAACCTTTGATGTTTAATTGCTGAATGATGTCAATTACATCAGCAGTGCAATTGCGCGTATGCAAGGCTACAGGAAGTTCCATTTCGTAGGCCCAGATTAATTGATTTGTAAGCGCTTTTGTTTGTTCAGCAATATGCGTTAAGTCCCAATGTTTATCCATCCCAATTTCGCCAACACCGTAATACTTTCCTGATCTTAACTCTATTTCTACCTGTTTTAATTCCTTCTCAAACGTATCATTTACATAGCAAGGATGTAATCCCATCATTGGGAAACAATTCTCTGGGTAATCATTGCAAAGTTGTAACATCGAATATACTGTACCGCTATCGATGTTTGGCAAAAGCATTTTCGTTACACCATTTTGAATGGCTGCATCAATCACCTGCTTTCTATCGTCATGAAACTCCTCAGCGTATAAATGTAAATGGGTATCTACTAATTGCATGTTGTAAAATTACTGCATTTTCCTTTACTCCCGAAAATCGATTTTAAGAGATAAAAAGTATCTTTGTTTAAAATAATAATGCCTTGCCAAAATATTTAGTCATTCGTTTTAGTTCTATTGGAGATATTGTCTTGACATCTCCCGTTGTTCGAATGCTAAAAAAGCAGGTTCCTAATGCGGAGGTTCATTTTCTGACGAAGAAAAATTTTGAATCAGTAGTGAGAAATAATCCAAATATTGATAAAGTTTGGACAACCGATGGCTCACTAAAAGATGTACTTCCTGCTCTAAAGAAAGAACAATTTGATGAGATCATCGACTTGCATACTAATTTGCGCACGTGGAGAATCAAATCGAAGTTAAAGGTTAAATCTACTTCATTTAACAAATTGAATTTTGAAAAGTGGTTGCTCGTGAATTTGAAAATAAATCGCATGCCTGCTATTCATATTGTGAATCGTTATTTGAAAACGGTAGAACATTTAGGAGTTATCAACGATGGCGAAGGATTAGATTTCTATGTAGATGCTACTATAAAATCAAATCAGGAAATTTTGCCAGCATCATTTACGAATGGCTATTGGACAGCAGTTATTGGCGCTAATCACGCTACAAAAAGATTTCCTGCAGCTAAATGGATTGAAGCGGTTAAGGCTATTAATTCTCCGGTGGTAATTGTAGGAGATAAAAATGATTTTGCTGCAGGTCAAGAAATAGCAGATGCTTGTGGCGCTACTGTGTTCAATGCCTGTGGTCTGTTTAGCTTATTGCAATCGGCTGCAGTTGTTTCACAAGCCAAACTAGTCATCACCAACGATACAGGTATGATGCATATTGCATCAGCGTATAATCGCAATATTATTTCTATCTGGGGAAATACGGTTCCTGCTTTTGGAATGACACCTTATATGCCTTCTAATTATGCGAATAGTTTTATTGCAGAAACAAAAGAAGTCGGCTGTCGTCCTTGTTCAAAAATAGGATTTGCAAAATGTCCAAAGGGACACTTTGATTGCATGAATAAAATTTCTGTTCCTGAACTAACGGAAGTGGCTATCCGTTTTTTAAATAAATAAAGCTTTTAGCTCATTCGCCTCTTCTGGCTTTAACTTTCCTGCCAAGATCAACGATAATTGTCTTCTGCGTAAAGCACCTGCAAAGCGTTGTTTCTCTTCGTCTGTTTCAGGCAAAAGCTCAGGCACATGTATCGGTCGACCAATCTGATCAACTGCCACAAACGTATAAATAGCTTCGTTACATTTTACTTTCTTACTATTCATATTGTCTTCAACCCAAACATCAATAAAAACTTCCATCGAAGAATTAAAAGATCTGGAAACCTTTGCTTGTAGTGTAACAATATCTCCTAGTTTTATTGGCTGATTAAAAGAAACATTGTTTACTGATGCTGTAACAACTACTCGGTTGCAATGACGATGAGCAGAAATAGCAGCAGTGATATCGAGCCAATGCAACAAACGACCTCCCATTAAATTTCCTAAAGTGTTGGTGTCGTTAGGCAATACAATTTCGGTGTGTATTGCAAGACTTTCAGAGGCTGTTTTAGCTTTCAACATAAAAAATATTTTTTGCAAAGATAGATTTTATTGATCGTAACACGAAAATACTGTAGGATTATCTAATTTTACAATTATGATTGAAATTGGCAAGACATTAATCTCTACGGAGCTGCTGGAAGAACATTTTGTATGTGATTTAAATAAGTGCAAAGGCGAGTGCTGCATTGCAGGCGATTATGGTGCTCCCCTCGATAAATCGGAGTTAAAAGAAATCGATAAATACTATCCTATTGTAAAGCCTTTATTACAGAAGAAGGGAATAAAAAGTATCGAAGAGCAAGGCTTATATGTGAAAGATGATGAAGGCGAATGGGTAACTCCCTTGATTAATGAAAACGAAGAATGTGTTTATACTATTTTTGAAAATGGCATTGCGAAGTGTGCATTTGAGAAGGCCTATTATGATGGACAAATTCCGTGGAAGAAACCTATCTCTTGTCATTTGTATCCTGTGCGTATTAAAAAACTTAAAAACTACGATGCATTAAATTACGACCGTTGGGATGTTTGTGCACCAGCATGTAAGTTAGGTAAGAGTTTAAAAGTTCCGGTCTATCAATTTTTGAAAGAATCACTGACACGCAAGTACGGAGAAGAATGGTACAATGAACTAACGCTCGCTGCTGAAATGTGGAAGGAGGAGAAGGGGAAGTAAGAAGGGGTCACTCACACTCCACACTACTTACTGTTTTTTCCAATACATCAACCATAAAATCTTTTTGATCGATGGAGCCGGTCATTTTGAATTCAAATAAGTAATTGCTCTTATTTTCTTTCATCAGATAAAACATCACATTTAAAATAGTTCCGTTGGTGCAACTTATTTTACGGAAGTAAGTGTAGTTATCTTTCACGTATTTTCCCGCACCTAAAATCTGATATTCGCCCATTTTATTGTCGGGGACTTCATTCGCAGTAAAATCAAAAAAAGCGGTATCGATGGTTGTAGGTTCGTCAGCTGTATACTTTGCTACTGATAGCATATAGCGATTATCGTTGTTGTTAATCACACCGAAATAAACGATATTTTTATTAATTGATTTTAAAATAGTAAACAGTTCTGGTGCAGTGTCAATTTTAACAGGGCAATCAAAGGATAACTGATCTTTAATTTCATACGATTTAATTTGATGACTACAACTTGAGGTGTATATCACAAATAAAAGGAGTCCTAGTGCAGATAAAATGTTTTTCATAAATAATAATTATTAATGTTCTAAAGTAGAAAATAATTCTATCGGTGCTTTTCAATCTTATAATACGCAGATTGTTTTTTTTGATACTTTTAAACGCTGTTATTTGTTAAAAGTAATATGAGAAAATTAACATTGTTTATCTTTTGTTGTGTTTTTATTTCATGTAAGTCTCCAAAATATGAATTTGTAATTCACTATTCTAAAACCATTGAGGATTATACAGTCGTAAGCGTGGAATCAATTAAAATGATGCATCAAGATACTTTAGAAGCAATGAGGAGATTTAAGAAAACAGCCAATTATAAAAAGTATTCTTTAGAGTCCGACTCAATATGGATCGACTCTTATTTGATTAAGAAGTAAAAAATTAAAAGCATCCTTTCAGTCTGCAAGAAACAAATCTTTATGCTTATTTATGCGAGCTTAGTTCGCACAAGCATTTTTTCTTGACTTCGCCTTTTTAATTTTTTGCTTACTAGTGCACCCGGCGAGATTAACTCGGTTCTTCCCACCTAGCCAAGTGGGAAATAAAAAATCAAAAGCATCCTTTCAGTCAGCGCGAAACAAAACTTTATGCTCATTTATGCAAGCATAATTCGCAACAGCTTTATTTCTTGACTTCGTCTTTTTGATTTTTTGCTTACTGGTGCACCCGGCGGGATTAACTGCGTTCTTCCCACCTAGCCAAGTGGGAAATAAAAAATCAAGAGCATCCTTTCAGTCTGCGCGAAACAAAACTTTATGCTCATTTATGCAAGCATAATTCGCAACAGCTTTATTTCTTGACTTCGTCTTTTTGATTTTTTGCTTACTGGTGCACCCGGCGGGATTCGAACCCACAACCAACAGAACCGGAATCTGCCATTCTATCCAATTGAACTACGGGTGCAGTGCTTTTATTTACTATTTAATTTCTGCCATTTTATCCAATTACGCCGTGCTGAGCTTTCGTCGAAGCAAACTACGGGTGCAGTAAAATTTTAAAATTAAAGCAATGCAGTTTCCTACATGCAGTGCAAAAGTAAAATTTTAAAAACAGGAATGCTTACTTAGTTCAACTTGTTTTTAGCGTAATCGGCAGCAATACTTCCAATTTTTCCAATTAAAGCAGCTTCTTGTGCTGTGTCTTTTCCATTGGTTAAAACAGTAATGAGAAAAGGATTGTCATTTGTATAGAAAATAGCAGTTTCGTGTATTTGACAGGAGTTAGGATAAAAACGTTCTCCAAATTTATGGGCTACTTTAATATCCTTATCAGTAATATTTCTTAATAATCCTCCTCGGTATACAGATTCAGTTAGTAGCGATAAAGCAAATTCGGAATTTTCATTAGTTAATACAGAAGAATTATAAAGTTCTTGTAAAAAACGACTGCATTGACCACTTGTTAGTGTGTAGTCGGTTGCTTTAGGGTCAGGTAATGGAAGTCCGATATCAGAAAAGAAAAGTTTGTAATCGTTAAAGTCAATGAAAGAGTTTAAGTGTGCTGTTGCATTGTTGTTAGAGTATTTAATCATGTAAATGATTAGTTCTTTTATGGTGTAGGCTTTTCCTAAGACTAATTCAGGGCCTTCTTGCGTTTGAATGTTATCAACTATGAGACTTTTCTGAACCAGGATTTTTTGATTTAACCAGCCAGGCTTAACTTCATCTACACGTAAATGGTACATCATGGCCACTAACTTCATAATGCTCGCCATAGAATACTGTTCGTTTCCATTAATCGAAATCCATTTTCCTGTGTTTAAATCACGAAAATAAACAGAAGCAGAACTAACACTTCCGGATGCACTTGCGGCATTGATGGCTTCAGTAAAATTACTTTTTAAGTCGAATAGCTCAACACTTTCATTAGGACTGTCGGCCATGATTAAAGGACGTGTAAAAGCGCCGTGCCTGCTAGAATTATAATGAATAATTCCACAATTATTACTAGGTGAATTGGTGCTTATTGGCTCTGTGCTACGACTTTTAAATGCAAGTATTGAAAAGATTGATGTTGAACCAAGTCCTGCGACAATAATTATAACAAGCCATAAAGGAACGGAGGTTTTTAGTAGTTTCATAAGTGTTCGCTAATCTATAGTCGCTAATCTCAATCGGTTTTTACAAAACGCAAACGCACAGGTAATCAATAAATTTTCACATTAAGAAAATGACAGTTTCATGCCATTTTTTAAAAGTCTTTGACGTGAAAAATTAAGGATTCGTTGAAGGAATAAAAACTACGTACCCGGGATCGGGGTCGAACCGATATGATATTGCTATCACTGGTGTTTGAGACCAGCGCGTCTACCAATTCCGCCACCCGGGCAGTTTGTTATTTCATCCTCTCAACATCATTTAATTTGGTGTCGCGCTCATTGTTCGTGTTTTGTAACAAAAAAAACTCTCTCACTTTTACGACCTTGTCAATTGTTAACCATTCAGAGGGTTGGCTAACATGTTGACAACCAATTAAACTTTATCTTCTAATTGTTTTGGGATGGCTAAATTAGGGAAATCCCTATGCCTAACCAAATGTTTTTAATTATTAATAGTTAACCATTTGAAATCAAGTACTAAACAAGTATAAACCAATTTTTAAATTTTCTTCCAGGATTTTAACAATTGATTGTGAATTCTCTTTGACTTAAGCTATATTTTTCTTTTCTTTGCATCCCTAAAAAACAAGCCCAAATCAACTTATGGCACGTCAAGTTAAAATATTTGGTGGTACAGCATCGAAGTACCTTGCAGAACAAATCGCGAGTCATTATGGTGCTGACCTTGGTGATTTGCAGGTAGTTAGATTTAGCGATGGAGAGTTTTCACCTTCATTCGATGAGAGTGTTCGTGGATGTGACGTGTTTATTATTCAAAGTACTTTTTCGCCTACGGATAATTTATTTGAATTATTGTTATTAATCGATGCTGCTAAAAGAGCATCGGCGCATTATATTACAGCAGTTATTCCTTATTTCGGATTCGCAAGAAGCGATCGTAAGGATAAGCCCAGGGTTGCAATTGCCTCAAAATTAGTTGCTAATCTACTTACGGCTGCTGGAGTTACCCGAATCATGACAATGGATTTACATGCTCCTCAGATTCAAGGATTTTTTGATGTCCCTGTTGATCATATGGATGCTTCAGCCATCTTCGTTCCTTACATCAAGAGTTTAGATTTGCCAAATATGCTTATCTGTGCTCCTGATATGGGAGGTGTTCACCGCGCTCGTACATATGCTTCTTATTTTAATGCCGATATGGCTATTATTGATAAGCATCGTAAAAGAGCAAATGAGATTGAAAGTATGACCGTTATTGGAGATGTAAGAGGAAGAGATGTAATATTAGTTGATGATATTATTGATACAGCGGGAACTTTAACTAAGGCAGCTGGGTTATTAATAGATTCAGGTGCAGCATCTGTTCGTGCTTTCTGCACACATCCAGTTCTTAGTGGCGCAGCTTATGAAAGAGTAGAAAATTCACATCTTACTGAGTTGGTGGTTTGTGATACAATCCCACTTAGGAAAGAATCAACAAAAATTAAACAATTATCTACATCAGCATTGTTTGCAAAAGCAATTCAGAGGGTGTATGCATATGAGTCTATAAGTTCACTATTTGTAAAAGAATAATTATTACCCAAATGAAAACGATTGAAATTAATGGAGCAAAGCGCACGAACATCTCTAAGCAAGAGGTAAAAAATCTTCGTGGTAGCGAAATGGTTCCATGCGTACTTTATGGTGGAGAAGAACAAGTTCATTTCTCTACTGATTTATCATCTTTCAAAGGACTTGTTTACACTCCTGATGTTCACATGGTGAAATTATCAGTTGATGGAAAAGAGTACCAATGTGTTATTCAGGATGTTCAATATCATCCTGTAACGGATGTTATCATTCATGCTGATTTCCTTCAGGTGTTTGATAATAAGCCTGTAACAATGAGCATTCCTGTGAAATTAACTGGAGCTTCTGAAGGTGTAAAGATGGGAGGTAAATTGGTAACTAAGTACCGCCGTTTAAAGGTGAAAGCTTTACCAGCTAACTTGCCTGATTTTATTTCAGTGGATATTTCTCCAATGAAAATCGGTGATGCTATTCGTGTACGCGATTTGAATTTATCAGATTTAACTTTATTAGAGTCGCCAGCTAACGTAATTGTAAGCGTAAACATGACTCGTAATGTTTCTGCTGAAGCAGCTGAAGCATCTAAAAAATAATATAGCTTCATAATATAGCAATAGAGGGGTGCCCAAAGCGCTCCTCTATTCGTATTTTTACTCAATCATGAAATATTTAATTGCAGGATTAGGAAATATAGGACCTGATTATGTCCATACACGACATAATATTGGATTTGATGTGGCCGATGCTTTAGCAAAATCATTAGATACCGATTTTTCATCAGGTAAAAAGGTGTGGATCGCTGAGGGTAAACTTAAAGGGCGACAAGTGTCCATTATTAAACCTACAACCTATATGAATCTAAGTGGTGAAGCAATCAGATACTGGCTGCAAGAGCTAAAGATTCCAAAGGAAAACCTCTTAGTTGTTACCGATGACCTTGCCCTACCTTTCGGGACTTTAAGAATGAAGCCTTCTGGTGGTGCAGCTGGTCATAATGGATTAACCAATATTATTGAATGCTTGCAGACGGAACAATTTGCCCGCTTACGATTTGGAATTGGGAATAATTATCCAAAAGGTAAGCAGGTGGATTATGTGCTCGGGCATTGGACAACCACAGAGAGCATAGACCTTGCTCCTCGAGTAGAAACAGCGGTAGAAATGATTAAGAGTTTTGTGAGTGCGGGACTTGCACTTACGATGAATACCTATAATAACAAATAACGGCAAGGTTATTGTTATTTAAATAGTATCAAAAAATAATACTTATGAAAGCAAAGTTCTACTTCCCAATCCTTCTCTTCTTTTGTGTTTTTTCAATCAGCACTTTTGGTCAAACAGACGATAATTCAAGAATTAGCAATACAATTAGTGAGATTTCAATCTATCCACAACCATCTAACGGAATAATCAATATTAAATTATCTGAATCACAAAATGAAAGTCCCGTAGTTGCTGTATTCGACTTATTAGGAAATAAAGTGGCAGAAATTGAAGCTGAGCATGCTAATGGAAAGGTATACACAATCAATCTCGAAGATAAAAAAGCAGGATATTACTTCCTTAAAATACAAACTGATAATGGTTTAGTATCACGAAGAATCACCATCAAATAAAATAAAAAAGCGACATTTTCTTGTCGCTTTTTTTATATCTAAATTTTTATTCCCAATTCTTTTAATTGTTCATCGTGAATGACTGATGGTGCATCAATCATTACATCACGTCCGCTATTATTTTTAGGGAATGCAATAAAATCTCTAATGCTTTCTGATCCGCCAAATAAAGAACATATTCTATCGAATCCGAATGCAATTCCACCGTGTGGAGGAGCACCAAATTCGAATGCGTTCATTAAAAATCCAAATTGTTCTTGTGCCTCTTCTTTCGTAAAACCTAATAAAGAGAACATTTGAGCTTGTAATGCTTTATTATAAATTCTTATTGAACCACCACCAACTTCAACTCCGTTAATTACCATATCATAAGCGTTGGCACGCACTTGGCCCGGATCGGAATCCAGCAGTGGCATATCTTCAGGAAGTGGAGATGTGAATGGGTGATGCATTGCAAAATAACGATTGACTTCTTCATTATACTCAAGTAAAGGGAAGTCGACAACCCATAAGCAACTGAATGTATTTTTATCTCTTAATCCTAATCGTGTACCCATTTCTAATCGGAGTTCATTCATCGCCTTGCGTGTCTTGTTTGCTGGTCCTGCTAAAATGAGAATCAAATCACCAGCAACAGCGTTCATAGTTGTAGCCCATTGTTGCAGGGACTCAGCATCATAAAATTTATCTACGCTCGATTTGATTGTACCGTCATTATTAACTCTTGCATAAACTAATCCTGTTGCACCTATTTGTGGCTTCTTTACGAAATCTGTAAGCTCATCCAATTGCTTGCGCGTGTACTCTGCACAACCTTTAGCGTTAATACCAACTACTAATTCGGCATCATCAAACACTTTAAAATCTTTTCCTTTTACAACATTGTTTAACTCCACAAATTTCATTTCGAAACGTGTGTCAGGTTTATCGCATCCATAATACTTAATGGCATCTGCATAACTCATGCGTGGTAATGTTCCGATGTCAACTCCTTTTACTTTCTTAAATAAATGTTGCACTAAGCCTTCAAAGGTTTGAAGAATATCTTCTCTTTCAATAAAGCTCATCTCACAGTCAATCTGTGTAAACTCTGGTTGACGATCTGCTCGTAAATCTTCATCGCGGAAGCATTTTACAATCTGATAGTAGCGATCGAATCCTGCTACCATTAATAATTGCTTAAATGTTTGAGGCGATTGTGGAAGTGCATAAAACTGCCCTTGGTTCATACGTGATGGTACCACAAAGTCTCTTGCTCCTTCGGGAGTCGATTTAATTAAGACAGGAGTTTCTACTTCTAAAAATCGCTGCGCATCCAGGTAGTTTCTTGTTTCAATGGCCATTCGATGACGCAGCTCTAGATTAGCTCTAACATTTGAGCGACGTAAATCGAGATAGCGATATTTCATTCTTAAATCATCCCCGCCATCTGTTTGTTCTTCGATAGTGAAAGGTGGAGTAATTGCTTCGTTAAGAACTTCAAAAGACGAAACAATAATTTCAATTTCACCTGTTGGAATTTTGGTGTTCTTGCTTTCACGTTCTTTAACAATTCCAGAAGCCTTGATAACAAATTCTCTTCCTAGCTTCCTAGCTGCAGTGCACAAATCAGCGTTAACATCCATGTTAAAAGCGAGCTGTGTTAATCCATAGCGGTCGCGAAGGTCGATAAATGTGAGGCCACCTAAATCTCTTGATTTTTGAACCCATCCACATAATGTAACTTCCATCCCTTGATTGGCTAATGATAATTCTCCGCAGGTATGTGATCTTAACATAGTTTAAACGCTTAAATAGTTGCGCTACAAAATTAACTTTTTATTTCCTTTTTTCAGTGATAAACCTAAAGTAAAGCTATGTTATGATAATCAGAATATGTTTAATTTAGTAGCCTATGCAAACAACAACAAGTTTAAGCAGAATAATAACCTCCATCATATTTGTTTTGATGCTTTGCTATCCAACTTGGATCAGCGCGCAAAATTTTGAAATAGGTAACTGGAGAGAGCACTTGCCTTATATTCATGCAAAGAAAGTATTGGAAGGGAATGGTAAAATTTATTGTGCAACTGATGACGGCTTTTATAGTTATGATTTAACGGAAAAAACAATTGAACGAAAATCGAAATTAAATGGGCTAAGCGATTTTGGAATTTCTGATATTGCTTATTCAGATAGTTATAAATTATTAGTCATTGCCTATTCATCTACCAATATCGATTTGCTTTATGATGATAATTCTGTATTAAACATATCTGATATTAAACGAAAAGATATTCCAGGGAATAAACGAATTAATTCAGTTAGCATTGATGGGAGATATGCTTATGTAAGTTGTGGATTTGGAATTGTTGTTTTAGACTTACAACGTAAAGAAGTAAAAGATACGTATTATGTGGGAGCCACTGGTACATCAGAAGTTTTTCAGGTAACATTTGATGCTACTTCATTGTATGCAGCAGCTGAAGATGGTATTTATAAAGCGAGCAAGTCGAACCCGCTATTGGCTAACAGTGCTAACTGGACCAATATTTATAATGATAACAATAGTCAAGGTAATTTTAATTTTGCATTAAACTATAATGAGGTGTTGTTTTTTAATTATTCGAAAGTAGCGTCCGATACACTATTAGCGTATAACAATGGTAGCTGGGGATATTCTTTACCGTTAGAAATGAAAAATTTAGCACCTTTAAAGAATATACAAGTGGCGCAAAATAATTTAGTTTTAGTTACTGATGATTCTGCATTGTTTTTTGATAGTAATTTGAGTTTGTATAATGTAGTTTCAACAAACCAAATTTGGGATCCTACCTTTCGAACAGCGATAAAAGATCGTAACGGAAATTTTTGGGTTGGTGACAACAATAAAGGTTTATTTTCAGGAAGTAATGGTTCATATACCACTGTAATGCCTCAAGGGCCATTCAGTTCAGGGAGTAATGATTTGGAATTTAAAGGAGGTCAGTTATGGATGACACATGGTCCTAAAAACAGAGCATGGTCTAATCAGTATGGGTATAACGGATTTTCTACATTTAAAGATGGTGAATGGAAAACCTATGATGGCCTTTCCTCTCAAACTCCGTTTTTTGGCACCTATAATTTTTATGATAATGTTTCTATTGCTATAGACCCTTCCAACAGCAATCATGTTTTTGTGGGCGCTTCCGGACCAGGGTTGTTAGAGGTTAATAACGGGCAGGCAGTAACCCTATATCGAAATAGCAATAGTTCATTAACACAGCAAGTAGGAAATCCAGGTCAGGTGAAAGTGCATGGTATTGTCTACGATGATAACAATAACCTATGGGTTTCAAATGCAGGCGTTTTAAACGTTTTGAATGTAAGGAAGTCGGATGGCCAGTGGAAAGGTTTTACTTTTCCTGGAAGTATAAATAGTAGTTCAAAATGTGGTGATATTATAATCGATCAAAACGGATATAAGTGGTTAACACTTTTTGAGAACGTAGGTGGGAAAGACGGCATCTTGGTATTTAACGATAACCGAACAATTGATAATACTACTGATGATGAATACGATGTTGTAGACTTTGGTTCTAATAGAGTACGAACAATTCAAAAAGATTTAGACGGTACTATTTGGGCAGGAACAGATCAGGGTGTTTATATTTTTTATCCTCCAAGTATTACTCCTCAGCAAATCTTGATTAAACAGGATAATTCTTATCAGTATTTATTGGCTACCGATGTAGTAACAATCATTGCAATTGATGGCGCGAATAGAAAATGGGCGGGCACCGAAAGTTCAGGTTTATATTTACTTAGTGCCGATGGACAAAATCAAATCAAACATTTTACAACCGACAATAGTCCGTTGTTTTCAAATAATATTACCTCTTTAAATATTAATGATGTAACGGGAGAAGTGTTTATTGGTACTGAGAAAGGTTTATTAAGTTACCAAAGTGATGCGGTGCCTGGGGAAAAAGAAAACTGTGGTGATTTGATTGTTTATCCTAATCCTGTTACGGTTGGATATGATGGCGATATTGCGGTTAAAGGAGTAATATCAAATGGCACAATTAAAATTACTGATGTGAGTGGAGGATTGGTCTTTGAAGGGACGTCGCTGGGAGGCCAAGCTATTTGGGATGGTAGAAATTTAAAAGGGGAGAAGGTTAAATCAGGAGTCTACATTGTTTATTCAGCTGATACTACGGGGCAATTTCGTTGCACAACGAAATTGATGATATATCGATAAAAAAAACCTGTAGTAAGGAATACTACAGGTTTTCTAAACAATGTATTTTTTAAGATTATTCTCCTTTATCAGCCATGTAGTTTTTTCCGCCACGGCTAACACTTGAATCATATTTTAACCAAAAAACAATTCCTACAGTAGCGGTTATTCCGAATAACCAATTAACCATAGCTCCAATTGGAGGTAAAAATTTGAATGCAGCAGTACAAATATCAGCGAATCCGTAAATAATTGAGTTCATGTTGTTAAATTTTGATAGGCAAATGTACAAATTCTTATAATTAAAAAAATGTTTACTTTAGATAAATATGTTAGTTCGAATATTTAGATCAACCCAATTTTACCCAATTGCTCTAATTGTCTTATTTTCAATAGTTATCAATGTGGTTTTCGGGTTTTTGCGCGAGCCTCAATGGGTAGATAATGGGACTATTTTCTTTCAGAATATGACAAACGGGGTGCACGGATTAAACCATTGGCTTGTTGTAACAATCGTTTTCGTATTAGTAACGAGTCAAGCATTGCATTTAAATTACACCTTAAACAAGCATGAGATTTTCTTTAAGCAATCGTGGTTGCCAGCACTATTTTACCTGGTTTTTTCAACCCAATTTGTCGATTTTTTACAATTTTCTCCTTTGCTACTTATTAATTCAGTTTTCATTTTCGTGCTCGACAAAATATTTTCATTGTACAAAAATCAGAAGGCAATGGGAGCAACATTTGATGTAGCATTATTAATTGCAATTGTAGCATTGCTATATGCTCCAGCTGCATTTTTTGTTTTGTTATTTTTTATTGGCGTTGCGATTTTAAAACCGCTTAACTGGCGTGACTTGTCAATCGGATTGATTGGATTGATTGTTCCACTTTCAATAGTATTAGTAGGGTATTTTTTAAATGGTAGCCTTCTTAATTTTATCAATCAATATAAAAGTAGTTTTACAACAACCTTTGTATTATCCAATTTCCATCTTGCTAAGCAACTTCCTTCAGCAATTCTGTTATCTATTGTTTTTATTTTATCGTTGATGAAAATAAGAAATAACTATTTGAAGAATGTAACAAAGTCACGATTATGCCAACAAATACTTTTACTATTTACCTTAATTAGTATTTTGACAATACCATTTACATTGCATATAGGAGTACAATGTTATATGCTATTGATAATTCCTTTTTCAGCTATTATCGCTTACTACTTTCTAGATGGCAAAAAAATATTTTACCAGGAATTACTATTGCTAATTATAATTGCTAATTGGGTCTATAGTAATTTTATTATTTAGAAAACTTGAAATAGGTTTTGTAGTAAAATTTCAAATCTTCATTGGTTTCCTTTTCAATTAACTGATTCCCTGATTGAGTAACAACTTCAAGCTCTCTAACTATTCTCTCTTTTTCAACGGTTGAAGTTTCAGTACTAGCCTCTAATTTATTTTTAGCAGCATATAACCCTTGAATACAAAACATTCTGATGTATTTATCACTTGTTTCATTTCCAATCTCAGAAAATCGTTTCGTAAATAATTTGATTGTTGAAAGATCTTCTTGATTTTTCAAGTAGGTAATAACATTGTTTAATGTGCCATAATTCACATTCTGATTAATCGAATTTAACATAAACTCTGCTGCTGTCGCGTCGCCGTAATTTGAATAGAAATCAGTTGCTACTTCTACAATATTTTCATCTGTGCTGCTTTCGAAAGGTTTTACTTTTTTCAAAGCTTCTTTCAAGTCATTCTTTGCTATTCCTTCGATAGATGCTGAGATCACGTTATAGGAACTATCATTACACAATGCGTTTTGCATAGCAGATACTCTTCCGTTTAAAGAAAGTCTAGATACTTTTGAAATAGCAATTACTCTTACTGAAGAATTGATTTTTGTGTCGTTAGCAATTTTTAATAATTCTTCGCCAATTACGGTTGAGTCTGCTGATGATAAAAGCGAATCAATATTCGATATTGCATACGCCCTGATTTTTCTATTGCTGTCGTTGATTGCTTTACGGAAAACGGTTGCGATTTTTTCATTCCATGTAAGTTTATTCAAATGTTCAAGCGCTTCCTTTTTATCAAGATAAAGTTTTGAATTATTAAAGAGAGTGATCCATTCTTCTTCCGTATGCTCATCTGTTTTTGAACACGTCAACATTTTTTCTGCATCAAAATTTACAACCAATGGCTTTGAAGGATATCGGAAGCTGAAGGTTTGCTTCTTTTCAGTTATAACAATTCGTTCGCTGTTTTTTGTTCCTGCAAAATAAAAGTCGACATTAACCGGAAGTTTATACAATGGGGTAGTAGTTAAATCTTGTAATTGCTCTACAGTAATTTGTTGTGTCATTGTAGCTGCATTCCAATTATAATTGATAGCAAGCTTTGGATGACCTTGATTCAAAAACCACTGATTGAAAAACCAGTTTAAGTCTTCACCCGTTACTTCTTCAAAAGCTAATCGTAAATCATGTACTTCTGCACTCTTGAAAGAATTATTTTTAAGATATAATTTTAATCCTGCAAAAAAGGCATCATCTCCTAGATATTTTCTTAGCATATGCAAAATAGTTCCACCTTTTGCATACGAATGTCGGTCGAACATATCCTCTCTGTTTTCATAGTAAAAACGAATCAGATGTTCTTGTTTCATTTTTGATTCATCGAGATAGCTTTTCAAATCACTTTCTAATCCAATATCGGCTATATCACGACCATACTTGTATTCATTCCAAAGGTATTCTCCATAAGTAGCAAACGATTCATTCAATGGCAAATTAGACCACGACTCACATGTAGCTAAATCGCCAAACCAATGATGAAATAATTCATGTGAAACAATATCCTCATTATTTCTGTCGATCATCTCTCTCTTTGTTTGTTGAACAAATTCTCCGTGAATAGTTGCTGAAGTATTTTCCATTGCACCACTTACATAGTCGCGAACAACCACCTGACTGTACTTCGGCCATGCATAATCTACTCCCATTGTTTTAGAAAAGAACTCCATCATTTCAGGCGTGTTACCGAATATCGCTCTTGCGTCTACTTCATATTTTGGCTCAACATAATAACTTACTTCGCGATCTCTCCATTTGTCTTTTACAACAGAAAATTCACCTATAGCCATCATGAATAAATAAGGCGCATGAGGCAAATCCATTTTCCAGCAATCAGTGCGTGTATTATTAGCGTTCGTAATACTCTTAACTAATAATCCGTTTGAAAGTGTTTTAAAATTATTCGCAACGGTAATATTTAACTCTTGAGTTGTTTTTTGATTGGGAACATCAATTGTTGGAAACCAAACTGAATTACTTTGTGTTTCACCTTGCGTCCATATTTGCTTAGGCTTATCTTTTTCTTTTCCATCGGAATTAATAAAATATAATCCTTTATCGCTGCTGATTGCATCGCTGCCACCTACCTTCGATAATTCATCAGGCTTTGCGATATAATTTACATAAACCGTAATTTTCTCGTCACGCGTTAGTTCCTTTCCAAGTTTAATAGTGATCGTATCATTGCCATAGCTATAATTAAGATTTAAAGTATCCTTGTTATTGATGCTTGCAACACGATTAATTTCCATTCCTCTTGCATCTAAATAAATTGTTGCAGCAGGATAAAAGTGAGGCTTCATCGAAATAGTTGCTTCTCCCATTAAGTAACGCTTATCCCAATCAAAACTCACATCTAGTTTGGTATGTATTAAATCAAACGACTTTGTAACCGTTGCACGATAATCATTTAAAGTAGGTGCTTGCACAGTCACTTCTGGAAGTGTTTCAGATAACATTGTTTCTGTTACTGGCTTTTGCGATTTACATGCGAAAAGAAATAAAATGGAAACGATGGCTAACTTTTTCATAGGATATTTTTTTCAAAAATAGATAATTATGAGATGTGAAAATTAAGGGCATAAAAAAACGGACTGTTACATCCGTTAGAATAAAAAACACATTCAAACTTATCGTAATGTGAACCGAATTGGCAATACATATTCCACATTTACAGCTTGCCCGTTCATTTTGCCTGGCGACCATGCCGGCATTTTTTCTATTACTCTGATGGCCTCTTCCCCACAACCAAAGCCAATTCCCCGTTTGATAATTGGGTTAGATATATTCCCTTCTTTATCGACAACAAATGAAATCAACACTGTTCCTTGTGCATCTGCATCTTTCGCTCTTTCTGGATATTTAAGATTGTTGCCAAGAAATTTCATCATCTCACTTTCTCCACCCGGAAATGCAGGCATCACCTCTACCCAGCCATGAAATACAGAATTGTTGTTAGTGTTCGTGTTATTATTATTTCCTGTACCTCCATTTGTATTTGGATCTTTATTGGTGGTGTCAACATTGGTAGTTGTTAAACCTGTATTTAAGTTTAATAATTCATTTTGGGTACGAGTGGTATCTGCGGTAGTATGATTAACTACAATAGGAATGACATCTCGCACTGTGCTGGCTTCAGGTTGCTGTTGATTATTTTCTGGTTTTTTTGGTTCCTCAGGTTGAACAGGAGTATCGGGTGTAATCATTTCTACAACTATTTCTTTATTGGCTGATAAATGATTTACGGGTTCAGAAAAAAAATAGTTTTTAATTAGCGGAGCAAAGGATAATGCTAGCACACCGAGCATCGTTATTATGAATGCTCGAATCATTGTTTGATCATAATCTCGACGAAGTACATAAGCACCAAAATTTTGATTACGATTAGCAAATACCGTTGAAATCCTAGCATCTGAACTCGGACTCTCCCAATTGTTTTTAAAAAGATTCATAACTAATTGTTGTTGGTTTTCAATAAAACGCTACCTCATTTACGATTATTCTTTAAATGAATCGTTCATAGTCATAAATATGTCATAACTATCTTTCATTATTTTGGAAAGCATTTTATTGTTTTCGTATTTTTGAAGACTTAACCAAAAAAAACTATGGAATTCATTGTTAAACTTCATTCATTCTTAAGATGGGCATTATTGCTTTTAATGATTGTATCGATTGTTAAAGCAGCTATGAGTACGTCAGGCAAAAATCCTTACACTCCAAGCGATAGAAAACGTACCTTATTTACGATGATTGCCGCGCATTTGCAGTTAGTAATAGGAATTATTTTATATGTTTCAAGAGGATGGTCTCAAAATTTTAGTAATATGGCTGTTACAATGAAAACCACAGCATTACGTTATTGGACTGTGGAGCATATTTCAATGATGATAATTGCCATCGTTTTTATCACAATCGGTAATATTCGTTCTAAAAAGATGGATACGGATGCTGGTAAGTACAAGCAAGTTTTAATTTGGTTTGGATTGGCTTTATTAGTAATAATTGCAGCAATGCCTTGGCCTTTCCGCGCAGATGGAATTGGACGTGGCTGGTTTTAATATTTGAGGAGAAAATAAGAATTGATATCTACAGCACCGATTACCGAACGTGTAATACTCGTTGGATTAATAACCCGCTTTCAAGATGCCGAAAAGGTAAATGAATATCTTGATGAGCTCGCTTTTTTATCTGAAACGGCCGGCGCTGCTACGGTAAAGCGTTTTATTCAAAGATTAGATTCGCCCGATACTAGAACATTTGTTGGTAAAGGGAAGCTCGAAGAGATTATAGCTTATATCAAAGCGAATGATATTCAGATAGCCATATTTGATGATGAGCTTACACCTTCGCAACTTAAGAATATTGAAAGAGTAATAGGTTGTAGGGTGCTTGATAGAACAACATTAATTCTCGACATATTTGCAAAGCGTGCACGAACAGCTCAAGCAAAAACGCAGGTTGAGTTAGCACAGTATAAATATTTGTTACCTCGATTAACCCGAATGTGGACACATCTCGAGAAGCAACGTGGAGGTATTGGTATGCGTGGTCCGGGAGAAACAGAAATTGAGACTGACCGAAGGGTAATTAGAGATAAGCTAAGCAAACTACGGGAACGCCTATCTGACATAGACAAGCAAAATTCAACACAGCGAAAAAGAAGAGGGGAAATAATTCGTGTTGCTTTAGTAGGTTATACTAATGTTGGAAAAAGCACTATCATGAATGTGCTTAGCAAGAGTGATGTTTTTGCTGAAAATAAATTATTCGCAACATTAGATACAACTGTAAGAAAAGTAGTTTTAGATACTATCCCATTTTTATTATCAGATACTGTTGGATTCATTCGTAAGTTGCCACATGATTTGGTTGAATCATTTAAGTCAACTTTGGATGAAGTAAGAGAGGCAGACATACTTATTCATGTTGTAGATATTTCTCATAATAATTTCGAAGAACATATTCGAGTAGTGAATGAAACGCTGGGTGATATTGGCGCAATTGATAAACCAATATTAATGGTGTTTAATAAAATAGATGCTTATCGTTTTGTTCCCAAAGAAGAAGATGATTTAACGCCGCTTACAAAAGAAAATATTTCACTCGATGAATTTAAGTCGTTGTGGGTGGCTAAAGAAAATTTAACTTCCGTTTTTATATCGGCACTCAATAAAAATAATATCCAGGAGTTTCGTGCAATTCTTTCAGGACTTGTAAAGCAAATGCATTACAAGCGTTATCCTAATAATCTGAATTTTCAAATAGAAGATTACGGCGATATTAATTAAACGATTGTAAATGTTTATTGTCGTTTAATCAGGTATGCAGCAATTAATTTTGTTGCATGTTAAAATTAATTAAGACCTATCTATTAGATTCGTTAGCCATTTTCTATCCGGCTATTTGTTTCGCATGCGGAGAACTATTATTCAGAGGAGAAAATGTAATTTGCACAAATTGCATTGTGGGATTACCAAGGACTAATTTCCATCGTTTTGCGAATAACAAGATGGAAAAACAATTTTGGGGAAGGGTAATGGTAGAAGCTGCGTTTGCATTTTTTTATTTTCAGAAGCGAGGAAGAATACAGCGTTTATTGCATACGTTGAAGTACAAGAAAAATCCAGAAATTGGTGAGAAGCTTGGCTCGCTATACGCCGCAGAATTAATGGCAGAAAACAAACTTCACTCAATCGATTATATTATTGCAATTCCGCTTCACAAAAAGAAAATGAAAGTGAGAGGATATAATCAGTCATTATGTTTTGCCGAGGGTATATCGAAACAATTAAACAAACCTGTTTTAAAAAACTGCCTTAAGCGAGTGAAGAATAATGCAACCCAAACTAAAAAATCCCGCTTTGAACGTTTTAAAAATGTAGCCACCGTTTTTAAAGTCAGTAAGGCATCTGAATTAAAAAACAAACATCTGTTATTAGTCGATGATGTGATGACGACTGGAAGTACGCTGGCAGCATGTGTGCAGTTGTTTAATAAGATTGACGGATGTAAGGTGACAATAGCTACAATCGCCTATGCAGAATAGTAAAGATTAATATCTTTGCAACAATGGCTGAAGATTTAATCATAGCATCAAAAGAACTTGGAAAGGAGGAGCAATACAAAGTAATGTTACCTCAAGTGGAAGCAATTGTAAAAGGGGAAACAGATTTCATTGCGAATATTTCAAATATAGTTGCCATCATAAAAAGTACTTTTAATCATTTATGGGTAGGTGTTTATTTTGTGAAAGCGGAAGAGCTCGTGTTGGGTCCATTTCAAGGTCCTATTGCTTGTACGCGTATTTTTTATGGCAAGGGTGTATGTGGAAAAGCTTGGATGGAGGGACGAGTAATTATTGTTCCCAATGTAGATGAATTTCCCGGACATATCTCATGTAGTTCTTTATCAAAATCAGAAATTGTATTGCCAGTAATTGTTGACGATAGAGTGCGAATGGTTTTAGATATCGATAGTGAATCGTTAAATAGTTTTGATGAAGTTGATGCGATTTATTTATCGAAGGTGATTTCAATTGTTCAAACATTGTATAAAGAGTCGCTTGCATGAAATACAGTTGTTGGTGGATTGTAATTTTGATTTTTATTTCGTCGTGCGCGAATAAAGTATTGCCTACTGGTGGTGCTAAAGATGAGGTGCCACCTCAGCTTCTAAATTCAATTCCTGAAAACAACTCTGTGAATTTTAATGCATCAGAAATAACTTTGAATTTTGACGAATATGTACAACTGAATGATGCTTCTAGTCAGATTTTAATTTCACCTATTCCTGCAAAGGCTCCAACAATAAAGGCGTATAAAAAATCGGTAGTTATTACGTTTGATAGTCTATTGCAATCAAATACGACGTATGCAATAAATTTTGGAAAAGCTATTGCAGATGTTCATGAAGGAAATGTAAACGATACCATCCGATATGTATTTTCAACAGGTGATTCAATTGATTCATTAGTTATCAAAGGAATTGTAAAAGAGGCGGAGACATTAAAGCCTTGTGCAAAATATAGTTTATTGCTATACGAAATAGTTGATCGCAGTAATTTAGAGGAAGTCTTAAAAGAGAAGCCTACTTATTTTGGTAAAACAGATGAAAATGGGTTTTTCAAAATCAACAATCTGAAAAAAGGAAGTTATTATATCGTTGCTGTTGATGATAAAAACAATAATTATTTAGCAGATAGCGATGAGTCAGTTGGATTTATAAGTAGTTTACTTGATTTACCAATTAATGACGAAGTCAATATCTACACTTTTAAACAAGCTCCGAAAGAAATTCGTTTGGTAAAATCTAGTTTGCTTGATAGAACTACAGCATTAGTGGTTTATAATCTTCCAGTGCAATTAAATTGCAGCGATATTGGAAATAAGTATTCCGATAAAGATTTTTATTATTTGCCAACTCAAAATGGCGATTCACTTTTCATTAGCTTGAAAGATTCATCAATTAAAGAAGTGCAGTTTTTAATTACTGATGGTAAAAATGTAAACGATACGTTGCAAATTGACTTCAGTGAAAAAAAATCAAATTCATTAAATTTCGAATGGAAGAATATTCAAACTACTTCTGATACATTACGATTAATTAGTAATCATCCGTTAGAAAAGATGCAAGTACCCGCTTTGCTATTTAAGGATACTATTTTGATAGATTCGATTTATTTTTCTGAAGAAGCTCCAAACAAATTGCGATTAAACAACTATTCATTTGCCCGTGGAGAAAGATATCAATTGATGTTGCCAAAAGAAACTATTCAGGATATTTACGGAAATAAAAATGATAGTATGCAAATTTATATTTCGTTCGCTGATCGTGAACATTCAGGAAATATTATTGCACATCTTGAGTATAAAGTAAATAGTAATCCGTATTTAATTCAATTGCTCAACAGCGACTATCATGTGGTTAGCCAGCAACGACTTTTAAAAGGGCAATCGATAAACGAATTCCATTTTGATTATGTGACACCTGGAAAATATTTTATCCGAGTAGTTGATGATGAAGATAACAATCAGCAATTATCGCAAGCCCTATTAAATAAAAAACAACCCGAGAAAGTATGGTTAACAGATTTATTTACTGTTCGTGCTAACTGGGATTTAGATGTTCAATTAAAACTTATCAAAGAAAATGACAGACAACTCTACGAACCGAATTAATTCATCAAAGGCACCTGAGCCAGTAGGTTTATATCCTCATGCTCGTCGTGTAGGAAATTTATTGTTTTTATCTGGTGTTGGTCCTCGTGAAAGAGGAGAAAAGAAAATTCCCGGTGTTGAATTAGATGAGAATGGAAATATTACTTCTTACGATATCGAAGCTCAATGTCATTCTGTATTTCGTAATATTCGTTATATCTTAGAAGATGCAGGTTCAAGCTGGGATAAAATTGTAGACGTGACTGTTTTTCTTACGAATATGAAAGACGATTTCAAAACATACAATCGTATTTACGCAGAATACTTCAAAGATAATTTACCTTGTAGAACTACTTGCGAGATTAATTGCTTGCCAACACCGATTGCAATCGAATTAAAAGTGATTGCAACAGTTGATTAGTAAAACTAATAGTTGATATTTCTCTTAGTTGCCAGCAGCTTCTTTAAGCTCTGGATGCATGTATCTGCTAATTACATTGTGCAGGATGTAAATCATCGGAATTAATGCAACTGCTATCATTAATTTGAACACATAGCCAATGGCTGCGTTGTGTAGAAATTCATCAAACGACCAATATCCAGGTAGAACAAAGGCAATAAACTGTACAATGAAGGTATCGAAGAGCTGGCTTATCACTGTGCTGGCTGTTGCTCGGAACCAAATCATTTTTCCGTTCGTCATTTTTCTGAATACCCAAAAGAAATAAACGTCTACTAATTGTGAGCATAAAAAGGCGATGATGCTACCAACAATGATCCACTGACTTTGTCCGAATACCGTTTTAAATGCTGCATCATTTACGGGGCTAAAAGAAGTTGCATTTAAGTTGAGGCCAATCGTGAGGATAAAATAAGTGTAGATAATTAAACCAATTGTAATGAATGTTAGTTTTCTTACGCCACTTTTCCCATAGTATTCATTGATTAAATCGGTCATTACAAACACGACCGGCCAAAGAATAATTCCGATACTTTGAGTGAACAATCCAAAGAATTCTACGAGCTTACCACCAATTAATTCGGCTACAATTGCATTAGTGATAAAGAACCCTGCCAGGATGACAAAGATGATATCTTTTCTGTTGGATAAATTCATTGGATGTTTTAGTGCTTAAACAATTTGCAATTCTGTAAAGTAACAGAAAATTAGTTGATGTCAGAGCGATTATAAATGTTTATTGTTTTCGTGTAATTGGTCAACCTGATAAATTTCGGATGATTTATTTTCTTTGAAAAACATTTTTGCATTTGTTAGAATCGAAATAGCAGTCGTAGAAAAAAACAAGCTCTCGGATGATTTTAATTTAGTAATAAATTTTGTTTCCTTTTTATCTGTCAGGATAGCAATCATAGCCTGATTAAAATAATAATCGAATGGATAATGCGGAGCATCATAATATTGATTGGCGAGTTTGTATTTTTCGATAGCATCATTCCATTTATGACTAACAAAATTCTGCATGGCTTCAATCTCAGACTTTAACTGAAATTGTCCTTGGAAATCCTGCATAGTATCGTGAATGATTTTTTGTAAATCGCTAAACATCGTAGGATTGTACATTACATCTTTACTTAAAATCATCTCTGCAAAAATGAATTTCCTCCAATAGCATATATCCTTCCACGAATTCCTCCTTTCAATATTCTTCCAGGATGTTTTAAAAATCAGGTGTTCTGCAGCATTGAAGTTTTTCTTGGCTTCATCAAATTCTCCAAAATGCAAATGCACAATTCCTTTATTGATTTTTAATTTTGATTTTTGAGCAGTGTCTTCTTCCTCTAATAAACTTTCTGCATCGTTCAGTAATTTTATTCGATAGGACTTGGATGCCGTTGAAGAATAAAGTGCAATTAAACTGCTAAATACGATTTTGTTGCTTGCTGATAACTGATCGTTGTTTTGCAGCAATTCCTCTGCTGCATTTATATACGATTTTAGAATCTCTGTAGTATTTGGGAATAAGGCACCACATCTAAGAATGTTTAATAAGAGTTCTTCTTTGTTTTCCTCTGATGATTCTTCAAGTAGTAGTTGTTCAAGATTCTTAAAAAGATCTTCTGCTTCATTTGCTTTTAATATACCTGTAAATAAATCCTGTTCTAACGTATCAAGGATAAATCCATAGTACGTTCGTAAGAAATTATTTTTCGACTGATTAAAAACGGTTTCATACTTACTTAAAAAATCACGAGTCTTTTCTTTAGTAACTGCTTTTTTATAAAAAGCACGACTCGTTTTGAAAAGGTATAATAATAACTCTGGTTCGTTTTTGCTTATTAATAATTCTTCAAATTCCTGCGCTTCATCTTGCATAGAGTAAGTGGGATGAATAGCAAGGTCCTCTGTTAATTTGATTACATGGCTATGTAATTCACCAGTAGACTCTTTTTTGGTCGCATTTGATGAATTCGTTTCCCCTTCTATTAATATCGATTTAAGTTCTTCATCTAGAGATAGGAGCATTTCACGATAATGATCTGCTTTCATGCGTTTGATGCGAACTTTAGACAGCTGCAAGGCATTAAATCCGGGGCTCGTTAAATAAAGCTCCAGCAATTTATTAATAAACGACTTTGCCTCTTCGCTTTTGTTCTCAGATAACTTCATTCGAACGTGCTCAACCGCCTGCTTCGTTTTAGGAATGCGATGTAGATTCAAAAGAGGTTCAGCAGTTTGTTTCAACGAAGCCATAATATCTGACAATTGATGGTTAATAGATTTTTAACCATCATATATTTGATTGGGTAAAACTATTACCTTCGTAAAGCAACTTCGACCCTACAATGAAGAAAATACTAACATTCTTATTCACTATTATTTGGCCTGTATCGCAATTACTTGCACAATCGGCCCAGCCTACACAAGCCCTATCAGATCCAAGGGTTTTTACCTATGCATTTACGCATGCTGAGATCTGGCAGGATGATAAAACAATCTTAACTGACGCCACACTTATTATCAAGGCTAACAAAATAATTGCCGTAGGTAATAATATACCTGTGCCATCAGATGCAGTCATTTATGACTTAAAAGGCAAGCGAATCATTCCTTCGTTTATTGATATTTATTCCAATTATGGTCAACCTGAAGTTAAAAGAAACGATCGTGTTAGAGGTCCGCAATATAATACGCAAACCAAAGGAGCATTTAGTTGGAATCAGGCAATTAAAGCCGAGTATAATGCATCTACTAATTTTGTTATAGACGATAAAAAGGCGGGTGAAATACGTAATATCGGATTTGGCTCAGTGCTTACTTTTCAAAATGATGGAATTGCTCGTGGTTCTGCAGCGTTTGTGTTGTTAGGTAAAAAAGACGAAGGTGTTCAGCTATTTAAAGAAAAAGTTGCTGCGATGTATTCATTTAATAAAGGTAGCTCAACACAAGAGTATCCTTCATCCTTAATGGGCACTATTGCTTTGTTGCGCCAGACGTATTTGGATGCCTCTTGGTATAAAACTGTAAAGGAGCGCGACAATAATTTATCGTTGACGGCTTGGAATGATTTGCAATTATTACCGCAGATTTTTGAAGTAAATAATTATCGCTCATTACTTAGAGCAGATCGATTAGGAGATGAATTTGGCGTGCAATATATTTTGAAAGGCGCAGGTGATGAGTATTTGCGATTGAACGATATTAAAGCAACAGGAGCAAGTTTAATTATTCCAGTTAACTTCCCTGAAGGGTTTGATGTTTCTAATCCGTTTGATGCTGCTAATGTTTCACTCGCAGATTTGAAAAAATGGGATTACGCACCTTATAACTTATATTATTTAGATAGCGCCAACGTAAACTATTGTATAACATTGTCGGGATGTAAGGATGCTAAAGCGTTTGCAAAGAACTTACAACGACTATCATCTACAGGATTGACTTCACAGAAGTTATTAAAGGCACTGACTCTTACGCCAGCTAAACTTTTGAAAATCGATAATCAGACGGGAGCAATTAAAAAAGATATGCTCGCTAATTTTCTGATTTGTAGCGGTGATGTATTTACTAAAGAAGGGGTCTTGTTAGAAAACTGGATAGGTGGCGAGCGTTATGTAATTAATGAAGATGATTCTATAGATATTCGTGGAGTATATGAATTAAAAACCGCAGAAGGGAACAATTATCAAATGGATATTTCGGGTAATAAATCGCAACCAGAAGTTACCATAAGTATTGATACTGTAAAAGTGAAAGTAGAATTCGTAAAAGATATCTTGCAGTATACTTTTCGCTTTGAACCTGTAAAAGGAAAGGGCTATACACGTTTAAATGGTCAGTTTGATAATATCAATCACGAATTCAAAGGTCAATTACAAAATAACAATGGAGAGTGGACTGTATGGTCGGCAAAACAAACTGCCTCGTTTACTGATAAGAAAGACAGTGCTTCAAACAAAACAAATAGTAATGCTCCTGCTTTAGCAGAGTTAACTTATCCTTTATCTGGCTTTGGAAGAAAGAGTATTCCATTAGAACATCCGGTTTTAATTAAAAATATAACGGTATGGACTAACGAAAAAGAAGGGATTTTGAAAAACACGGATGTACTTATTTTTAAAGGTAAGATTACTAAGGTTGGAAGCATTGATGAAAAGATGTTAAAGCTTTCAGGTTTGGAGATAATTGATGGAACCAATTTGCATTTAACGGCGGGTATGATTGATGAACATTCCCATATTGCTGTTGAGGGTGATGTAAATGAAGGAACAGAAACGATTACGGCCGAAGTAAGAATTGGCGATGTTATTAATCCAGATGATATCAATATCTACCGACAATTAGCTGGAGGAGTTACTACTTCGCATCTGTTACATGGAAGTGCGAATGCGATTGGTGGACAAACAGAATTAATTAAGTTGCGTTGGGGTATGAATGCAGAGCAAATGAAGTTTGAAGGCGCTGATAGCTTTATCAAATTTGCATTGGGAGAAAATGTAAAACAAACGAACTGGGGCGATATGAACACAATTCGTTATCCACAAACGAGAATGGGCGTTGAGCAAGTGTATATGGATGGATTTACCAGAGCAAGAGAATATCAAAACAAATGGACCAATTACAATAAATCGGGTGGTAAATTACAAATGCCTCGAAAAGATTTAGAGCTCGAAGCATTATCCGATATATTAAATAAGAAACTATTTATTACGTGTCATAGTTATCAGCAAGGAGAAATAAATATGTTAATGCATGTGGCAGATACTTTTAATTTTAGAATTAACACCTTTACACATATCCTTGAAGGTTATAAAGTAGCGGATAAAATGAAAAAGCATGGAGTTGGGGCATCTACATTCAGCGATTGGTGGGCTTATAAGTTTGAAGTGATTGAGGCAATTCCTCATAACGCTCGCATTCTTCATGATATGGGAATAGTAACAGCCCTCAATAGTGATGATGCTGAAATGGCTCGTCGTTTAAATCAGGAAGCAGCAAAGGCAATAAAGTATGGTAATGTGAGTGAAGAGGATGCTTTGAAATTCGTCACTCTTAATCCTGCAATTTTATTACACATCGATAATCGTGTAGGAAGTATCAAAGAAGGTAAAGATGCGGATGTCGTAATCTGGGATGGTAATCCTCTAAGTATTTACGCAAAGGTTCAGAAAACATTTGTAGATGGCATTTGCTATTATGATGTGAAAGAAGAAGAGCAGATGGTTATAAATGCGCATCAGGAGAAAACACGATTAATGAATAAATCGTTGGATGAAAAAGGCAAGGGTGCTAATATGGGTAAGCCATCGTTTAAAATGGAAGAGTTTAATCACTGTAACAATAAAGAACAACTACCGCATTAATATGATTAAGAAAATAGTTTTAGGTGTTTCGCTGCTTGTTTCATCAAGTAGTTTTGCGCAGAATCCAACACCTGCAGATACAGCAACCAAAAGAATTTTATTGTTAGGTGGTATTGCACATGTTGGAAATGGAACTGTCATAGAGCAAAGTGCAATTGGTATTGCGCAAGGCAAGATTACTTTTATTATGGATGGTAAAGGATTTAAGCCAGCTCGTACCGCGTTTGATACCATCATAGATATTTATGGTAAACATGTTTATCCGGGATTAATAGCAATGAATACCGTATTAGGTATAAATGAAATTGAAGCAGTTCGTGCAACGCATGATTATGATGAAGTAGGAAATGTCAATCCATCATCACGAGCTATCATTGCTTATAATACGGATTCAAAAGTAACTCCTACCGTACGCTCAAATGGAATTTTACTAGCGCAAGTTGCTCCAACAGGTGGATTAATATCTGGTCAATCATCAGTAGTAGAATTGGACGCTTGGAATTATGAAGATGCAGCTTACAAAATTGATGAAGGCATCTGGTTAAATTTTCCATCAACACAAATAATCAAAGCTTCGTGGGCAGATTCAGAAGAAGAGCAAATGAAAAGATCGGCAAAGCAAATGCAGGATTTAACAACCTTGTTTGATAATGCAAAAGTATATTCCACTACTAAAAATCCTGAAGTAATAAATCAGAATTTAGAAGCTATGCGCGGCTTGTTTAACCATACAAAAACATTGTATGTGCGATGCAACTTTGCAAAAGATATTTTAGCAGCTATCAAGTTTTGCGAAATTTATAAAGTGCGTATGGTTTTATGTGGTGCTGCCGATGCTTGGATGTTAGCCGATGAATTAAAATCGCGCAACATACCTGTTATTCTTGAAAGGACACAGAACTTACCACGTCGTGATGATGAAGATGTTTACTTACCTTATAAGCTGCCTTCCTTGTTGATGAAAAAGGGTATAGATGTATCAATCACAGATGAAGGATTCTGGAAAGATCGAAATTTACCTTTCCAAGCGGGACAGGCAGTGAGCTATGGACTTACAAAAGAAGAAGCTTTACAAACAATTACCTTGAATCCTGCTCGTATTTTAGGAATTGATAAAACAGTTGGTTCTTTAGAAGACGGAAAAGATGCCACCTTAATTATTTCAACCGGTGATATCCTTGATATGAAGTCAAGTATAGTAACGTCAGCGTATATCCGTGGAAAAGAAATTAATTTGGATAATATTCAGGAACAACTTTATAGAAAATATCTTAAAAAATATAAACTCGATTAAAATGAAAAGAATTATTACATTATTTGCTATCGTTGTACTATGCTCTAACTTCTCCTACAGTCAATTTGTTGAGCGAATTGTATTAGGTCAGACGGGCTATAACGAAGGCATTGCAGCAGTTGAAACCAGCAACGGACATTTTATTGTGTTAGGTTCAGTGTATACGGGAGGAAACGATTTTAATTTTTCATTAACAGAGCTAGATCAGAATGGAAATACTATTCAAAGTAAATTGGGCTCAAACGTTACTGCTGTTCCGATTGCAATGAATATTACCAATACGGGAGAACTATTAGTAACAGGATACTATCGGGCATCTACAACAGATAATGATATTTTTCTTGCGAAGTTTTCTCCTGATTTAAATTTAATCTGGTTCAAACGATATGGTGTTACGGGTGGTAACGATTATGGTAATAGCGTTTTTCAATTGAGTAATGATAAATATGTTGTAACAGGAACAACAGCAATTGGAGGTGCTGCAAAACCATCAATTACTTATTTAGATACAGCTGGAACCATACTTAGCGAGTTTCATTTAAATACGAATCAGTTTGCTAGTCCTTACTATAAAGCATCGTATTTAGGTGACGGACGATTTTCGTTTAATCGTTTAGCTAATCTAACATGTATTGTTGATACCAATAATGCTATTCTGGCAAATCCATCTACGGCAATGGGAATTTATTCGATTGATAGTTATAAAGATTTTGATGGAAAAACTGTTATTATGTCGGCTGGAGATTTTGGCGGACCAACAGGAGGTTCATTAGTTGTTACGCGTTATGATTCTTCGTTGAGTACAATATTGATGAATAAGAAATATAAGTTATCAGGTAATAATTTAAATGGTGTTAAAATCACAACCGATTATCAGATAGGCTATGGAAATTATGTAATTGCAGCAAATGCTGAATCGCTTTCAAACGGATATACATCAGCGTTATTTTTTAAGGTGGATCAATCAGGATTAGTTTATTGGGTGAATAAATATCTTCCAACAGGTTATGTGCAATCGAAGTTTAACTCATTTATAAAAACGACTGATGGTGGTTATTTGCTGGTAGGTTATGTAGGCAGTTCTTCGTCGACAAATATTTTTGCTGTTAAGACAGACTCAGCTGGAATCACCTGTAATATGAGTACAATTGCTCTAACGAACAATACGGTGACTTCAAATGCATCAACTCCTCATGCATTAATTTCAGGAACAACTAATGTATTAACGCAGGTAAATAATGTATTCAACGCTGCAACGAATACTGGAAATATTATTTGTACGAGTATTTCTTCTCTGCAAGACAATAATCAATTCGGATTAAATGTTTATCCTAATCCGATGAGTGATTTATTAAACATTGACGTTGCTAAAGCAGGTCAATACATTCTGAAAGTGTATACTGCTACTGGTCAGTTGGTGAATAATACCGAATTTAAAAACAACTATCAGATAAATACAAGTAACTACGATGCTGGTTTTTATTTACTACGCATTGAAGAT
This sequence comes from Bacteroidota bacterium, assembly GCA_046052065.1. Lineage (GTDB taxonomy): Bacteria > Bacteroidota > Bacteroidia > AKYH767-A > OLB10 > CAINEC01. Next base: position 20,457 of record JBJOND010000001.1, on the reverse strand, counting down.
CAAAACGGAAATGTGCAAGCATTCCGAAAGTTGATAAAGCCTTGATAGAATAAATGCGTAAAGAAGAGAAACTTTTACTTCAAAATTTTATTCCTTCATTACTTTTTGTAATGCTTTTATGGATTATAAAAGGAGTAGAGGTCAACTATCATCTACATTTTTCAAAATACGGTTTATTGCCTCGTAATATAGATGCGTTAACTGGAATTATTACGTTCCCTTTCGTGCATGGCGATTGGGAACATTTGATTTCTAACAGTGCAGGATTGTTAGTGTTAGGTTTTTTGTTGTTTACTTTTCATCGTGATATAGCTTATCGTGTAATCCTTCAAATTTGGTTACTGCATGCAATATGGTTATGGATAGGCGGACGTACAAATTACCATATTGGTGCAAGTGGTATCATCTATGGACTTGCTGCTTTTTTATTTTTCACCGGTGTATTTAAAAAAGAAAAATCAACCATGACCATTTCGTTATTAGTTGTGTTTTTATATGGAAGTATGGTATGGGGCTTAATGCCCTTCTTGCAAGGCATTAGTTGGGAAGGGCATTTGTTTGGTGGTGCTGCAGGATTATTAATGGCCTGGTATTATCGTAAAACAGGAGTACAACGACCAGTTTATGATTGGGAATTAGAAGAAGAAGTGCACGAGGAAGAATATTGGAATGTTGATGTTGAAGATAATAAACCAATTGAAAAATCCGATTCAGCTAACGACAATCCATCAACAACAGTTAATTATATTTACAAAACAAATTCAACGGATAATGATGTTAAAAATTGAACATATAGGTATTGCGGTAAAAGATTTAAATAATTCGAATGAGCTATTTAAAAAGTTGTTCGGACAAGCGCATTATAAAACGGAAGAAGTGCAATCAGAGGGTGTAAATACTTCTTTTTTTCAGATTGGAGAAAATAAAATTGAGTTGTTAGTTGCTACAAACCCTGATTCGCCTATTGCAAAATTTATTGAAAAGAAAGGAGAGGGCATTCATCATATTGCTTTTGATGTAGCAGATATACGCTCAGAAATGAAACGATTGGAAGGCGAAGGATTTGTTTTATTAAATCAAGAGCCTAAGCCAGGTGCTGATAATAAGCTCGTATGTTTTTTACATCCGAAAGGAACCAACGGTGTGCTGATTGAATTGTGTCAGGAGAATAAATAATTTAAATAAAAAACGCTACATAATTGTAGCGTTTTTTATTTGGTGTACCGATAGCTATCGGCACCACCTGTTCCGAATCCATCGTCCCGATATTTCTTCGGGAAGGCCCCCACATTAAATTAAAACTTTGTAAAGTGAATTAATTAAAAAACCATGTAGCGAGTTTACTCTGCTACATGGTTTTGGTGTACCGATAGCTATCGGCACCACCTGTCCCGAAGCCTCGGGAGAACTAGGCACCCACAATAAATTAAAACTTTGTAAAGTGAATTGATAAAAAAACCATGTAGCGAGTTTACTCTGCTACATGGTTTTGGTGGGCCCACCTGGATTCGAACCAGGCACCCACAGATTATGAGTCTGTTGCTCTAACCGAATGAGCTATAGGCCCTGTTTATTGGGAAGGCAAAAGTAGTAATTTCTGATTTTGTTCCCAAACAATTTTAATTGCCCACTATTTAATCACTCCAAGCTCTTTCCCAACCTTAGTAAAGGCTGCAATTGCTTGATCAATATGGTGTCTGTCGTGACCAGCAGAGATTTGCACTCGAATACGAGCATTGCCTTTTGCAACAACAGGATAGAAGAACCCAATAACATAAATGCCTTCATCTAGTAATTTTGCTGCGAATTCCTGAGCTAATTTTGCCTCGTATAACATAATAGGCACAATTGGATGTTCACCTGGTTTAATTTCAAATCCTGCTTTTGTAATCTCACTTCTGAAATAAGCAGTGTTTTCCCATAATTTATCGCGCAGTGCCGTTGTTTCGCTTAGCATATCAATCACAGCTATAGATGCACCAACAATAGAAGGCGCCAACGAATTCGAGAATAAATACGGACGAGAACGCTGACGAAGCATGTCGATGACCTCTTTTTTTCCAGCGGTAAATCCACCCATTGCTCCACCTAACGCTTTACCTAATGTACCTGTAATGATATCTACACGGCCCATTACATCTCTATATTCATGCGTCCCACGACCTGTCTTGCCCATAAATCCACTCGCATGACATTCATCGATCATCACTAATGCATTGTACTTATCGGCTAAGTCACAGATTTTATCAAGTTGCGCAATTGTTCCGTCCATCGAGAAAACTCCATCGGTAACAATCATTCTGTGACGAAGATGTTGCGTAGCTTTTAACTGCTCTTCCAAATCATTCATGTCATTATGCTTGTAACGATGACGTTGAGCTTTGCATAAACGAATTCCATCAATGATAGATGCATGATTCAATTCATCAGAAATAATCGCATCATGCTCATTCAATAAAGGCTCAAACACACCACCATTTGCATCAAATGCTGCTGCATATAAAATCGTGTCTTCTGTACCTAAGAACTTGGCAAGTTTTGCCTCTAATTCTTTGTGTATATCCTGCGTACCACAAATAAAACGTACACTCGACATTCCGAATCCGTGTGTATGAATAGCATCGATAGCAGCTTGAATAACTTTAGGGTGCGATGATAATCCTAAATAATTATTCGCGCAAAAGTTGATTACTTCTCTGCCGTTCGCTTTGATATCTGCTGCTTGTGGAGTTGTAATTACGCGCTCAGTTTTGAATAAACCTGCTTCTTTGATTTCGTTTAATTCCGCATTTAATACGGGTTCTAATGTTTTATACATGTTCTGAATTTTGAAGGTCAAAAATAAATAATTCCTATCAGATTAATTCGAATTCTTTTCCCGGAAGTGCCCGTATTAGTCCTTTCATTTCTAGAGAGAATAAAATCGACGCCGTTTTGCTGATGGGTAAGTGTGCATGAATAGCAATTTCATCCATCGATTTCACTATCTGACAAGCATTAACAATTTGTTCTTCTTCGGCGGATAATTCAACGAATAGTGCTTTTTGAGTCGATTTCTTTTTTGCTTTAGGATTATCAAGATCCCAGTTCATCAAACGGAAAATATCGGCAGCTGAAGTAATAAGAGAACCCTGATTAAAGCGAATTAAATTATTACAACCTTCACTAAACGTGTCGCCTATCCGTCCGGGATATGCAAACACATCACGTGCATAACTGTGTGCAATATCAGCAGTGATTAACGCGCCTCCTTTTTTCGCAGCTTCAACTACTACTACTGCATCGCACATGCCTGCAACTATTCTGTTTCTCGAGGGAAAGTTTTCTCGGTCGGGCATTGTTTCAAAGGGATATTCGCTCAGCCAGCAACCGTTATCTAACATTGCTATTGCCGTTTCTTTATGTTGCGCAGGATAAAAAATATCGAGCCCATGGCCTAATACTGCTATGCTTGGTAGCTTATTCTTTACAGCCTGACGATGCGCTGCGATGTCGATACCGAAAGCCATTCCGCTCACAATAACAATGTCTTTATCGATGCAATCATCAATCAAATCGCTCGTTAGTTTTTTCCCATAGGCACTTGCGCTACGTGTGCCTACCACTGCGAGATAGCGATGTTTATTTAAATCGATGTTCCCTTTTTTGTAAATTAATATAGGTGCATCATGACATTGTTTTAGTCGAAATGGATAGGCCTCATCAGTAAAAAATAAAACATCGAGATTATTCTTGATTACTATTTCTAGCTCTGTTTCTGCTCTGCGAAATACGGTTTGCTGCAATATAGAGCGGGCGGTTACAGGACCAATATCAGGTATGCTTAATAATTCTTTTTCCGTTTGCTCGAAAACAGCTTTTGCACTGCCACAATAGGCTACCAGGTTTTTTGCGAGTACGGCTCCTACATTCGGAATAAATGTAAGTGCGATTTTGTAAAATAAATCGTTGTTCATCATCTATAAAATAATATCGCTTTGGTTGTGAAAAATTAATGAGCGAATGCCACAAAATTATTTTTATTAATCGAAAATAGGTTGCATTTTTATGGATTCTTACTAACAAATCACTAAAAGTTGCAATGAAGTTTAAATTTACAATAGCTGTTATTTTGTTATTTCTATTTAGCAATAGTTTGTTTGCACAAACTGGAATGATTCGTATCGAAGTATTAGACGCGAATACGGGCGAGCATTTAATTGGAGGAATCGTTGAAAGCAAACCTAATAAAGTAGGAGCGCAGGTAGATTTTAATGGCTTTGGAGAATTTAAATTGCCCGCAGGGATGCAAGAAATCTCCGTAGGTTTTATTGGCTATGACCTTTTTAAACAAATGGTAGAAATCAAGAATAATAGTACCGTTAATTTGAAAGTTCGTTTGGTTCCCTCTAAAGTGGATTTGAAAACAATTGTTATTTCAGCAGGGAAACATGCGCAACGAATTGAAGAAGTTCCTGTCTCGATGGAGGTTTTAAAACCAAAGTATATTGAGAATAGTAATCAGACAACAATGGAAACAGCGGTTGAGCAAATTCCAGGTGTAACGGTTATAGATGGACAAGCGAATATTCGTGGTGGTAGCGGATTTAGTTATGGTGCTGGTAGTCGTGTGTTAGTTTTGGTAGATGATTTACCTTTATTAGCAGGTGATGCAGGCGATGTAAAATGGAGTTTCTTACCAATAGAAAATATCGGACAAGTAGAGGTGATTAAAGGTGCATCTTCAGCATTGTTTGGCTCCTCTGCTTTGAACGGAGTTATTAATATGCGAACCGTAGTACCTATTGATACAGCCCAATCAAATATTACCTTGTATTCAGGAATTTATGATACTCCCCTCGACAGAAGTATGAGATGGTGGGGCAGTGGCCCAGAGATGATTTCAGGTGGACAATTTTCACATCGACGTAAAATTGGTCAGTTAGATGTAGTTGTTGGAGGACATTATCTCAATGATCAAGGATATCGCCAAGGTGAAAGTGAAGAACGTGTTCGTGGTAATTTTAATTTGAGGTATCATTTTAAAAATGTGCCAGGACTAACGGTAGGGTTATCCGCTAATTCACAAATTTCGAAAGGCGGTAACTTTTTATTCTGGGAAAATGATTCGAGTGGTGCTTTACAACCTTATGGTGGAGCATCAGGACCTGCTAGTACATTAAGTTTGTATACTACTACTAGAACATACATTGATCCTTCCGTTTCTTATGTTGGAAAAAAATTCAGTCATAAATTACGTGGTAGAATTTACTCGACCAACAATAAAAACAACACTAACCAAGAGGCCTTGTCGTTGTTGTCATACGGTGAGTATCTAGGTCAGTATAAGTGGAAAGAAAATTTAACAGTTTCAGGAGGATTGTCTGCATCAAAAACGAAAGTTTCAGGCGATTTATACAGCGATCAGCAGTCGTCTAACTATGCCGCCTATGTGCAAACAGATTATAAATACAATCGCTGGAATTTATCAGCGGGTTATCGTTACGAAGGTGGTGAAATATCAGGCATCAAATTTAAGCCACAGCAATTGATGCGCGCTGGTGTGAATTTCAAAGCGGCTGAAGCAACTTATTTAAGAGCAGCTTACGGACAAGGATTCCGTTTTCCAACCATTGCTGAAAAATATATTCGTACGCAGGTGGGAAGCATTGTTATTTATCCGAACGATTCACTTACCACAGAAAGAGGTACTTCTTATGAGTTTGGTTTGCGCCAAGGATTTAAAATTAAATCCTGGTTAGGATTTATTGATGCATCTGTTTTCCGTCAGGAATACAATGATATGATGGAATTTACCTTTGGGCAATGGGGTAACCCAGCAGTTGATCCATTGTTCGGATTAGGATTTAAATCGAAGAATATTGGAAATACCCGAATTGATGGATTTGAAATATCAATAGGAGGAGATGGTAAAATTGGAGAGGTGCAGGAAACGATAATGGGAGGAATAACATGTATCGATCCAATTCAAACAGACTTTAACCCAGCCGAAGACACATTAATTAATTCTTCGAAAGAAAATGTGCTTAAATACCGTAACAGAACGATGTTTAAGTTTGATTCTGAAACTACTTATAAAAAAATCGCTTTTGGTGTAAGTGGACGATATTACAGTTTCATGGAAAATATTGATAAGATTTTTGAAGGAGTGATACCAGGGGTTAAAGACTATCGTGATAAAAATCCGAATGGCGAATGGGTGTTTGATGTTCGTTTGGCTTATAAGGTAAATGAGTCAGTGCAGTTAAGCTTTGTAACAAAGAATATTCTAAATAACCTCTATGTTGGTCGCCCGGCCGACTTACAGGCACCGCGTACATTTACTGTGCAGGCTTTGATAAAACTATAGTTGGAATATTTTACTAAAATTTAACCGCTATCATTCTTTAAATTCTACCTTTGCCTTGTGCAAAAAAACAGTATCATTCAAGTAAATAATCTTGAAAAGAAGTATGAATCTTTTCACGCAGTGAAAGGGATTTCATTCGAGGTGCAAGAGGGAGAAATTTTTGGAATACTTGGTCCGAATGGAGCAGGGAAAACAACTACCCTCGAAATTATCGAAACGTTAAGAGAAAAATCAGGTGGCAATGTTAGTGTTTGCGGATTAAATATCGAAACACAAGCCAACGACATTAAACAACTCATTGGTGTGCAATTGCAAGCTGCGGGATATTATCCTAGTTTGACTTTAGTTGAATTGCTGGTGTTGTTTGCTGGTTTGTATAACCGTGAAATTAATCCGATGCAAATGCTTGCGAAAGTAGGATTAGAAGATAAAGCGAAAGCGAAGTTTAAAGAATTATCCGGCGGACAAAAGCAACGTTTTTCGATTGCTACTACATTAATCAATCAACCAAAGATTATCTTTTTAGATGAGCCAACAACAGGACTTGATCCGCAGGCGCGTAGAAATCTTTGGGACTTAATCCGAAGTGTGCGCAATGAAGGTGCAACGGTGGTGATTACAACGCACTACATGGATGAAGCCGAGCAATTATGTGATCGCGTTGCTGTCATGGAAGCAGGAAAAATTATTGCATTAGATACACCCGATGCCTTAATTGATCAATTAGTGGCTTCTGGTTTTGAGCGCAAGAAAGAAGTTAAGAAAGCGAATTTAGAAGATGTATTTTTATCACTGACAGGCCATGAATGGAAAGATGAATAACAACCAAAATTATAGTCAACTGAAAGCAATGCTTGCCATTTCAAAAGCAAGCTTTCGTTCTATTACAAGAAGTCCTTCGGCAGTGGTATTTACGCTGGTGTTTCCATTGATCTTTATTACGGTATTTGGATTTTTAAAAGGCGGAAGTGTTTCCTTAGATGTAGCATTATCGCCCGATTGTGATACCAATAATCCGATTTATATTGGATTGATTTCGAACCCTGCTTTTTCGGTTCAGCATAAGATGGATACGGCATCGCAACGCGCAAAAATATTTAAAGGCGATTTGGATGCGATTATCAATATTCAAAAATCAAACAGCGATTCTACCTACAACGTCCAGCTTTATACAACAATGGCATCGGGCGAGAAAGGTGTAATTGTAAAATCGATGTTAGAACATTTGATTGATAAGTTGAATTTAAAGGCTGCCCATATTTCTCAACCAATGGCCACTATTCAAGAGCAGCAATTGCAAGGAAGAACGTATGAAACAATCGATTTTATTTTACCTGGACAATTAGGATTTTCATTGTTGAGTACGGGAGTATTCGGTACCGCATTCGTGTTTTTTAATTTACGTCAGACATTAGTCATCAAACGATTTTTTGCAACGCCTATCAAACGACCTTATATCGTTTTAGGTGAAGCATTGGCAAGAATGGTTTTTGCGTTGTTAGGTGCAATGTTTTTAATTTTATTAGGACATTATGCGTTCGGATTTACATTGATAAATGGACTCTCAACCTTTGTAGATATGATTGTATTATCAGCAATTGGTTTGATTGTATTTATGGGATTCGGATTTGTGGTTTCTGGAATAGCAAAAAATGAAGGAACCATACCGCCATTAGCGAATATTGTTACCTTGCCTCAGTTTTTACTCTCTGGAACTTTCTTCGGAATCGATAATTTTCCTTCTTGGTTGCAACCGGTTTGTAAAATTCTTCCGCTTACTTATCTCAACGATGCCATGCGAAAAGTGGCTTTTGAAGGAGCTGGTTTGATGGATGTTAGTACGCAACTAGGTGTCATTTTACTGTGGGGGGTAATCATTTATTTTGCAGCAGTAAAAGTGTTCCGTTGGGAGTAATATTTAACTTTTATCCATTAAATTTGTTTATTCATTTACCAATTACAATAAAAAGTACCTTTTAACGTATAACAGAAAAAATAATAAGATTATGATGTTTGTCCTTTCCTTAGTTTTTATGGCCATCGGTTGGATGGTTCAATCTCGTTTAAAGAGCAAGTTTGAAAAATATTCTCAAACGCCAATCAGCTCTGATTTATCAGGCGAAGAAATTGCGAAAAAAATGCTTCGCGACAATGCAATTTATGATGTAAAAGTAATTTGCGTTGAAGGTCAACTGACCGACCACTATAACCCTGCTGATAAAACAGTGAATTTAAGTCAGGGTGTTTATTATGGAAAAAATGCAGCAGCAGCAGCTGTATCTGCTCACGAATGTGGCCACGCAGTGCAACATGCAACAGCGTATAATATGTTACAACTTCGTTCAACGTTAGTTCCTATTGTAAGCGTTGCTTCAGGTTGGATGCACTGGATTTTATTAGCTGGAATTTTAACGATTAATACCTTCCCAAGTTTATTATTAATTGGTATCTGTTTATTTGCTGCAACTACTTTATTTAGCTTGGTAACATTACCTGTAGAATTTGATGCAAGTAACCGCGCATTAGCATGGTTAGAATCATCAGGTGTTTCTACAAGACAAGAGCACGATAACGCAAAAGATGCATTATGGTGGGCAGCTATGACCTACGTGGTAGCAGCAATAGCATCTATCGCAACCTTGTTATACTACGTCATGATTTACATGGGTGGTCGAAGAGATTAATCGCAAAAATTAAAAATTATAAAGCCGGCTTTCGAGTCGGCTTTTTTTATGGACAAATCTTTATCACTTGCCGATAAATATTCGAGCGGAAATAGTATTTTTGAAGCATGAGTTTACCTGAAAATATTGAAAGTAGAATTAAGCTTCTGGAAGAGAAGTTTAATGCCATGGGGCAGGATTTAACATCTTACCTTGATGGGCTGTTATATGCTGATTATTTAACTTATTGGGACTATATTCATTTAGATACGCTGTTAAGTTTACAATCGCCAAAAACGAAATTCCCTGATGAAGAAGTATTCATCATGTATCATCAGATTACGGAATTATATTTTAAATTATCGATTCATGAATTCAAGCAAATTAGCAACGCAAAAAATATTACGCTTGATTTGATGATTCAAAAGTTGCAGCGCATTAATCGTTATTTCGTTGCACTTACTGATTCTTTTTCGATTATGGTAGATGGCATGGAGCCAGAGCAGTTTCAAAAGTTTAGAATGAGCTTATTGCCTGCATCTGGATTTCAGTCGGCACAATACCGTAGTATTGAAATTTACTCAACAGAATTCGAAAGACTGGTTTCAAAAGATGTTAGAGATAAAATAAATAGTAAGAGTGCGAGCGTTGAAGAAATGTTTGAGCATATTTACTGGAAGGCGGGCGCAACAGAATTAGCAACGGGTAAAAAGACATTAACGCTAAATCAGTTTGAAGATAAATACTCGACGCAATTAATCACCCTTGTAAAATCGATGGAAGGAGTGAATGTATTGTCGCAATATAAAAGGCTATCGGCGGAAGATCAGCAGAATGAAAAGCTGATTAAATTATTAAAGCAGTTAGATGTGAATGTAAACATTAACTGGCCATTGTCGCATTATAAGTCGGCGGTAAAATATTTACAAAAAGATCCTGTTGACATTGCTGCAACGGGTGGAACCAACTGGCAGAAATATTTACCTCCGCGTTTTCAGAAAAGAATTTTTTATCACGAACTTTGGTCGCAAGAAGAATTAGAAAATTGGGGAAAGGCCTGGGTAGAAGATTTATTTAAAAACTAATTGTAATGAAGAAAATTATACTTGCACTGTTCGTGCTATTATGTTTACAAATGAGTGTTAATGCGCAAGCACCAAAGCAAGAGTTAAAGCGTCCTGCTGTAAGACCAAGCGTTGTTAATCGGGCTTTAGTTCGCTATGTTAATGTTTGGGATACATGTGCTAGCAATACAACCAGAGCAAAGATTTATGAAGGCTTTGATCGTTTGGCGGCAGCTGACACCACGAATTACTACGGACAATATTATGCGGCTTATATCGATGCAGAGTGTGGGTTTTTATATTTTGATACATTGCGCAAGCAAGAAGTATATACACGAGCGCTAGGCTTTTCTGACAAAGCAATTAAGTTAAGTCCGAAGGATGCTGAGCCATTGATTTTGAAGGCGCACATTTTACGTTTGATGGCTAATCATAATGATTCATTAGAAGCCGATCACAAAGCAAAGATTAAAAAACTAATTTCCGAAGCTAAAAAGATAGACGCTACTAATCCGCGATTATATTTAGTAGAAGGGGATGAGCTTTTGAAGGCAGGCAACAAAAAAGAAGCTGCTAAAAATTATAAGTTAGCGAGCGAAGGCTTAAAAGCAAATAAATCGGAAGAGTTTTTAAAACCGCATTGGGGCACCGACGAAGTAAAGCGTTCAATGGCTAAAACGCAATAATTATTAAGGACTGAGTAATCAGTCCTTTTTTTATTTTAGCATGTTTCAATAAAATGATGCGAAGATTATAGCGGGGGGAATCAACTAAGCTTTATGTCGATTTTGTAAGTGTATTTATTACTCCTCTTAAATAATTTACTTCCTGTTGAAGGTGATTAATTTGATCCTTATAAAGTTGTTCTATTTTTTCAATATCCAAGGCTCCATTAATTGTAGAAAAGCTATTGTCCTTTGCTGTACCATAGTTATTAAAAACAATTGATTCTTCGGGGCTAACTAGATCTAACAACGACACTTTTAAAATCTCTGCAAGTCGATTTAATTTATCCACTGTAATAGAAACTTCGTCTCTTTCAATACGGCTATATCCAGACGGACTCATTCCCATTTCCATAGCAACCGAATCTTGACTTAAATCGCGGTATTCACGAATACGACGAATTTTCTGTCCGATACGACCATTTGTTTTTAGAGTAGGATATTTAGAGTTGTCTTCAATCATAATAAGTTAGTTATTGCTTTCAGAATGTTTAATCTCCTTTAAGAGTGGTTATTTTAAAACATTAGATTATTCAAATTTGCGAATTATTAAGTTAAAAACCAACAATGTTATTGCAAATTACTGGAATCCAATTCAAATTGGTTACGTGTGATTTGTTTTTACAAATGCACTAAGTTGAATTAATTTGATAAATTAAAAATAAAAAGTGAGATTTTCTATGAAACTAAAACAACATTTTTTTACTCGCCTTACTTCCAATTTTAATAATTGGAAAACTCCATCTGGTAGGGACGGTAAATGCACATCAAACAATGGTACGCTCTATGAAGAAATCCATGGATTTGGTTGGGAAGAGTGGCTGTTCGAAGAATATCATGCTAATAAGAAAAATCCCGATCATATTTGCCATGGGTTTATTCAAGCCTTCAACAATAAAAATAAAACGGCTCAAATCGAGAGATTGTATTTATATACTAAGGTTGATAAAAATAAAGAGGGGATTAAGCCTGGTTGTTACTATGTTGGTTACATCGATAACGTTGAGAAAATTAATCCACTACCAAATGAAGATAAAGTTGTTTGCGAACAATTAAAATCTGTAGGTATTGATGCGAACAGCTATAATGCGATGTTGCCATACGCTTATAATATTACTTTTCAAGTAAAAGATGTTCATGTGGTTTTCCCTAAAGTGTACTGTCAGCTAATCAAGCTAGAAAAAGGACAGTATCGATTTGGGATGTATGATATGAATAAGCATATAAACTTCATTAACTCAATTAGAAAATATTTATAAAATGCAAAAACTATTTTTTATTTCAACTTTAATTTTAATGATTTATGGTTGCACAGATTCAAAACCGACCAAAGTAGATAATCGCGAAAATCTTAGTATAAAAAACACAGTCTCTGACATAGACGGTAATGTATATAATATTGTAGCTATTGGTAAGCAATTTTGGATTAAAGAAAATTTAAAAACAGAGCATTATAAAGACGGAACACCAATACCAACTGGATTAAATGATGATCAATGGAAGTGTGATACTATAGGAGCCTTTTCAGTATATGACAATAATGCAACCAATGATAGCGTATTTGGTAAGTTGTATAATTGGTATGCAGTGGCAGACCCTCGTGGATTATGTCCTACGGGTTGGCACGTACCAAGTGACAAAGATTGGAATGAAATGATTAAAGCAATTGATCCAACAGCAAATACTTTTTGTTCAGCGTGCACGCAAAGTACAACAGCAGGTGGAGCGATGAAAGAAATTGAATTAGTGAATTGGGCTAGTCCGAATTTTGGTGCTACTAACTCAAGTGGATTTTCTGGACTTCCCGGAGGCTGTCGAGATTATGATGGCACATACTTAGAAATTGGCAACCAAGGGCATTGGTGGAGTGCTACTCAGGCCTCGACTTTAGATGCATACTATTTCTACCTGGATTTCAGCAATAGCAATATTAATCGTCTCAACTATTTTAAGACAAATGGACAATCGGTACGTTGTGTTAAGAATAAATAAAAAAAATATCAGGATAATAAGTTGTTAATATAAAAAATATAATTAATAAAACAATACAACTTATAAAAGTAGCTGGAAGAAATTGGCGGTTCAGTGATTTGTTAAAGCTTTTTGCCTAGCATTAAGTTAAGTAGTAGAAGGTAATTTTTCAAAACGGAAATCACTCTTGATTTAGCTGTAAAAAGTTTTGGGAAAGCATATACTAAAATGATAACTATGACCTTTTAATAATTGATAAGAAATTTTGACAAACTAAAAAAATATCAATATTGTGAATGCAATATTAGAAAAGAGTATTCAAATTAGAAATATGCTATGCAGACAAACTACGGTATAAATGAAATAAAATCAGTTCTTCAAAAAGTAAGAATTTTTAATAATAATATTGGAACGTATCAACTCTTCCTAATTGATGAAAATTTCAATTATGTAATCAAACTTTCGAATGGCAAAATACATTTCAAGCTTGAGGATTTACAAGATGATGCAAAAGAGGCACTAACAACCGAAAGATTAACTGAAATAGCAAATCGATTTGTTTCTGTCAATCCCTCAATAAAACATGAGACAGAAAACGCCTCTAGCAAACTGGTTAATAGCAATAAACCAACTCAAATTGAAAAAAAATCAGTCAGAGAATGGTACAAAGCATTACCTAGTTTACAAAAAAAATATTTTTTAATTTGTGGTGTAATTATTTTTTTTATCCTACTTAATATGGCTAGGCCATTTAATCATAATGGACAAAACAACGATAAATCGAATATCCCAAGCTCCAATTCAAATAATACAATGACTCATAGATGTGGGAGGCAGTGGAACGGAAATAAATATCAGGGTGGTATATATGGTGATTACTGTTGTGAGTTATGTTATGCTGATCTTTATCCGAATTAAGTTTTTTTTAATTTCCATAAAAATTAAATATTAAAATATTAAATTATTAAATTATTAAATGCAATTATTCTACGGATCAGACCAAATAAAATCATTACTTCAGAAAGCAAAGATTTTTGATAATAGAATTGGAACTTATCATTCTTTTATAATTGATGGTAATTTCAATTTTGTTATTAATCTTTCAAACGGGAGTATTTTAATTAATTTAGAAGAGCTCCAAGATGATGAAAGAGGTTTGCTAAATCCAGAAAGATTAACCATAATAGCTAATCGCTTTGTTCTCTCAAATCCTAAATTAAAAAACCAAGAAGTAGATTCATTAAATATACAAATTATAAGTAATAAACAATCCCAACCTCAAAGTGAAAATAGAAATAGTCCAAACAAGAAGAAAACAATTCTAAAAATTGCGTTGTTTATTTTTTCAATTTTAATCCTTATATTTTTGGGTTTGTTTAAATACTTTAACGGACCGAGCGATAAGGAATTGTTAAATAACATTTGGGATAAATTTAAAGGCAACTATATCGGTTTTTCAACTCCATTAATTGTTGGTACAGCGTCTTTCGAAGTTCAAACAGACGGACTTATTGCGGTTTTGAACAATCAAAAGCTTAATAAACAGTATTCTTATTTCACGTCAAACGATAATTATCAAATAGGACAAAAAGATTGGGTAACTGAGCCTGGTACAGCTACAGAATTAGAGTTCGGCTATGAAGGAAATATACCTTTTATAAAAGGAAAATGGGAGGGTAATGATAAATTGACTGTAAGTGAATTTAAAATATTCCCATATACCGATGGAAAGCTTGTAGCACAAATGTCAACAAGAAGTTGGCGTGTACAGGGTACAATGGCGACCTCAAAAAGCAATTACGAAGAAATTATTAAATTATTCGGTAAACTTTATAAGGACAAATATTCTAAAGAAATGCCAAATTTATTTGTATCAAAAGAAACAAGTGACTCTTCCGATGCTTCAATGAAATCATCTTCGACTTCAAATGAAAAAACTAGTGATATATCTGAAGAAGAATTTTTAGAAGAAAACAAAAAGAAAGAAGGTGTAATTACAACTCCTAGCGGACTTCAATACAAAGTAATCAGAATGGGTACTGGTTCAACGCCAACATTAAATGATAGAATTACTGCTCATTACGTTGGAGCTTTAATCGATGGAACTGTATTTGAAAGTTCAATTGAACGTGGTCAGCCAGCGACATTCCCTGTAAGTGGAGTAATTCCAGGCTGGACAGAAGCTTTGCAAATAATGACTGTAGGTTCTAAGTGGACATTATATTTACCTTCAAAATTAGCTTATGGCGAAAGAGGTGCAGGTGGAAAAATTGGTCCTAATACTGCATTGATTTTTGATGTAGAATTAATTAGCATCGATAAATAATTAATTCAAATATTAATAAAGGATGTTATTAGCTACCTTAAAAATACTTTAATTACTAATTAAAAAATTTGGATTAAAAATTTGTAGAGCAGACAAATAAAATAAATCAATAAATATGAAAAAGTTATCTTTAATTTTTGTTGTTATAACAATTTGTTTTCCGGTTTTAACTGGCTGTGGAGGAGCAAATCATTTAAGAATCGGTGAAACATATACATTCTTTGATGGGCCTAATTCAACGTTGCAATGTTATGAATGCGACCCTATTTGGTGTATAAAATTTATTAATGAGGACACTTGTGAACTTTGGACGAGACCTAATAATTCTACAATACAATCATGTAAGACAAATGCAAGTTACTCCTATGATAAAAATACTCAGAAAATTACGATTATGAGTATTTATAATGGTAATGTAACTAATGGTTGTCTTGAGAAATTTATTGGTGACTGGCAATGGAAAAGTGGAAAGTTCGGTGAAAGGTTTTATTCAATTAAATATTCTGATTGTGATTTCTCGTAAATATTAAGAGTCCGATATTTTCAAATTTGAGAATAGATGGAAATCAGCTCAAAAGTGTAGTTAAATTTTTAATCCATAAATAGAGATCAGCAAGTAGTTTTCAGATTAATTAATAAATTATAAAATGATAAAGTGGAGGCCAGATTTCACTTTAAAAAACGGGGCGGAATCCGAAAAGCTAAAAGAGTAGGAAACTTTAATTTGATAATTAAACATTACACCAAACACAAGAGTTATGAATGAAAGTGGTAATGTCAATTAAACTAAAAAATTTAAAAAATCATGAAAAAACTAATCATTCCAATTATTATTTCTGCTTCGCTATTTATTGTGAGTTGCGCTGGACAGATTAACAAAGACAACTATGAAAGAATATCTAATGGGATGTCAGTTTCTCAAGTTGAATCCATTCTTGGTAAAGGAGATTCTCAGGCTTCATCTAATGTTGACCTTGGAGAATTTGGAGGTAACATTAGTGCTGAAGTTATGACATGGAAATCTGGTACAAATGTGATTTCAATTACTTTTTCTAATGGGAAAGTAATGGCGAAAGCTCAAAATGGACTATAAACAAGTTGTCATTTTAAAATAAAAAAATTTTAAATTAATTAATTTTAAAAAATGAAAATATTTAAAAATGTAATCGTGTTCGTTTGCTTCATTGCTGCATTGGTTTTTCAAGTGGCATGTAACAACAATTCAGAAAAAAATAATTCTTTTGAATTATTAGATTCACAGACTTCAGAAACAACAAAAGATCAGAATCAAAAAGATACTCATGAAGATTTGCGAAAAGAAGTTCAAGTTTCAGGAACATATTCTGGGACCGATAATATTGGTATGGAATCAACAATTATTTTACAAAACGGAGGTTCTCTGATTATTCAACCTTCTGTTGGCGACGGCACACCAGATTATGGGACCTGGACAGGAACTGCAAATAATCTCTCATTATACCATAAAGATGCTATGGGTAATGAAGAATTGATTGGTAACGCCAAGGTAACTGAAGAGGGTTTGAGAATAATTGGAGGTAACTTTTATCGCCGTCAATAACGATTCCTTATCTGAACAAATCTTTTTTAAGTGCAAACCTAGTTAATAGGACAGAACTAGTTCAATTAGACTTTATTTTATTGGTGAATGACTTTGTTTTAGTTCATATTAATTGTCTTACTGAAAGATAGGTTTTAAAATAAATTAATTTGTATCATGCTTATGGTCAAATAGACAGAAAAAAACAGTAGAATTAAGTAGCCCTTTAATAATGAGGCGAGGATTCCGAAAATCGATAAGAGTAGGATTTATAAATAAATTAATAAATAAAATGAAAAAATTATTGACTGTATTAGTAACAGCGTTATTTACTTCAATGTTACTTTCTAGTTGTAGTGGAGGGTCTAAGGAAAGCGATGCAAAAAAAATATCTGGTTCTATTTCTGGAACTACCTATTACGGTACTGTAAATGTGAATTTGGACGCAAATCAATCAATTTTAATGGGTCAAGGTTATGAATACAGCTACATTTTAGAGCATGTATGGAAAATTGCAAAAGATAATTCAGCAATCGAAAAAGCTGATATAAACTTTATCATTAATGGCGACGATGGATATGGAAATAAAAAAACCGCCACTTGGCCTCATTTAGTTTTTAAAGGAGATGAACTAAATGAATTAAGACGTTATTCTGATTTGAGTAAAATGGACTGGAGCACTAAGGCTGATATGTTAGATTTAGCTGGTATGCTAAAACTAAAAGACTCCAAAGGCGATCTTAGTCCAGATGTGTTTAAATAGTATTTGCTACTAATATTAAAAAATAAAAAAACTTGAGTATAATGGCTGGTACAGAATAAGAGTTTTTAAAACCACATTGGGGCACCGACGAAGTAAAGCGCTCAATGGCTAAAACGCAATAATTATTAAGGACTGAGTAATCAGTCCTTTTTTATTTTGATGCAGTTGTTAATTTATACTTATCCAATTGATAATGGCACATAACTATTAATCAGTAATAGGGTTGTGGCGATATTTCTAAGTTAATTAGGAGATATTGTTTTTAAAGCTTCCAGATTTTTAAAACAATGTTACTTTTGTGAAAGTTGCAATCAAACATTATTTGTACTTCCATCTATGAAATCAAAAATAATTCTCCTGTTTACATTTTTACTATTTGCAAATAGTACGTTTGCTCAATCAAACATAGCAGCAATAAAAGCTTTTGAAAGTGAAAGGTATCAGGCATTAGTTGATGGTGATATTTCAAAAACAACTGAATTAATATCCAACGATCTTTTATACACACATTCGAATTTAACTTTTGAAGATAAGGAGGCCTATCTCCTTGCGCTAAAAAGTGGAAAATATAAGTTTGAATCTTTTGTTACAGATAGTACGCAATACGTTTTTCTGAATAAGAAAACAGTTATTGCAGCTGGATTAGTGCATATGCAAGGTAAATACTACGATACTCCCTATAAATTAGATGGAAGGTTTACTGCCGTCTATATTAAAAGGAAGAAACAATGGCAATTAGCTGCTTGGCAGACAACAAAAAAAGTTAATTGAGGTATTTTAAAATTCATTCAATAGACTAAATCTTTTTTGCTCCCTCAATAATCGCGTCTACTACACTTGGGTCTAACAAAGTGCTTGTATCACCTAAATTACTCAAGTCGTTTTCTGCTACTTTTCTTAAAATCCTTCGCATGATTTTACCTGAGCGTGTTTTAGGTAGGCCAGTTACAAATTGAATTTTGTCAGGCTTGGCAATCGGACCAATTACTTTGCTTACTACATCTAATATTTCTTTGCGAGTTGTATGTTCATCAGCTGGTAATTGATCGCATATAACGTAGGCGTATATACCCTGTCCTTTAATTTCGTGTGGGTAACCAATCACCGCTGATTCAATCACGTGAATATGCTCGTTAATGGCATTCTCTACTTCAGCTGTTCCAAGTCGGTGACCACTAACATTGATAACATCATCTACTCTTCCAATTATACGGTAATAACCATCATGGTCGCGTTTGCAACCATCACCAGTAAAGTATAAATTTTCGTAAGTGCTGAAATAGGTTGTTCTGCATCGCTCATGATCGCCATAGGTTGTGCGCAGCATGCCAGGCCATGGAAATTGGATGCATAAATTTCCTTCCACATTATTTCCTTCAATTATTTTTCCTTCTGCATCTACCAGTACAGGCTGTACTCCCGGAAGCGGTAAGGTAGCATAGGTCGGTTTAGTAGGAGTAATATTCGCTAAGGGAGAAATCATTACACCACCTGTTTCTGTCTGCCACCAGGTATCAACGATGCCACAATTTCCTTTTCCAATTTTTTCATGATACCAATGCCATGCTTCCTCGTTAATAGGTTCTCCAACAGAGCCTAATGTTTTCAAACTGTCTAACGCATAGGGCTTAACGAAATCATCGCCTTGCGCCATTAACGAACGAATAGCAGTCGGAGCGGTATAAAAAATATTCACTTGGTGTTTATCAATTACATTCCAAAAACGACCAGCATCGGGGTAGGTAGGTATGCCTTCGAACATTAACGTAGTAGCACCATTCAATAACGGTCCATAAACAATGTACGAATGTCCAGTCACCCAACCAATATCTGCTGTGCACCAGTAAATATCGCCTGCGTTATACTGAAATACATTGTTGAATGTATAGCCAGCCCAAACCATATAACCTGCTGTGGTGTGAACGACTCCTTTTGGCTTGCCTGTAGAACCTGAGGTGTACAAAATGAATAACATATCTTCTGCATCCATTGGTTCTGCTTCACATACATCACTGCAGCCTGAAATGGCATCTTGCCAATAAATATCTCGCTCCGAATGCATAAATATCGAAGAGGATAAATGTTTTAACACAATTACTTTTTCTACGGATGTCGTAGACGTTAATGCTTCATCAACTATTTCTTTTAAGTTTAAGGCTTTCGCTCCTCTGTAAACGCCATCTGCTGTAATGACTAATTTACAAGTGGCATCATTAATACGATCAGCTAAACTTTGCGCAGAGAATCCTGCGAATACAATAGAATGAATCGCACCCACTCTTGCGCAAGCCAACATGGCAACCGCGGCTTCTGGTACCATAGGCATATAAATACAAACACGATCTCCTTTTTTTACCCCTAAGCGCTTTAACATATTGGATGCTTTGCAAACCTCCTGATAAAGTTCTTTGTAGGTTAGCGTACATCCCTTGCCGTTAGGCTCGTTGGGTTCCCAGATAATGGCTGGGGTGTTGCCATTTTTTTCTAGGTGGCGGTCGAGGCAGTTTTCAGTAATATTTAAGGAAGCTCCTTCAAACCATTTTACATCAAACGATTTAAAGTCCCAGTTGAGTACATTATCCCAGCGTTTTTTCCAAACAAATTCATTGGCAATATCCGACCAAAATTTCTCGGGAGTAAGTACGCTTTTTTCATAAGCCTGATGATAGGCTTCCATCGAATCAATTCTTATATTCATAAAGGGTTTTATCTATGTCAAATATAATCAGTTCGAGTTAATAGTATGCGGGTTTTGTTTGTAAGATGCTCGTAAGGTTTCTAAACAAATTTTTTAAGTTGTCTATTTATACGACTTAAATTGCATCTATGACTAAGCGAACGATACTTATTTCCTTCTTTGTTGCGATGAGTTTGCATTCATCTTCACAGAATGTGAGTGGTTGGAAAGAGTTAGTCATAAAGACACCTGTTTTAAATGAATGGACCGTCTTTAAAATAAATCGTTGGATACATTGCTTGGAAGGAGTTCATCTCAGCGGGTATCATCAATCGTCAAGTTGCTTATTAATCAAATATGA